>NZ_JBHVSZ010000002.1:0-482004 GCF_042884885.1 Arthrobacter sp. NPDC058097
GTCACTTAGCGCCCAATCCAAGGGCCGAATTGGGCGCTAAGTGACCCCGCGTTGCTTTTTGAGGCCGCGTTCTTTCGACGGCGGGTGTCAGTTGGGTTCGCTGATGTCCGCGAGCACCGCGCCGAGGGCGGAGACCAGGGCGTCGGCGTCCACGAAGGCGCTGTAGCCGTGCTGGCCCGCGCCCATGGAGATCCGCTTGCCGGCGATGGTCCGGTCCGCATAGACGGGCCAGGCCGTGGTGCTGCCGAGCGGCGTGATGGTGCCGCGCTCGTAGCCCGTTGCCTCGAGTGCCACGTGGGCCGCCGGGAGCGAGAGCTTGTTGACGCCCACCAGGCTGCGCAGCTTGGGCCACGAGATCTGGCGGTCGCCCGGGATGAGGGCGAAGAGGAAGCTGCCGTCCTTGTGCTTGACCACGAGCGACTTCACGATGTCCGCCGGGCTGATGCCGAGGATCTCCGCCGCCTCCTCGAGGCTGTGGGCCGCCAGCCGCTCGACCAGTTGGACATCCAGGCCCCGCGCGGCCGCGTCGGCCAGGAAGCGCTCCCTGCCGCCCATCAGTCCCCGCCCGTCAGCCGTTCCCCCGGTATTAATCACGGAACAGCAGGAGGGCCTCGCCCTGGCCGCCGCCTCCGCAGAGCGAGACCGCCGCCTTGCCCGTGCCGCGCCGCTTCAGCTCGTGTGCCGCGTGGAGTGCCAGCCGTGCCCCGGACGCTCCGATCGGGTGGCCCAGTGCGATGGCGCCGCCGTGGATGTTGCACTGCTCCAGCGGGTAGTCCAGGTCCTTGAGGGACTGCACGGCCACCGAACCGAACGCCTCATTGATCTCGATGAAGTCCAGGTCTGCCGTGCTCCAGCCGGCCCGGTCCAGCGCGTTCCGGATGGCATTGGAGGGCTGGGAATGGAGTGAGTTGTCCGGCCCGGCCACCTGCCCGGGCTTGCCCACGACCGCCAGGTACTCGAGGCCGTTCTCCTCCGCGAACTTCCGGGAGGTCAGCACCAGGGCGGAGGCGCCGTCGGACAGGGGGGAGGAGTTGCCTGCGGTGATGGTGCCGTCGGTGACGAAGGCGGCCCGCAGGCCGGCCAGGGACTCGACCGTGGTGTCCGGGCGGACGCCTTCGTCGGTGGAGACCACCACGGGATCACCCTTGCGCTGCTTGACGCTGATCGGTGAGATCTCGTCGTCGAAAACGCCGTTCTTCGAGGCGATCGCGGCACGCTGGTGTGAATTGGCGGCCACGTTGTCCTGCGCGGTCCGGTCAATGCCGAGCGTCAGGTTCTTGGATTCGGTGGACAGGCCCATCGACTGGCCGTCGAACGCGTCGGTCAGCCCGTCGTGCGCCGCAACATCGAGCGCCTGGACGGTGCCGTAGTTCCAGCCCTGGCGGGAGCCGGGAAGTACGTGGGGCGCGCGCGTCATCGACTCCTGGCCGCCGGCGACGACGACGGTGGCGTCGCCGGCACGGATCATCCGCGCCGCATCGATCACGGCGGTGAGCCCGGAGAGGCAGACCTTGTTGATGGTCACCGTGGGGACGTTCCACCCGATGCCCGCGCCGATGGCGCTCTGGCGTGCCGGATTCTGGCCGGCCCCTGCCTGCAGCACCTGGCCCATGATCACGGCGTCCACCCGGTCGGCTTCCAGTCCGCTCGCCGCAATGGCCGCCTTGATGGCGTGCGCTCCGAGCTCGACGGCGGTGAAGCTCGCCAGTTGCCCGTTCAGCCGGCCCTGCGGGGTGCGCGCGCCGGACAGGATGACGACGTCGCTGTTGTCCGCGGAGTTGCTCATGGATATTCTCTTCCGATCTATTGGTCGATGGTTGGCCTAAGGGTATCGTGAGCCCGGTCACCTATGCATTCAACGCTGGGAAGGCGGAGTGCATTCCGGTTAGGTGCCCGTGGCAACGGTGCTTGCTTTCTGCTGGCAAGTGGGGTAGACACGCGTGGGGTTTTGCCGTATCGTAGATATTTGCGTCTTCCCTGTTTACCTTCAGCCTTCATATAGCGGTGGGCTTAGCCTGTTAGCTGTTCCATCAATGTGCCGTGAACAACGTCACCAGCATGGGCAGAACCAGGTTCCGGGTCATATAGCGGAACCGGATGGTAGCACTGCGGAGTCACTTCGCAGGGTGAAAAGCGGGGGAGATCTGAAAACGCCTGAAGGTCTGTGGAAGGATCCCTCTTGGTCGCCTCGAGCACCTCTAATAACGAAACCGCTAACACGGCAAGCACCGATGGTGCGACTCGCCGGCTCTCATTCGCAAAGATTCACGAACCTCTTGACGTTCCGAATCTGCTTGCCCTGCAGACGGACAGCTTCGACTGGCTGGTCGGAAATGAACGCTGGCAGGCCCGCGTTGCGAAGGCCGTCGAAGAAGGCGACCTGAGCGTCGCCACCACCTCCGGTCTTTCCGACATCTTCGAAGAGATCTCCCCGATTGAGGACTTCCAGGGCACCATGTCCCTGAGCTTCTCCGATCCGGAGTTCGCTGATCCGAAGTACACCATGGCTGAATGCAAGGACCGGGACGCTACGTACTCGGCACCGCTGTACGTCAAGGCCGAATTCATGAACAACAACACGGGCGAAATCAAGCAGCAGACCGTGTTCATGGGTGACTTCCCGCTGATGACCGAGAAGGGCACCTTCGTCGTCAACGGCACCGAGCGTGTCGTCGTTTCCCAGCTGGTCCGTTCCCCGGGCGCCTACTTCGAGCGCGCCGCTGACAAGACCAGCGACAAGGACATCTTTACCGCAAAGATCATTCCGTCCCGCGGCGCCTGGTTCGAGCTCGAGATCGACAAGCGCGACCAGGTCGGCGTGCGCCTCGACCGCAAGCGCAAGCAGTCGGTCACGGTGCTGCTGAAGGCACTCGGCTGGACCGAAGGCCAGATCCTCGAGGAGTTCGGCCAGTACGACTCCATGCGTGCAACGCTGGAGAAGGACGCCACCGAAACCCGCGAAGACGCCCTGCTGGACATCTACCGCAAGCTGCGTCCGGGCGAGCCGCCCACAGTCGAGGCTGCCCAGTCCCTGCTGGACAACCTGTACTTCAACTCCAAGCGCTACGATCTGGCCAAGGTTGGCCGTTACAAGATCAACCGCAAGCTTGGCATCGACCGCTCCCTTGGCGACAAGGAAGCCTCGGTCCTGCACGTTGAAGACATCGTGGCCATGATCAAGTTCCTCGTCGCGCTGCACGCCGGTGAGAAGACCATCATGGGCAAGCGCGACGGCGAAGACCACGAGCTGCGCGTCGAGATCGATGACATCGACCACTTCGGCAACCGCCGCATCCGCGCCGTGGGCGAGCTCATCGAGAACCAGGTCCGCACCGGTCTGTCCCGCATGGAGCGCGTTGTCCGCGAACGCATGACCACGCAGGACGTCGAGGCCATCACGCCGCAGACCCTGATCAACATCCGTCCCGTCGTGGCAGCCATCAAGGAGTTCTTCGGAACCTCCCAGCTGTCCCAGTTCATGGACCAGAACAACCCGCTCTCGGGCCTGACCCACAAGCGCCGCCTGTCTGCGCTGGGCCCGGGCGGTCTGTCCCGTGACCGTGCCGGCATGGAAGTCCGAGACGTCCACCCGTCCCACTACGGACGTATGTGCCCCATCGAAACCCCTGAAGGCCCGAACATTGGTCTGATCGGTTCGCTGGCTTCCTACGGCCGCATCAACCCGTTCGGTTTCATCGAGACGCCGTACCGCCTGGTCAAGGACGGCGTCGTCTCCGACGACGTCCAGTACCTGACGGCCGACGACGAGGCAGAGGTCCTGATCGCACAGGCCAACGCTCCGCTCGACGAGAACAAGCGCTTCGCTGAAGAGACCGTACTGGTCCGTGCCCGCGGTGGTGGAGGCGAGCCCGTGCTGGTTCCCGCTGCTGACGTTCAGTTCATGGACGTTTCCCCGCGCCAGATGGTGTCCGTGGCAACCGCCCTGATCCCGTTCCTCGAGCACGACGACGCCAACCGCGCACTCATGGGTGCCAACATGCAGCGCCAGGCTGTGCCGCTGGTCCGTTCCGAGGCCCCGTTCGTGGGTACCGGCATGGAGCGTGCCGCCGCTGTTGACGCCGGTGACGTCACCATCGCCAAGAAGGCCGGCGTGGTTACCGAGGTTTCCGCCGAGCTCGTCGTCATGCTCAACGACGACGGCACGGAAACCAACTACCGCATCAACAAGTTCGCCCGCTCCAACCAGGGCAACTGCTACAACAACCGTGTTCTGGTGAACGAAGGCCAGCGCCTGGAAGTTGGCGGCATCATCGCCGACGGCCCGGCAACGGACCAGGGCGAGCTCGCCCTCGGTAAGAACCTCCTCGTGGCATTCATGTCATGGGAGGGCCACAACTTCGAGGACGCCATCATCCTCTCGCAGCGCATCGTTGCCGAGGACGTTCTTTCCTCCATCCACATCGAGGAGCACGAGATCGATGCCCGCGACACCAAGCTTGGTGCCGAGGAAATCACCCGTGACATCCCCAACGTGTCCGAGGAAGTCCTGGCAGGCCTGGACGAGCGCGGCATCATCCACATCGGTGCCGAGGTTGAAGCCGGCGACATCCTGGTCGGAAAGGTCACCCCGAAGGGTGAAACCGAGCTGACTCCGGAAGAGCGCCTGCTCCGCGCCATCTTCGGTGAGAAGTCCCGCGAAGTCCGCGACACCTCCCTGAAGGTTCCGCACGGCGAGTCCGGCACCGTTATCGGCGTGCGCGTCTTCGACCGCGACAACGACGACGAGCTGCCCCCGGGCGTCAACCAGCTGGTCCGCGTCTACGTGGCTGCCAAGCGCAAGATCACCGACGGCGACAAGCTGGCCGGCCGCCACGGCAACAAGGGTGTTATCTCCAAGATCCTCCCGATCGAGGACATGCCCTTCCTTGCCGACGGTACCCCCGTCGACATCGTCCTGAACCCGCTGGGTGTTCCGGGCCGTATGAACGTCGGCCAGGTGCTGGAAACGCACCTCGGCTGGGTTGCCAAGACGGGTTGGAAGATCGAAGGCGAGCCGGAGTGGGCGAAGCAGCTGCCGAACCTGCCGCGTGAGAGTGGCCAGACCACTGTTGCAACGCCGGTCTTCGACGGCGCCCGCGAAGAGGAAATCACGGGCCTGCTCGACTCCACCAACGTGACCCGCGACGGCGACCGCCTGATCGACTCCTCGGGCAAGACGCGCCTGTTCGACGGCCGCTCCGGCGAGCCGTTCCCGGATCCGATCTCGGTCGGCTACATGTACATCCTGAAGCTCCACCACCTGGTGGACGACAAGATCCACGCCCGCTCCACCGGCCCGTACTCCATGATCACGCAGCAGCCGCTGGGTGGTAAGGCACAGTTCGGTGGCCAGCGCTTCGGTGAAATGGAAGTGTGGGCGCTCGAAGCTTACGGCGCCGCCTACACGCTCCAGGAACTGCTCACGATCAAGTCCGATGACATCCACGGCCGTGTGAAGGTCTACGAGGCGATCGTCAAGGGCGAGAACATCCCCGAGCCGGGTGTTCCCGAATCCTTCAAGGTGTTGATCAAGGAAATGCAGTCGCTGTGCCTGAACGTGGAAGTTCTTTCCACCGACGGAACCACGATTGAAATGCGTGACTCTGATGACGCAGTCTTCACGGCTGCGGAAGAACTGGGCATCGATCTGTCTCGTGCAGAGCCCAGCTCCGTAGAAGAGGTCTAAGGAGTACGACGGCGGGTGACCGCCCGCCGTCGTCCCCTCCCTCTACCCGCAACCAAGACTTCAGAATTTAGAGAACAAGAGAGAACAGGGACCATATGTCCAGCGAATCCTCCTTCGGCCTCATGCAGATCGGCCTCGCCACCGCGGAAGACATCCGCGGCTGGTCGTACGGCGAGGTTAAGAAGCCGGAAACCATCAACTACCGCACGCTCAAGCCCGAGAAGGACGGCCTCTTCTGCGAGAAGATCTTCGGCCCGTCCCGCGACTGGGAATGCTACTGTGGCAAGTACAAGCGCGTGCGCTTCAAGGGCATCATCTGTGAGCGCTGTGGCGTCGAGGTCACCCGCGCCAAGGTGCGCCGTGAGCGCATGGGCCACATCGAACTGGCCGCTCCTGTAACCCACATCTGGTACTTCAAGGGTGTTCCGTCCCGCCTGGGCTACCTCCTTGACCTGGCTCCGAAGGACCTCGAAAAGGTCATCTACTTCGCTGCCTACATGATCACCAGCGTTGACGAGGAAAACCGCCACGCGGAACTGCCCAACCTGCAGGTTGAGCATGACGTCGAGAAGAAGCAGCTGATCGACAACCGCGACTCCGACATCGCCGCGATCGCCCGCGACCTTGAGAACGAGCTTGCCCGTCTCGAGGGCGAGGGTGCCAAGGCTGCCGACAAGAAGAAGGCACGCGACTCCGCTGACCGCCAGATGGCGAACGTCCGCAAGCGCGCCGACGCCGAGATCGAGCGCCTCGAGCAGGTCTGGGACCGCTTCAAGAACCTGAAGGTCGCCGACCTCGAAGGTGACGAGGGCCTGTACCGCGAACTGCGTGACCGCTACGGCATGTACTTCGAGGGCTCCATGGGTGCCGAGGCCATCAAGAAGCGCCTTGAGAACTTCGACATGCAGGCCGAGTCCGACAACCTGCGCGACATCATCGCCAACGGCAAGGGCCAGCGCAAGACCCGCGCCCTGAAGCGCCTGAAGGTGGTCAACGCGTTCCTGACCACCAACAACAGCCCGCTCGGCATGGTGCTGGACGCTGTCCCGGTGATCCCGCCGGAACTGCGCCCGATGGTCCAGCTGGACGGTGGCCGCTTCGCGACCTCCGACCTCAACGACCTCTACCGCCGCGTGATCAACCGCAACAACCGACTCAAGCGACTGCTTGACCTGGGTGCTCCGGAGATCATCGTCAACAACGAGAAGCGCATGCTTCAGGAAGCTGTTGACAGCCTCTTCGACAACGGCCGCCGCGGCCGTCCGGTCACCGGACCGGGCAACCGTCCGCTGAAGTCCCTGAGCGACATGCTCAAGGGCAAGCAGGGCCGTTTCCGCCAGAACCTGCTCGGCAAGCGCGTCGACTACTCGGGCCGTTCGGTCATCGTCGTCGGTCCGCAGCTGAAGCTGCACCAGTGTGGCCTGCCCAAGCAGATGGCGCTGGAGCTCTTCAAGCCGTTCGTGATGAAGCGCCTGGTTGACCTCAACCACGCCCAGAACATCAAGTCGGCCAAGCGCATGGTCGAGCGTTACCGTCCGCAGGTCTGGGACGTGCTGGAAGAGATCATCACCGAACACCCGGTGCTGCTCAACCGTGCACCTACCCTGCACCGCCTCGGTATCCAGGCATTCGAGCCGCAGCTTGTTGAAGGCAAGGCCATCCAGCTCCACCCGCTGGTTTGTGGCGCCTTCAACGCTGACTTCGACGGCGACCAGATGGCAGTACACCTGCCGCTGAGCCCCGAAGCCCAGGCTGAGGCACGCATCCTGATGCTGTCGTCCAACAACATCCTGAAGCCGTCCGACGGCCGCCCGGTGACCCTGCCTTCGCAGGATATGATCATCGGCCTCTACCACCTGACCACCAAGCGTGTCGGTTCAGCTGGTGAAGGCCGGGTCTTCGGCTCCGTGTCCGAGGCCATCATGGCCTTCGACGCACACGAGCTGCACCTGAACTCCCAGGTCAAGATCCGTCTTGAGGGATTCGTTCCTTACGCCGGCTGGGAAACTCCGGAAGGCTGGGAGCAGGGTCAGCCCGCACTGGTGGACACCTCCCTGGGCCAGGTCCTCTTCAACGAGACCCTGCCCGAGGACTACCCGTGGGTTGAGGCTGTTGCCGACAAGGGCGAGCTGTCCCGGATCGTCAACGACCTGGCAGAGCGCTACCCGAAGGTTGTCACCGCCGCAACGCTGGACAACCTCAAGGACGCCGGTTTCTACTGGGCCACCCGCTCGGGCGTCACCGTCGCCATCTCCGACATCGAGGTGCCGGAGCAGAAGCCGGCCATCCTGGCCGGTTACGAGGAGCGCGCCGCCAAGATCCAGGGCCAGTACGACAAGGGCCTTATCGACGACGACGAGCGTCGCCAGGAACTGATCGAGATCTGGAACAAGGCGACCAACGAGATCGCCCAGGTCATGCGTGACAGCCTGTCGCCGATGAACACCATCAACCGCATGGTGTCCTCCGGTGCACGTGGTAACTGGATGCAGGTCCGCCAGATCGCGGGTATCCGTGGCCTGGTGGCCAACCCGAAGGGTGAAATCATCCCGCGTCCGATCAAGTCCTCCTACCGTGAGGGCCTGTCGGTGCTGGAATACTTCATCGCCACGCACGGTGCACGTAAGGGTCTTGCCGACACCGCGCTGCGTACCGCCAACTCGGGTTACCTGACCCGTCGTCTGGTGGACGTCTCGCAGGACGTCATCGTCCGTGAAGAGGACTGCGGCACCGAGCGCGGCCTCGTCACCCCGATCGCCGTGGCTGACGCCAACGGTGAGCTGACCCTGGACGAGAACGTCGAGAACAGCGCCTACGCCCGTACGCTGGCCGTGGACGTCGTCGACTCCAAGGGCAACGTCCTGGCTCCGGCCGGCACCGACTGCGGTGACGTCGTGATCGCTGAGCTGTTCGCAGCCGGCATCACCGAGGTCAAGGTCCGCTCCGTGCTCACCTGTGAGTCCAGCGTCGGAACCTGTGCCCTGTGCTACGGCCGTTCGCTGGCAACCGGCAAGACCGTGGACATCGGTGAAGCTGTGGGCATCATCGCCGCACAGTCCATCGGTGAACCCGGTACCCAGCTGACCATGCGTACGTTCCACACCGGTGGTGCTGTTTCCGCCAGCGGTGGCGACGACATCACCCAGGGTCTGCCCCGTATCCAGGAGCTCTTCGAAGCCCGTACCCCGAAGGGTGTGGCGCCGATTGCGGAAGCAGCCGGCCGCATCACCATCGAGGAATCCGAGCGCCAGATGCGCCTGGTGATCACTCCGGACGACGGTTCCGAAGAGATCGCCTACCCGGTCCTGCGCCGGTCGCGTCTCCTGATCGAGGACGGCCAGCACGTCACGGTGGGCCAGAAGCTCATCAACGGTCCGGTCGACCCGAAGCAGGTCCTGCGCATCATGGGCCCGCGTGCCGCACAGAAGTTCCTCGTGGACGAAGTGCAGGGCGTGTACCGCAGCCAGGGCATTGGCATCCACGACAAGCACGTGGAAGTCATCGTCCGCCAGATGCTGCGCCGCGTCACGGTCATCGAGTCCGGCGACTCCGACCTGCTCCCCGGTGAGCTGGCAGAGCGCGCCCGGTTCGAGGAAGCCAACCGCCGCGTTGTATCCGAGGGCAAGACTCCGGCTTCCGGACGTCCCGAGCTCATGGGTATCACCAAGGCGTCGCTGGCCACCGAGTCCTGGCTGTCCGCAGCTTCCTTCCAGGAGACCACCCGCGTCCTGACGCAGGCGGCCATGGAAGGCAAGAGCGATCCGCTGCTCGGCCTCAAGGAGAACGTCATCATCGGTAAGCTGATCCCGGCCGGCACGGGCCTCCCGCGCTACACCGAGATCACGGTGGAACCGACTGAAGAAGCAAAGGCCAACCTGTTCACCGGCCCGAGCGCATTCAGCGACTTCTCCTACGACACGCTGGGCGGCGACGGAGCTCCTGAGTTCCACGCCATTCCGCTGGACGACTACGATCTCGGCAACGATTTCCGGTAACGGTCCGCTGTAAGCAACGCGGGGTCACTTACCGCCCAATCCACCATCCGGATTGGGCGCGTAGTGACCCCGCGTTGCTGTTTAACCAGCAGGGATCCGCGCGGATTAAGGCCTCGGGGGAGTCCGTGCTAAACTTGAGACCAATTGTTATTGTGGCAGTGGATGAGTGCGCCCGGTTTGCTGGAAGGCTGTATCAGCCGAAAGGCAGGACCGAGAGCGACGTTTCCGGTTTGCAGGGTTCTTGTGCAACGTATGCCACATTTTTGCATGCCTAGGGACAGTTGCGGCCGCGAGTTGCAGCGTCTCCCGTATGCGATCCGACATTAAGGCTTCGCCTCAGCTGCTCTGGAGACTTCTTCAAAGCTCGGGCGGCGGGGCAAAGCAAAAGGAGAGCGGCTGTCAGAGGCCGCTCCGGATAAAACGGAGAACACGAAAGTGCCTACGATTAACCAGCTGGTCCGCAAGGGCCGCACGCCGAAGGTCTCAAAGACCAAGGCTCCCGCGCTTAAGGGCAGCCCGATGCGCCGCGGTGTTTGCACCCGCGTCTACACCACCACTCCGAAGAAGCCGAACTCGGCTCTGCGTAAGGTTGCACGTGTGCGCCTCAACGGTGGCATCGAAGTTACCGCCTACATCCCCGGTGTTGGCCACAACCTCCAGGAGCACTCCATTGTGCTCGTTCGTGGTGGTCGTGTGAAGGACCTCCCCGGCGTTCGCTACAAGATCGTCCGCGGTGCCCTCGATACCCAGGGTGTCAAGAACCGTAAGCAGGCTCGCAGCCGCTACGGCGCAAAGATGGAGAAGAAGTAATATGCCTCGCAAGGGTCCGGCCCCGAAGCGGCCGCTCGTATCAGATCCCGTCTACGGCTCCCCGCTGGTCACCCAGCTGATCAACAAGGTGCTGGTTGACGGCAAGAAGTCCACCGCAGAGCGCATCGTGTACGGTGCCCTCGAAGGTGCACGCGCCAAGTCCGGCGGCGACCCCGTTGCAGCCCTCAAGAAGGCCATGGACAACGTCAAGCCTTCCCTCGAGGTTCGCTCCCGTCGCGTCGGTGGCGCCACCTACCAGGTTCCGGTTGAGGTCAAGCCGGGCCGCTCCACCGCCCTCGCCCTGCGTTGGCTGGTCGGCTACTCCAAGGCCCGCCGCGAAAAGACGATGACCGAGCGTCTCCAGAACGAAATCCTGGATGCCTCGAACGGTCTCGGTGCCGCTGTGAAGCGTCGCGAAGACACCCACAAGATGGCCGAGTCCAACAAGGCCTTCGCCCACTACCGCTGGTAAAACTTCCCGTACGCCGCCGGCTCCACCGAGCCGGCGGCGAACGCGTAGTCCATCCGAAAGGGAGACACCGTGGCACAGGACGTGCTTACAGACCTTAGTAAGGTCCGCAACATCGGCATCATGGCCCACATCGATGCCGGCAAGACCACCACCACCGAGCGCATTCTGTTCTACACAGGTGTGAACCACAAGATTGGCGAAACGCACGACGGCGCTTCGACCACTGACTGGATGGAACAGGAAAAGGAACGCGGCATCACCATCACGTCTGCCGCCGTGACCTGCTTCTGGGAAAACAACCAGATCAACATCATCGACACCCCGGGCCACGTGGACTTCACAGTTGAGGTCGAGCGCTCCCTGCGCGTCCTCGACGGTGCAGTTGCCGTCTTCGATGGCAAGGAAGGCGTTGAGCCGCAGTCTGAGACCGTTTGGCGCCAGGCTGACAAGTACAACGTTCCGCGCATCTGCTTCGTCAACAAGATGGACAAGCTCGGCGCTGACTTCTACTTCACCGTAGACACCATCATCAGCCGCCTGGGTGCCAAGCCGCTGGTCATGCAGCTGCCGATCGGTGCCGAGAACGACTTCATCGGCGTCGTGGACCTGCTCTACATGCGCGCACTGGTGTGGCCCGGCGATGCCAAGGGTGACGTGACCATGGGCGCCAAGTACGAAATCCGCGAGATCCCGGAAGACCTCAAGGCCAAGGCCGAGGAATACCGTTCCACTCTCGTGGAGACCGTTGCAGAGGCCTCCGAAGAACTCATGGAGAAGTACCTCGAGGGTGAAGAACTCACCATCGACGAACTCAAGGCCGGCATCCGCAAGATGACGATCAACTCCGAGCTCTACCCGGTGTTCTGTGGCTCCGCGTTCAAGAACCGTGGCGTTCAGCCGATGCTCGATGCAGTCGTCGACTACCTGCCGAACCCGCTCGACGTCCCGCCGATGATCGGTCACGATCCCCGCGACGAAGAGAAGGAACTGACCCGCAAGCCGTCCGCGGAAGAGCCGTTCTCTGCTCTGGCGTTCAAGATTGCTGCGCACCCGTTCTTCGGCCAGCTCACCTTCATCCGCGTGTACTCCGGTCACGTGGAAGCAGGCGCACAGGTGGTCAACTCCACCAAGGGCAAGAAGGAGCGCATCGGCAAGCTGTTCCAGATGCACGCCAACAAGGAAATGCCTGTTGAGGGCGCTACCGCCGGCCACATCTACGCAGCGATCGGTCTGAAGGACACCACCACGGGCGACACCCTGTGCGACTCCAGCAACCAGATCGTCCTCGAGTCCATGAGCTTCCCGGAGCCCGTGATCTCGGTTGCCATCGAACCCAACACCAAGGGTGACCAGGAGAAGCTCTCCACGGCCATCCAGAAGCTCTCCGCTGAGGACCCGACCTTCCAGGTCTCCCTCAACGAAGACACCGGCCAGACCATCATCGCCGGCATGGGCGAACTCCACCTGGACATCCTGGTGGACCGCATGCGCCGCGAATTCAAGGTCGAGGCCAATGTTGGCAAGCCGCAGGTTGCTTACCGCGAAACCATCAAGCGTGCCGTTGAGCGTCACGACTACACGCACAAGAAGCAGACCGGTGGTTCCGGCCAGTTCGCAAAGATCCAGATCGCTATCGAGCCGCTGGACACTGCGGAAGGCGAGCTGTACGAGTTCGAGAACAAGGTCACCGGTGGCCGCGTTCCGCGCGAGTACATCCCGTCGGTCGACGCCGGTATCCAGGACGCACTGAATGACGGTGTCCTGGCCGGTTACCCGGTTGTTGGCATCAAGGCAACGCTGGTTGACGGCGCGTACCACGATGTTGACTCCTCGGAAATGGCGTTCAAGATCGCCGGCCGTATGGCTTTCAAGGAAGCTGCACGCAAGGCGAACCCTGTTCTGCTCGAACCGCTGATGGATGTTGAGGTCCGCACCCCTGAGGAATACATGGGTGAAGTTATCGGTGACCTCAACTCCCGCCGTGGCCAGATGCAGTCCATGGAGGACGCTCAGGGCGTCAAGGTTGTCCGCGCACACGTACCGCTGTCCGGCATGTTCGGCTACATCGGTGACCTGCGCTCGAAGACCCAGGGCCGCGCTGTGTACTCCATGACGTTCAACAGCTACGCCGAGGTCCCGAAGGCAGTTGCCGACGAGATCATCCAGAAGTCCCGCGGCGAATAGTCCCCAGGACTGTCCTCGCGACAAGCTGCGAAAAACCAGGTGCGTTTCCCCTGCGGAACACACTTAGTGCGGATGGCCGGAACGCTGGTTCCGGCCCGGTTCCGGCCATCAGCACGAACAGGCTCTAGGCACTAGTATTAGTTCCTGAATCTGCAATTTCATCAATCCAAAGCCCCCAAGTAGACTTACTGGAGTTTCTGCCGCGATAAGCGCGGTCGAAGGTAAGCCATTTGAAAAACGTTCTAGGAGGAACCTGTGGCAAAGGCAAAGTTCGAGCGGACTAAGCCGCACGTTAACATCGGTACCATCGGTCACGTTGACCACGGTAAGACGACGTTGACGGCCGCCATTTCCAAGGTGCTGTACGACAAGTACCCGACTCTCAACGAGAAGCGTGACTTCGCGTCGATCGACTCTGCTCCGGAAGAGCGTCAGCGCGGCATTACCATCAACATCTCCCACGTTGAGTACCAGACCGAGAAGCGCCACTACGCACACGTAGACGCTCCGGGTCACGCTGACTACATCAAGAACATGATCACCGGTGCTGCTCAGATGGACGGCGCAATCCTCGTGGTTGCCGCTACTGACGGCCCGATGGCTCAGACCCGCGAGCACGTTCTGCTCGCCCGCCAGGTTGGTGTTCCCTACCTGCTGGTCGCGCTGAACAAGGCAGACATGGTTGACGACGAGGAACTCCTCGACCTCGTTGAAATGGAAGTTCGTGAGCTCCTGAGCTCGCAGGGCTTCGATGGCGACGAAGCACCGGTTGTCCGCGTTTCCGGCCTCAAGGCTCTGGAAGGCGACCCGGAGTGGGTCAAGTCCGTTGAGGACCTGATGGCTGCTGTCGACGAGTCCGTTCCGGACCCCGTACGTGACCGCGACAAGCCGTTCCTGATGCCGATCGAAGACGTCTTCACGATCACCGGCCGTGGCACCGTTGTTACGGGCCGCGCCGAGCGTGGAACCCTCGCCATCAACTCCGAGGTCGAGATCGTCGGCATCCGCCCGGTCCAGAAGACCACGGTTACCGGTATCGAGATGTTCCACAAGCAGCTCGACGAAGCATGGGCCGGCGAGAACTGTGGCCTGCTGCTCCGCGGTCTGAAGCGCGACGACGTCGAGCGTGGCCAGGTTGTCGTCAAGCCGGGTTCCATCACCCCGCACACCGACTTCGAGGCTAACGTCTACATCCTCTCCAAGGACGAAGGCGGACGTCACAACCCGTTCTACTCGAACTACCGCCCGCAGTTCTACTTCCGTACCACGGACGTAACCGGCGTTATCACCCTGCCGGAAGGCACGGAAATGGTTATGCCTGGCGACAACACTGAGATGACCGTTGCGCTCATCCAGCCGATCGCTATGGAAGAGGGCCTCGGCTTCGCTATCCGTGAAGGCGGCCGCACCGTTGGTTCGGGACGTGTCACCAAGATCATCAAGTAACTCTTGCTGATTGCAGGCCTGTTGGCCTGATCTTCGAAAACAGCCCCGCTGCTACTCGCAGCGGGGCTGTTTTCGTATCTGCAGCCCCCCATTGGGGAAGGTGCCCCTGATAGGGTTAGTGCTCGCGACAGTTTCGGTGCAAAGACAGATTCGTGGCAAAGAGGGAGCATCATGGGTTGGCTTATTTTCCTGCTGGTGGTTGCAGCCGTGGTGGTTGGCGTTGTTTGGGCCAAGAAGCACTTCCGCCATGAGATTGAACGCGCCAAGCGGATCAACCGGGCGAACAAGAACCAGTAGGTCCGACAAGAACCGCCAGGCGCGGCATCAGGCCGTGCGCGCCCGCGCCCGGCTGAGTGCCTGCAGCCAGTAGAAAGACTTCTTGGGCGTCCGTTTCAGGGTCTCGAAGTCCACGTGCACCAGGCCGAAGCGCTGTGAATACCCGGCGGCCCATTCGAAGTTGTCCATGAACGTCCAGACGAAGTAGCCGAGCAGTTGCACGTCGTGCGCGATCCCGCCGGCTGCCGTGGCGTTCACCGCCTGGCCCAGATGGTGCGCCAGGTAGTCGATCCGGCCCGAGTCCGCGATCGGGCCGGTGACGTGTTCGGGTTCCGGAAAGCTTGCGCCGCTCTCGGTGATGTACACCGGCGGCAAAGCTTCCCCGTATCTGTCCTTGAGTTCCCGCAGCAGGATGCCCAGATGGTCCGGGGCCACCGGCCAGCCGAATCCGGTGGTGGCATATTCGGGGAAGGCCGCGAAGTGGAACGGCACCCGCGCCATGGCCCGTGCGTTACCAGCAGGAGTCTCCGGCGGCCCCTGTCCCGCGGCAACCCGCACCGGGTAGTAATAGTTCACCCCGTAGAAGTCGAGCGGCTGGCTGATCAAGCGGAGGTCGTCGTCGGACGTCCGCGACAGGAACCTGAACCAGGGACGGGCGGCAAGTGGCGGGGCAGGGTATCGTCCCAGGAGTATGGGATCGGCGTACACGCGGTTGAGGACAAGGTCGCAGACCTTGGCCAACAGTCTGTCCGCCAGCCGCCGGGTGGCAGGGCGTACGGGGGAGTGCAGGTTGGTGACGCCGATGCTCCCGGCCACGCCGGCGGCGCGCAGGGCCTGGACCGCGAGCCCGTGGCCGAGCAGCTGGTGGTGGACCGATGGCAGCGCCTTGAACAGCAGGTCGCGCCCCGGTGCATGGACACCGAGGGCGTAGCCGTTCAGGGTGACGGAGACGGGTTCGTTGAGCGTGACCCATTGCGCCACCCGGTCGCCGAGCCGCTGGCCGGCAGCGGCGGCGTACTCCGCGAAGCGCCCGGCCGTGGCCCGGTTCATCCAGCCTCCGCTGCGCTCAAGGGGCAGGGGAGTGTCCCAGTGGTAGAGCGTGGCCATGGGGGAGATGCCGGCCGCCAGCAGCAGGTCAACCAGCCGGTCGTAGAAGTCCAGACCCCGCGGGTTCGCTGTGCCGCTGCCGTCCGGATGGACCCTTGGCCACGAGATCGAGAAGCGGTAGGAGTCGATGCCGAGTTCGCGCATGAGGGCAACGTCTTCCGGCACGCGGTTGTAGTGATCACAGGCCACCGCCGGCGAATGTCCGTGGAGGATGTTGCCCGGCTTCGCCGCAAAGGCATCCCAGCCCGACGGGCCGCGGCCGTCCGCGGCGAGGGCGCCCTCGATCTGGAAGGCAGCGGCAGCAACGCCCAAGGTGAAATCCGGGCGCAGGCGTCCGGCGAGGTTGTTCACGGCATCTGCGGTGACTGCGGCGCTGCCGGAGTCATTGCTGCCGGCGTCGGCGTTCTGCACGGCCATTCACCCATCATCCAACCGATGATTGCCGGAGGCAATGACGCCCGGGGGGAGGACCAGCGGACGAACGGGGGCGGAAACGGCGGCCTAAACGCCGCTAAAAAGGCCCGATTCGCATCCTCGGGCAAATTCCGGCATACTAGTTGAGTTGTTCAAGCGCTTCTTCGCGTCCCGATCCGGATAATGCCGGGTGTCAGGGTCCAGGTCGAAGCCCAAACATAACCCACCCCCAAGGAAATGCGGGCTCGTGCGTCTTGCACAGCGCGACACGCCCGACCGCGGGGGTCGGGTGCGCCGGCAGGTTGAGGAACCCGGATTCATCCGGATTCAGCTTGTGCGGCGGATGGTAGTTACGACTTCAAATGCTTCGGCAGCCATACAACACGCAAGTAAACAGAGCAGCACTTACTGAAAGAGAGTCAGGCGACATGGCGGGACAAAAAATCCGCATCCGGCTGAAGTCATACGACCACGAGGTCATTGACGTTTCAGCACGGAAGATCGTTGAGACGGTCACGCGCGCAGGCGCAACGGTAGTCGGCCCGGTGCCGCTGCCCACGGAGAAGAACGTGTACTGCGTTATCCGCTCTCCCCACAAGTACAAGGACAGCCGCGAGCACTTTGAAATGCGCACGCACAAGCGTCTGATCGACATCATCGACCCCACGCCCAAGGCTGTTGACTCGCTCATGCGTCTCGACCTGCCGGCCGACGTGAACATCGAAATCAAGCTTTAGGGAGGTGCTGAGAGACTATGACCGCAACCCGTAACGTAAAGGGCCTGCTGGGCACGAAGCTCGGCATGACCCAGGTCTGGGACGAGAACAACAAGCTCATCCCCGTCACTGTTGTCCAGGCTGACTCGAACGTCATCACCCAGCTGCGCAATGCAGAGACTGATGGCTACGTCGCCGTTCAGATCGGCTACGGCCAGATCGATCCCCGCAAGGTCACCAAGCCGCTGGCTGGTCACTTTGAAAAGGCAGGCGTCACGCCTCGCCGTCACGTCGTCGAACTCCGTACCGCAGATGCTGCTGAGTACGAGCTGGGCCAGGAGCTCTCCGTAGAGGTCTTCGAAGCCGGCCAGAAGATCGACGTCGTTGGCACCACCAAGGGTAAGGGCTTCGCCGGTGTTATGAAGCGTCACGGCTTCCACGGCGTTGGAGCTTCCCACGGTGCCCACAAGAACCACCGTAAGCCCGGTTCTATCGGTGGAGCATCCACCCCGAGCCGCGTCTTCAAGGGCATGAAAATGGCCGGCCGCATGGGCGCCGTTCGTCACACCACGCTGAACCTCACGGTCCACGCGGTTGACGTCGAGAAGTCGCTGCTCCTGATCAAGGGCGCCGTTCCCGGTGCCCGCGGCCAGGTCGTACTCGTACGCACCGCCGTGAAGGGAGCCTAGTTCAATGGCTAACACTGTCAAGGTTGACCTGCCTGCAGAGATCTTCGACGTTCAGACCAACGTGCCGCTGCTGCACCAGGTCGTCGTTGCCCAGCTCGCTGCTGCTCGCCAGGGTACCCACAAGACCAAGACCCGCGCTGAAGTTTCCGGTGCAGGCCGCAAGCCGTTCAAGCAGAAGGGCACCGGCCGCGCCCGTCAGGGTTCGATCCGCGCTCCGCACATGACCGGCGGTGGCATCGTCCACGGGCCCACCCCGCGTGACTACAGCCAGCGGACCCCCAAGAAGATGATTGCTGCTGCACTGCGCGGCGCTCTCTCTGACCGCGCCCGCAACGGCCGCGTCCACGTCGTTTCTGAACTGGTTGCCGGCGACAAGCCGTCCTCCAAGGCAGCACTGGCAGCCCTGCGCGGAGTTTCCGAGCGCAAGAACCTGCTGGTCGTCATCGAGCGCGCGAACGACGTTGCTGCACTCTCCGTGCGCAACCTCGCCGAAGTTCACGTCCTGTACGTGGACCAGCTGAACACCTACGACGTGCTCGTTTCCGACGACGTAGTCTTCACCAAGGCTGCCTACGAAGCATTCGTTGCTGACAAGGCTGCAAAGAACGAGGAGGATGCCAAGTGAGCGCAGCCACCATCAAAGACCCGCGCGACGTTGTGCTTGCACCCGTCGTCTCGGAAAAAAGCTACGGCCTGATCGACGAGGGCAAGTACACCTTCCTGGTGGACCCCCGCTCGAACAAGACCGAGATCAAGCTGGCCGTGGAGAAGATCTTCTCCGTCAAGGTCGAATCGATCAACACCATCAACCGTGCCGGTAAGCGCAAGCGCACCAAATTCGGATGGGGCACCCGCAAGAGCACCAAGCGTGCCATTGTGACCCTCAAAGAAGGCACTATCGACATCTTCGGCGGTCCGCTCGCGTAGCGGAGACCACTTTAACGAGGAAATGAATTATGGGAATCCGTAAATACAAGCCGACTACGCCGGGCCGCCGCGGCTCGAGCGTAGCTGACTTCACCGAAATCACGCGGTCGACGCCGGAAAAGTCGTTGGTACGTCCGCTGCCCAAGAAGGGCGGCCGTAACAACACCGGTAAGATCACCACCCGTCACAAGGGTGGTGGACACAAGCGCCAGTACCGTCTGATCGACTTCCGTCGCCACGACAAGGACGGCGTCAACGCCCGCGTTGCCGAAATCGAGTACGATCCGAACCGCACGGCTCGCATCGCCCTCCTGCACTACGTTGATGGCACCAAGCGTTACATCATCGCCCCGAACAAGCTCTCCCAGGGCGACTTCGTGGAAGCCGGCGCCAACGCTGACATCAAGCCTGGCAACAACCTGCCCCTGCGCAACATCCCCGTGGGTACTGTTATCCACGCGGTTGAGCTGCGCCCGGGCGGCGGTGCCAAGATGGCCCGTTCCGCCGGTGCTTCTGTTCAGCTCGTCGCCAAGGAAGGCCGCTTCGCCCAGCTGCGTCTGCCCTCCGGCGAAATCCGCAACGTTGACGTGCGCTGCCGCGCCACGATCGGCGAGGTCGGCAACGCCGAGCAGTCGAACATCAACTGGGGCAAGGCCGGCCGTATGCGGTGGAAGGGCGTTCGCCCGACCGTCCGTGGTGTCGCCATGAACCCGGTTGACCACCCGCACGGTGGTGGTGAAGGTAAGACCTCCGGTGGTCGTCACCCGGTCAACCCGAACGGTAAGCCTGAAGGCCGTACCCGCCGCCCCAACAAAGAGAGCGACAAGCTTATTGTTCGTCGCCGTCGTACTGGCAAGAACAAGCGATAGGAGCCTGGACACATGCCACGCAGCCTGAAAAAAGGTCCTTTCGTTGACCAGCACCTCTTTGTGAAGGTCGCAAGGGAAAACGAAAAGGGCACCAAGAACGTCATCAAGACCTGGTCCCGCCGCTCGATGATCATCCCCGACATGCTCGGGCACACGATCGCCGTGCACGACGGACGCAAGCACATCCCGGTGTTTGTCACCGAGTCGATGGTCGGGCACAAGCTCGGCGAATTCGCTCCCACGCGGACATTCCGCGGCCATGTCAAGGACGACCGTAAGGGCAAGCGCCGCTAGGCGCCTGCACTTACGTCAAAGACGAGAGAAGGAAAGCAATGGAAGCCAAGGCAATTGCGCGCCACATCCGCGTAACGCCTATGAAGGCCCGGCGCGTCGTCAACCTTGTTCGTGGAAAGCAAGCGAACGAGGCTCTGGCAATTCTGAAGTTTGCCCCCCAGGCAGCTTCGGAGCCGGTATTCAAGGTAGTTCAGTCGGCAATCTCCAACGCCCGCGTCCTCGCGGACCGCGACGGTGTTGCGTTCGACGAAGGTGACCTCATCATCAGCGAAGCGTTTGTTGATGAAGGCCCGACCATGAAGCGGTTCCAGCCGCGTGCTCAGGGTCGTGCATTTCAGATCAAGAAGCGCACCAGCCACATCACCGTGGTAGTCGCTACCCCGGAGAAAGAGGAGGCTCGCTAAGTGGGACAGAAAGTAAACCCGCACGGGTTCCGACTCGGCATCACCACCGATCACGTATCGCACTGGTTCGCTGACAGCACCAAGTCCGGCCAGCGCTACAAGGACTTCGTTCGCGAAGACATCCGTATCCGCCAGCTCATGTCCACGGGCATGGAGCGCGCCGGTATCGCCAAGGTTGAGATCGAGCGCACCCGTGACCGTGTCCGCGTGGACATCCACACGGCACGTCCGGGCATCGTCATCGGCCGCCGCGGCGCCGAGGCAGACCGCATCCGTGGCGAGCTCGAAAAGCTCACCGGCAAGCAGGTTCAGCTGAACATCCTCGAGGTCAAGAACCCCGAGATGGAAGCCCAGCTTGTTGCCCAGGGTGTTGCAGAGCAGCTGACTTCCCGCGTGGCATTCCGCCGTGCGATGAAGAAGGCCATGCAGTCCGCACAGCGTGCCGGTGCCAAGGGTATCCGTATCGCTTGCTCGGGCCGTCTGGGTGGCGCAGAAATGTCCCGCTCGGAGTTCTACCGCGAAGGCCGTGTGCCCCTGCACACCCTCCGCGCGAACATCGACTACGGCTTCTACGAAGCCAAGACCACCTTCGGCCGCATCGGCGTGAAGGTCTGGATCTACAAGGGTGACGTCACCTCCAAGGAACTGGCTCAGCAGGCAGCTGCTGCTCCGTCCCGTGGCCGCTCCGGTGACCGTCCGGGCCGCCCGGGTGGCGCTGACCGTGGTGACCGCCGCCGTCGTAACGACCGTCCGGCAGCCGACGCAGCACCTGCTGCTGCAGCTCCGGCAGCCGAGGCAGCAGCACCGGCACAGGCAGCAGAAGGAGGACAGGCTTAAATGCTTATCCCACGTCGAGTCAAGCACCGTAAGCAGCACCACCCGGGTCGTTCCGGCGCTGCCACGGGCGGCACCAAGGTCTCCTTCGGTGAGTACGGCATCCAGGCCCTGAGCCCGGCATACGTCACGAACCGTCAGATCGAATCTGCCCGTATCGCGATGACCCGCCACATCAAGCGTGGCGGTAAGGTCTGGATCAACATCTACCCGGACCGTCCGCTGACCAAGAAGCCTGCCGAAACCCGCATGGGTTCCGGTAAGGGTTCGCCGGAGTGGTGGGTCGCCAACGTCAAGCCGGGCCGGGTTCTCTTCGAACTCTCCGGTGTCAATGAAGAGGTAGCTCGCGAGGCCCTGCGCCTGGCAATCCACAAGCTGCCGTTGAAGGCACGCATTGTGCGTCGCGAAGGTGGTGAGTAGAAATGGCAGTAGGGTCGAAGGATCTCGCACCCGCACAGCTGGACGGTTTCGACAACGAGCGTCTCGTTGAAGAACTCCGCAAGTCCAAGGAAGAGCTGTTCAACCTGCGTTTCCAGTCCGCCACCGGTCAGCTGGAGAACCACGGTCGTCTGCGCGCGGTAAAGAAGGACATCGCACGCATCTACACCGTTCTCCGTGAGCGCGAGCTGGGCATTCGTGCCGAGGTTGCCGCACCGGTTGTGGAAGCCAAGGAAGAAAAGAAGTCCAAGAAGTCTGCAGCGAAGAAGGCTGAAAAGCCTGCCGAGGCTGAGACCGAGGAGGACGCCAAGTGAGTGAAAAGGACGAGAACGTGACGGAAACTGCTACGGCAGCTACGGCTGAGCAGCGCGGTTACCGTAAGACGCGTCGCGGCTACGTGGTCTCTGACAAGATGGACAAGACCATCGTTGTTCAGGTTGAAGACCGCGTGAAGCACGCCCTGTACGGCAAGGTCATCCGCCGCACCTCCAAGGTCAAGGCACACGACGAGCAGAACACCGCCGGCATCGGCGACCTGGTTGTCATCGCCGAGACCCGCCCGCTGTCCGCCACCAAGAACTGGCGGCTCGTGGAAATCCTCGAGAAGGCTAAGTAACACCCCGCAGCCTGGCTGCAAGGAAACCCCCGTTCCCTTTGGGAGCGGGGGTTTCCGCGTTAATTGGGGATGCAGCCGACGGCGGGACGAACGCGGCAGTACCTGTCGCCGTCGTACGTTGCGGGGGAGCGGCGGGAGGTGATATGGAGGCTGGGCCAAACTGTGCTAAGATTTTGAGTTTGTATGGCGCCTGTTGTGCGCCTGCAGCAAACCTCGTAAACAATCGTGCCACGGCATAGTGCCCCCATGCGCCTTCACAGGCTCGGGAGCAACTGTTTGTGGCACGGGCGTTTAGGCCTGGTCTGGCAAAATCCAGTCAGGTCAAGAGACACCCCGATCAACCGTTCCGCAAGGCTCATTCCGTAGCAAGTTATTCGGTCTGAGAACCGGCGCGACGCAAGGAGTAAATAGTGATTCAGCAGGAGTCGCGACTCAAGGTCGCCGACAACACGGGTGCTAAGGAAATCCTTACCATTCGCGTTCTCGGTGGATCTGGCCGTCGCTACGCAGGCATCGGCGACGTCATCGTCGCAACCGTCAAGGACGCAATTCCGGGCGGCAACGTAAAGAAGGGCGACGTCGTCAAGGCTGTCATCGTCCGTACCAAGAAGGAACGCCGCCGTGCGGATGGTTCCTACATCAAGTTTGACGAGAACGCAGCCGTCATCCTGAAGAACGACGGTGACCCCCGCGGTACCCGTATCTTCGGACCGGTTGGTCGTGAACTCCGTGACAAGAAGTTCATGAAGATCGTTTCTCTGGCTCCGGAGGTGCTCTAGTCCATGGCTAAGATCAAGAAGGGTGACCTGGTACAGGTCATCACTGGCGCCAAGGCTGAGCGCGGCGGCGACCGTGGCAAGCAGGGCAAGGTCCTGCGCGTGTTCCCGGACACCAACCGCGTGCTGGTTGAAGGTATCAACCGCGTAACCAAGCACACCAAGGTCGGACAGTCGCAGCGCGGCACCAAGACCGGCGGCATCGAGGTTGTCGAGGCTCCGATCCACGTTTCCAACGTGGCTCTCGTTGACCCGTCCACCAAGAAGCCGACCCGCGTTGGTTTCCGCCTCGACACCGTAGAGAAGGACGGCGTCAAGAAGACCGTCCGCATCCGCGTGGCCAAGAGCTCCGGGAAGGACATCTAATGACTGAGACTCTCGAGACTCCGGCAACGAAGATCGTTCCTCGTCTGAAGACCAAGTACGCCGATTCCATCAAGAGCTCGCTCCTTGAGGAATTCAAGTACGAGAACGTGAACCAGGTTCCCCGTCTGGTCAAGGTTGTAGTGAACATGGGTGTTGGAGATGCCGCCAAGGACTCCAAGCTGATCGACGGCGCTGTCCGCGACCTCACCCTGATCACCGGCCAGAAGCCGCAGGTCACCAAGGCCCGCAAGTCGATCGCCCAGTTCAAGCTGCGCGAAGGCATGCCCATTGGTGCACACGCAACCCTGCGAGGCGACCGCATGTGGGAATTCGTGGACCGTCTGGTCACGCTGGCCCTGCCCCGTATCCGCGACTTCCGCGGCCTCAGCGGCAAGCAGTTTGACGGCAACGGCAACTACACCTTCGGTCTGACCGAGCAGGTTATGTTCCACGAGATCGACCAGGACTCCATCGACCGCACCCGCGGTATGGACATCACGGTTGTGACCACCGCCAAGACCGACGACGAAGGCCGCGCGCTGCTCAAGGCGCTTGGTTTCCCGTTCAAGACCGAAGCTTAATTAACTACGTAAAAGGTCCGGCCGCTCTGGTTCCCCAGGGACAGAACGGCGGAAACCGTTACGAGGAAGGGCAAGTGCCCAAATGACAATGACAGATCCTGTCGCAGATATGCTTACGCGCCTGCGTAACGCAAACTCGGCATACCACGATTCCGTGTCTATGCCTTACAGCAAGCTCAAGGCTCGCGTTGCTGACATCCTCAAGGCCGAAGGTTTCATCGCCGGCTGGAAGGAAGAGGACGCTGAAGTCGGCAAGAAGCTGACCCTCGAGCTCAAGTTCGGTCCGAACCGCGAGCGTTCAATCGCGGGTGTCCGTCGCATCTCCAAGCCGGGTCTCCGCGTTTACGCGAAGTCCACCAACCTGCCCCACGTGCTGGGTGGCCTGGGTATCGCAATTCTGTCCACCTCTTCCGGCCTCCTGACTGACAAGCAGGCCGGCAAGAAGGGCGTGGGCGGCGAAGTCCTCGCTTACGTCTGGTAACGGGAAAGGAAGAGAATAATGTCACGTATTGGACGTCTCCCCATCACCGTTCCGGCCGGCGTTGAGGTCAAGGTTGACGGCTCTGTCGTCAGCGTCAAGGGTTCCAAGGGCGAACTGAGCCACACTGTGGCCAGCCCCATCGAGGTTGCCCTCGAAGAGAACACCCTGACCGTCACCCGCCCGAACGACGAGCGCGCCTCCCGTTCGCTGCACGGCCTGACCCGCACCCTGATCGCCAACATGATCCAGGGCGTCACCGCAGGCTACGAGAAGAAGCTTGAAATCGTCGGTACCGGTTACCGCGTTCAGGCCAAGGGTTCTGACCTTGAGTTCGCTCTCGGCTACAGCCACCCGGTCAACGTCTCGGCTCCGGCCGGCATCACCTTTGCAGTAGAGGGGCCGACCAAGCTCTCTGTCTCAGGCATCAACAAGCAGCAGGTCGGCGAGGTTGCTGCCAACATTCGCAAGCTGCGCAAGCCTGACCCGTACAAGGGCAAGGGCATCCGCTACGCGGGCGAAGTCATCCGCCGCAAGGTCGGAAAGGCTGGTAAGTAACCATGGCCATCGCCATTAACAAGAAGCGTACGAACAAGAGCAAGTCTGCTTCGCGCAGCCGCCGCCAGCTTCGTATCCGCAAGCGCATCTCCGGAACGGCTGTACGTCCTCGCCTGGTCGTCAACCGCTCCGCACGCCACGTATTTGTCCAGGTTGTCGATGACACCATTGGCCAGACCGTAGCGAGCGCGTCCACTCTGGAAGCTGACCTTCGTGCATTCGACGGTGACAAGACCGCCAAGGCCAAGCGCGTTGGCGAGCTCGTCGCCGAGCGTGCCAAGGCTGCCGGCGTCGAAGCTGTCGTTTTCGACCGTGGTGGTAACAAGTACCACGGCCGGATCGCGGCCGTCGCTGACGGTGCACGCGAAGGTGGGCTGTCACTGTGACCGAAGCAAACAAGGAAAAGGACACTGTGTCTGCAGAAGAGAAGGCGACCGAAGCCGCAGCTGCTGAGACCACTGCCCCCGCTGCCGAGGACCGCCGTGGTGGCGCCCGTCGCGGCGAGCGTGGCGACCGTGGCCAGGGCCGCGGCGACCGCGGTGGCCGTGGCGGCCGCGATGGCGGACGTGAAGCCGAGAAGAACCAGTTCATCGAGCGCGTTGTAACCATCAACCGCGTATCCAAGGTCGTCAAGGGTGGTCGTCGCTTCAGCTTCACCGCACTCGTCGTCGTTGGTGACGGTAACGGCCTGGTCGGCGTCGGTTACGGCAAGGCCAAGGAAGTTCCCGCTGCTATCGCCAAGGGCGTTGAAGAGGCTAAGAAGTCCTTCTTCCGCGTTCCCCGCGTTGGCAACTCCATCCCTCACCGCGTTCAGGGTGAAGCCGCTGCAGGCGTCGTAATGCTGCGTCCGGCTTCCGCCGGTACCGGTGTTATCGCCGGTGGTCCGGTCCGTGCGGTACTGGAGTGCGTGGGCGTCCACGACATCCTCTCCAAGTCGCTCGGTTCCTCCAACGCCATCAACATCGTTCACGCGACCGTTGACGCCCTGAAGCGCCTCGAAGAGCCGGCAGCCGTGGCAGCACGCCGTGGCCTGCCGCTCGACGAGATCGCTCCGCCGGCACTGGTGAAGGCTCTGATGAACCAGAAGGCAGGTGTCTAAGTCATGGCGAAGAACCTGACTCCCTCCGACGCCAAGTTGGAGATCACCCAGATTAAGGGCGTCATTGGCGCCAAGCAGAACCAGCGCGACACCCTGCGGTCCCTCGGCCTGAAGCGGATCGGACACACCGTTGTCCGCACCGCCGACGCCGTGACCGTGGGAATGCTCAACACGGTTCCGCACCTCGTGAATGTTGAGGAGGCGAAGTAATGGCAGAGAAGAACACGGCCGAGACCGCAGCTGCTGAAAAGCAGAGCGCTCTGAAGGTTCACCACCTGCGTCCCGCCCCGGGTGCCAAGACCGCCAAGACCCGTGTTGGTCGTGGTGAAGGCTCCAAGGGTAAGACCGCCGGTCGCGGTACCAAGGGTACGAAGGCCCGCTACCAGGTGAAGGCTGGCTTTGCCGGCGGCCAGCTGCCGCTGCACATGCGCCTGCCGAAGCTGCGCGGCTTCAAGAACCCGTTCCGGGTTGAGTTCCAGGTTGTAAACCTGGAGAAGCTCAACGAGCTGTTCCCGGAAGGTGGCGCTGTCACCGTGGAGGACCTGGTTGCAAAGGGTGCTGTTCGCAAGAACCAGCCCGTGAAGGTGCTTGGCACCGGCGACATCACCGTCAAGGTTGACGTCACCGCCCACGCCTTCTCAGCCAGCGCGACTGAAAAGATCGCTGCAGCCGGCGGCAGCACCACCGCGCTCTAAGGGATTTCTTCCCGGAGCTGGTGGGCAATTGCCCGCTGCGCAAACTCCCGGCACGGGGGCCGAGGCCCCCGTGCCGGGAGTTTTTTCATACCCATTGGGTCTTCCGGATTGTTCGCATGCCGCAAACACCGGTTAGACTCGGTTGTTGGGTTTATCGACCTGCATCACGTGACCTATAAATTACTGAGGAGGACGCTTGCTAAGCGCATTCGGCCGGGCGTTTCGAACGCCTGATCTGCGACGCAAGTTGTTGTTCACGCTGGGAATCATCACAATCTTCCGCTTGGGAGCCTTTATCCCCTCGCCCGGTGTGAGCTACCAGAATGTCCAGCAATGCTTGTCGAACGGGCAGACCCAGGGCGGGATCTACCAGCTCGTCAATCTTTTCAGCGGTGGTGCACTGCTGCAGGTCTCCATCTTCGCCCTGGGCATCATGCCGTACATCACGGCGAGCATCATTGTGCAGCTGCTGCGTGTGGTCATCCCGCGGTTCCAGCAGCTGTACGAAGAGGGCGCCTCCGGACAGTCCAAGCTGACGCAGTACACGCGGTACCTGACCATCGCCCTTGGCCTGCTGAACGCCACGACGCTGGTGTCGCTGGCGCGCTCAGGCCAGCTGCTGCCCGGCTGCAACCTGCCGATCATCCCGGATCAGAGCGTCATCACTACGATCCTCATCATCATCACGCTGACGGCCGGCACCGGCCTCATCATGTGGATGGGTGAGCTCGTGACCGAGAAGGGCGTCGGCAACGGCATGTCGCTGCTGATCTTCACGGCCATCGCTGCCGGCTTCCCCACCTCGCTGGGCGCCATCTGGTCCGCCCAGGGTCCGGGCACGTTCTTCATCGTGCTGGCCATCGGCCTGCTGACGGTTGCCCTGGTGGTCTTCGTGGAGCAGTCCCAGCGCCGCATCCCGGTGCAGTACGCCAAGCGCATGATCGGGCGACGTACCGTGGGCGGCACCAGCACCTACATTCCCATCAAAGTGAACATGGCCGGCGTTATTCCCGTCATCTTCGCTTCCTCGATGCTCTACCTGCCGGCGTTGATCTCTCAGTTCAACCAGCCGAAGGCAGGGGAGTCGATCCAGCCGTGGGTTGAGTGGATCAACAACAACCTGACCCGCGGTGACCATCCGATTTACATGGCGCTGTACTTCGCCATGATTGTGTTCTTTACCTACTTCTACGTCGCGATCACCTTCAACCCTGAAGAGGTCAGCGACAACATGAAGAAATACGGCGGCTTCATCCCGGGTATCCGTGCCGGCAAGCCGACCGCGGATTACCTGCAGTACGTCCTGTCGCGCATCACGTTGCCCGGCGCCATTTACCTTGGCTTCGTGGCACTGATCCCGCTGGTGGCGCTCGTGCTGATCAACGCAAACCAGAACTTCCCGTTCGGTGGCACCTCGATCCTGATCATGGTGGGCGTTGGCCTGGAAACCGTCAAGCAAATTGACGCGCAGCTACAGCAGCGTCACTACGAAGGGCTATTGCGATGACCAGAATGTTGATTATCGGACCACCGGGTTCGGGCAAGGGCACGCAGGCGGAGCGCATCTCGGAACGCCTCGGCGTCGTTGCGATCTCCACCGGCGACATCTTCCGCGCCAACGTGAAGGGCGAGACGCCGCTCGGCGTTGAGGCCAAGAAGTACATGGACAACGGGGATTTCGTCCCGGACAGCGTGACCAACAAGATGGTCCGTGACCGTCTCAGCGAAGGCGACGTCGAGGACGGCTTCCTGTTGGACGGCTACCCCCGCACCACCGCCCAGGTTGACTACCTGGACCAGATCCTGGCCGACGGCGACCAGAAGCTGGACGTCGTCCTGCAGCTCACCGCCGACGACGAGGAGCTCGTGCACCGCCTGCTGGGCCGCGCGAAGGAAACCGGACGCAGTGACGACAACGAAGCCGTCATCCGCCACCGCCTGGACCTCTATCACGAGCAGACCGAGGCTGTTGTGGCCAAGTATGCCGATCGCGGCATCCTGACCCAGGTTGACGGCATTGGCCAGATCGACGAGGTCACCGACCGCGTCATGCAGGCCATCAAAGAGGCGCAGGCCGCCTGAGATTAGTTCCAACGCTGCGAGGCTCCTCCCGGACCATGGGGAGGGGCCTCCGGCTTTTAGCCCCGGGCCGCTTATTTCCACATCCGGAAACCTGCCGGCCGGGGGCACATTGAGAGGAAGCACCGCTGATGGCATTCGGCCAGCCACGGATTGAATACAAGACCAACGCCCAGATGCGCACCATGCACGAGGCCGGGCTCGTCCTGAGCCGCGCCCTCGACGCGGCTGTGGCAGCGGCAGCCCCGGGCGTCACCACCAAGCAGCTGGACGAGGTCTTCGCCTCGGTGCTGCTGGAAGCGGGCGCCAAGTCCAACTTCCTCGGCTACCACGGCTTCCCCGCCACCATCTGCACGTCCGTGAACGAGGAAGTGGTGCACGGCATCCCGGGCGACAAGGTCCTGCAGGACGGGGACATCATCTCCATCGACGGCGGCTGCATCGTTAACGGCTGGCACTCCGACTCGGCCCGGACCGTCATCGTGGGAACGCCGGACCCGGAGGACCAGCGCCTCTCCGACGTCACCGAGACAGCCATGTGGCACGGCATCGCCGGCCTGGCCAAGGGCAAGTTCGTGGGCGACATCGGCGCGGCGATCGACGACTATGTCTCCTCAGTGCCCGGCAAGCCCCTGGGCATCCTCGAGGACTACGTGGGCCACGGCATCGGCTCGGAGATGCACATGGCACCTGACGTGCTGAACTACCGCACGAGCCACCGCGGCCCGAAGATCCGTCCCGGCCTTTGCCTGGCCATCGAGCCGATGCTGGTGCGCGGCGGCATCGAGACGGCCGTGCTGGAGGACGACTGGACCGTGGTCACCACCGACGGCAAGCGCTCGTGCCAGTGGGAGCATTCCGTGGCCGTGCACGAGAAGGGCATCTGGGTCCTGTCGGCGCCCGACGGCGGCGCAGCCCGGCTCGCGCCCCTTGGCGTGGTGCCGGTCCCGATTCCCTGAGGACACGCATTTAGCTTGGCGACGCGCTCTCAGCTGGGCGATACACAAAATCCCTGGTGACACTGGAATTCCGGTGTCGTCAGGGATTTTGCGCATCGTGGGGATCTTTCTGCGTCGCCGGGTCACCTCCCGGGGCAGAATGGGAGCCATGGAAGCGAGCGACGGATCCAACAAAGACGGAGCCAACAAAGCAGCCGGGGCGCAGGGAAAGATCACCGATGTGCCGGGCTTGCGTGTGGGCCACCAGCAGAAGTCCGACGGCGGGTGGCTGAGCGGCGTGACAGTGGTCCTGCCCCCTGCGGGGACAGTTGGTTCGGTGGACGTCCGCGGGGGAGGACCAGGAACCCATGAGACCGATGCGCTCGACCCCACCACCCTGGTGCGCACCGTGGACGCCGTGGTGCTCAGCGGCGGCAGCGCGTACGGACTGGTGACCGCGCATGGTGTCCAGCGCTGGTGCGAGGAGCAAGGCCGCGGCTTCGCAGTGACGGGAGGGGTGGTGCCCATCGTTCCGGCCGCCGCCATCTTCGACCTCGGCCGCGGCGGTGACTTCAGCGCCCGCCCGGACGCAGAGATGGGATACGAGGCGGCGGTTATCGCCGGCGCGCAAATGGAGGGACACGACGCCGAACGCGGCAATGTGGGTGCCGGCACCGGAGCCGTCATCGGACGGGGGAAATACAAAGGGGGAGTGGGCACAGCATCAGTCACCTTGGAGACCGGCGTTGTTATCGGGGCGCTGGCAGTGGTGAACGCGCTCGGCCTGCCGCTGGTTGAGCCTGCCAGTCCGCTGGTTGAGCCTGCCAGTCCGCTGGTTGAGCCTGTCGAAACCAAGGCTGCTGCGGACGGGCCCGGCCCCTCCCTCAACACCACGCTCGTCGTCGTCGCCACGACTGCAGTGCTGGACGTCGCCGAGTGCAAGCGGACCGCCTCGGCTGCCCATGCGGGGCTGGCGCGGGCCCTGAATCCGAGCCATACGCTGGCCGACGGGGACACGGTGTTCTGCCTCGCCACCGGGGGCCAGGAGCTGGACAGGAGCACGGAAGCTGCCCGGCAGATAAGTCTCATCACCCTGCAGAGTGCGGCAGCCGACGTCGTACGTTTGGCCATTCTTGACGGGGTCAGCAGCGCCCGGCCGGTGACAACTCCCGCGGGCGAATTTGGTGCATACCCGGGCAATGTGCGCTAACATGGCTGGATTTAACTTTCCGGTCCTAATGCCGTAGAGTTGCATGTTGGTTGTCTGCCCTGCCACGCCCATTTGCGGGCCGGAGGGCGACGGTCAATCAAATCAAAAAACGTCCGCAGTCATGCCCGGCGCCAGCCGGAGGTCTGTGGCAAACAACAGTTAGCGGAGGATATGGCCAAGAAGGACGGGGTCATTGAGATCGAGGGCGTAGTGACTGAGGCGCTGCCCAACGCGATGTTTCGTGTTGAGCTCACCAACAAGCACGTCGTCCTGGCACACATCTCTGGAAAGATGCGCCAGCACTACATCAGGATTCTTCCTGAGGACCGCGTAGTGGTGGAGCTGAGCCCTTACGACCTGACACGTGGTCGTATCGTCTACCGCTACAAGTAAACGTTGGGCGGCCAAGGCATTTGCCTAAGGCCGGTCCATCGGCCCAACTGCTATCACGCAAAGGAACGCCATGAAGGTCAAGCCGAGCGTCAAGCAGATCTGCGAAAAGTGCAAAGTGATCCGCCGTAACGGCCGGGTCATGGTGATCTGCGAGAACCCGCGCCACAAGCAGCGCCAGGGCTAATTCCCCTCGGGGAATCCCTGGGCTGCTAACCCACGCAAGTAAATAAAGGCAGCACAAGCTGAACTGGGACATTGAGCTAGAAAGAGTCCGGACAGCTAACCCCCGGTCGGAGGCTGGGGCCGCACTGAAGGTGCGGGTGTACTGCCTACGACCTCCGGTTTATTCAAGGAGTACCGCCACTATGGCTCGTCTCGCTGGCGTAGACATTCCCCGCGAAAAGCGGCTGGAAATTGCGCTTACTTACATCTACGGCGTGGGCAAGACCCGTGCACACGAAACCCTGGCTGCCACCGGCATCAGCGCTGACGTTCGGGTCAAGGACCTGACGGACGCGCAGCTGGTAGAGCTGCGTGACTACATTGAAGGCAACTACAAGGTTGAGGGTGACCTTCGCCGCGAAGTGGCAGCAGATATCCGCCGCAAGGTTGAAATCGGCAGCTACGAAGGCCTGCGTCACCGCAAGGGCCTGCCCGTACGCGGTCAGCGTACGAAGACCAACGCTCGTACCCGCAAGGGCCCGAAGCGTACCGTCGCCGGCAAGAAGAAGGCCCGCTAAACCACATTTGCCTGACGGCACATGTGGGATCAGCACGGCCTTCCCCCAAATAACTTTCTGTAGGAGAAGAAATGCCCCCGAAGACTCGTGGCGCGGTTCGCAAGCCGCGTAAGAAGGACAAGAAGAATATCGCGCTTGGCCAGGCGCACATCAAGAGCACGTTCAACAACACCATCGTGTCCATCACGGACCCGACCGGTGCTGTGATCTCCTGGGCTTCCGCCGGTGAGGTTGGATTCAAGGGCTCGCGTAAGTCCACCCCGTTCGCTGCGCAGATGGCTGCCGAAGCCGCCGCCAAGCGTGCACAGGAGCACGGCCTGAAGAAGGTTGACGTGTTCGTCAAGGGACCGGGTTCCGGACGCGAAACCGCCATCCGTTCGCTGCAGGCTGCCGGCCTCGAGGTTGGCTCCATCCAGGACGTCACCCCCGCCGCGCACAACGGCTGCCGTCCGCCGAAGCGCCGCCGCGTCTAAGTACTTTCCGTGCACCGGAGCTTGCCCGGACCCGTTTCGGGTCCGGGCAAGCCCAGCGCGTTAAGTCCTCAGACCGATTTTCCACCACCTGTGTTGCGTCATATAGCGGATGCTCGCCGAAAGGAAACCTAAGTGCTCATTGCACAGCGCCCCACCCTCTCCGAAGAGGTCGTCTCCGAAAACCGCTCACGGTTCATCATTGAACCGCTGGAGCCGGGCTTCGGTTACACCCTCGGAAACTCCCTCCGCCGTACCCTGCTCTCCTCCATCCCCGGTGCCGCTGTAACCAGCATCCGGATCGATGGCGTGCTGCACGAGTTCACAACGGTTCCGGGTGTCAAGGAAGATGTCACCGAGATCATCCTCAACATCAAGAACCTCTCCGTGTCCTCCGAGCACGACGAGCCGGTTGTTGCTTACCTGCGCAAGCAGGGCCCCGGAGTCGTCACCGCCGCGGACATCGCTCCGCCGGCCGGCGTCGAGTTCCACAACCCGGATCTGCACATTGCCACGCTGAACTCGAAGGGCAAGTTCGAACTCGAACTGACCATCGAGCGCGGCCGCGGCTACGTTTCGGCAGCTCAGAACAAGTCCGGCGACGCAGAGATCGGCCGCATTCCGGTTGACTCCATCTACTCGCCGGTGCTGAAGGTTACTTTCCGCGTGGAAGCCACCCGTGTTGAGCAGCGCACCGACTTCGACAAGCTCATTGTCGACGTCGAGACCAAGCAGGCCATCGCCCCGCGCGATGCCGTTGCTTCCGCTGGCACGACCCTGGTGGAACTGTTCGGTCTGGCCCGCGAGCTGAACACCGCAGCTGAGGGTATTGAGATTGGCCCGTCGCCGACGGATGCTGCCCTGGCAGCAGACATGGCTCTGCCGATCGAGGATCTGGACCTCACCGTCCGTTCCTACAACTGCCTCAAGCGTGAGGGCATCCACACCGTGGGTGAACTCGTTGCCCGCTCCGAGGCTGACCTGATGGACATCCGTAACTTCGGTGCGAAGTCCATCGATGAGGTCAAGGCAAAGCTGGTTGAACTGGGTCTGTCCCTGAAGGACTCCCCTCCCGGTTTCGACCTGGCAGCCCGCGCCGCAGCCATCGAAGAGGACGACGCCGCGTTCAGCGACGACGAGCTCTAACAAGCAGATCTTGGCCGAGGGGCTGGCCCGCACCATGTTGTGCGCAGCCTCCCGGCTTCCATATGAGGAGAAACAATTATGCCTACCCCCACTAAGGGTCCGCGCCTCGGTGGCGGCCCGGCTCACGAGCGTCTCATGCTCGCGAACCTGGCTTCCGCACTGTTCGAGCACAAGCGGATCACCACCACGGTCACCAAGGCCAAGCGCCTGAAGCCGTACGCAGAGCGCCTGGTCACCTTCGCCAAGCGTGGCGACCTCGCTTCCCGCCGCCGCGTTCTCGGCCTGATCAGCAACAAGGGCGTCGTCCACGAGCTGTTCACCGACATCGCGCAGGCTGTGGAGAACCGCAACGGCGGCTACACCCGCATCACCAAGATCGGCAACCGCAAGGGCGACAACGCTCCCATGGCTGTCATCGAGCTGGTCCTCGACCCGGTTTCCGCCAAGCAGGCTGTTGTGGCCGAGGCGACCCAGGCCGCCGCTGCTGCTGCTCCGGCCGCTGAGGAAGCTCCCGAGGCAGAGGTCGTCGAGACCGAAGCTGCAACCGAAGAGGCTCCGGCCGCTGAGGAAGCCGCTGCTGAGGAAGCTCCGGCTGAAGAAGCTGCCGCTGAAGAGGCTCCGGCCGAGGAAGCTGCCGCTGACGAAGCTGCTGCCGACGAGGCCAAGGACGCGAAGTAATTCGCTAAATCCTTCGCATAGACTTGAGTCTATGACCCACCAAAGACCCGCTGCCCCCGTTTTGGGGGGCGGCGGGTTTTTGCGTATCCGGCTGGATCTGGCGTACGACGGCGGCCCGTTCAGCGGGTGGGCGGTGCAGCCTGGATTGCGTACGGTTCAGGGGGTTCTGGAGGGCGCGCTGGAGCTGCTGCTCCGCCGTCCCGTGCGCGTCACGGTCGCCGGACGTACGGACGCCGGGGTGCACGCCCGCGGCCAGGTGGTCCACCTCGACCTCAAGGAAGACGAGTGGCTGGGGCTGAGCCGTGGCGCGGCAGTTGATCCCGCCGTCGCCCTTTTGCGCCGGCTGCGGGGAGCGCTCAGCCGCGGGCTGGGGGAGCAGACTGGCGCCATTGTGGTGCGTCACGCTGCGGTGGCCCCGGAAGGCTTCGACGCCCGCTTCTCGGCGCTGTGGCGCCGCTACAGCTACCGGATCGCGGATGGGCCGGAGAAGTGGGATCCGCTCAGCCGGTACGACACCCTTTGGCACAAGGCGCCTCTGGACGTGGACCTGCTGAATGAGGGCTCGGCGAAGTTGCTGGGCCTGCACAACTTCCTGTCCTTCTGCAAACCGCGTGAGGGCTCCACCACCGTCCGCGAGCTGCAGCGTTTCGAGTTTTCCCGTGGCCCGGACGGCGTCATTGTCGCCACCGTCCAGGCCGACGCCTTCTGCCACAACATGGTGCGTGCGCTGGTGGGGTCTGCGCTGTACGTGGGGGAGGGGCAGGAGCGTCCGGAGTGGCTGCACGAGCGCCTGCTCGCACGGAAGCGCGACGCACGTTCCGTCCTGGCGGCGCCGCACCCCCTGGTGTTCGAGGAAGTGGCCTACCCCTCCGACGGCGAACTGCTCGCCAGGGCTGAGCTCACGCGGGCGCTCCGGGAGTAATGTCCTGCCCTGCGGCTCTGCTGCCGGCGATGTTGTGTTGCGGCGTGTGAGGGTGCTGCCTCATTTCGGGACACACGGCTAGTAGGCTGAGACGCAGTCTTTAATCATGCGGTCCTTACAGGGGGTAAGGGATGAATGATCGTCGTGTCGTCGTCGTCATCGACAGGGATGAGGAAGTCCGGTCGTTGTTGCAGGCGACGCTCGGGGAGGCCGGGTTCGAGGTGCACTGCGCCGCCACCGGCGAATCCGGGGTTGCGCTGGTGCGTGCCAAGCACCCGGATACTGTCACGCTGGACCTGGCGCTTCCGGACACGGACGGCTACGACGTGCTGCGCCGCATCCGCGAGTTCAGCCACACGTACATCCTGATCGTCACGGGGCGAAGCGACCTTCGGACTACGTTGAGGGCGTTGGACGCGGGGGCCGACGACTACATGGTCAAGCCCATCCGGCCACGGGAGTTCCGAGCCCGCGTCGACGGCATGCTGCGCCGGCCGCGGCAGCTGACCGTCCCGCCGATCGTGACGCCGCGGGAACCGCCGCTGGTCTCGCCGCGGCTGCGGGGCTCTGTCCGGCCGGTGCGGAGCCTTCGGCCGGTGAAGGCGCCCGCGTTGGCGCAGGTCCTGCCAGCAGCCCACGACCTCGCCGCAGCCCGGGCCTACGAGGGTACCTATCAGCACAAGGGGCTGGAGCTCGACTGCGCGGCGCGGGCAGCCACCGTCGGAGGACGTGCCCTCCAGCTGACCCGCACCGAGTTCGACCTCCTGCGTATCCTGCTGCAGCGCGGCAGCGGGGTGGTCACCAAGGCGGAGCTCGTGAGTCTGTTGGGTCTCGTGAAGCGGAATTCAGGCCCGGCCGGCGGCGCAGCCGGTAGTGGCGACCCCGGCCGGATCATCGAAACCCACATCGGCAATCTGCGCCGGAAGCTGGGGGACGACGCTAGAAATCCGCGCTGGCTGAAGACCGTCCGCGGGGCGGGTTACACCCTGGCGTAGAGTCGGGCAGGGCACGCCTCTGATGCGCCCCTTCAAACGGGGGACACGCCGGAAAGTTACAAGAAAATAACAAGGCGCCGGGCGCACAGTTGGAACATGAAATCACTAGCAAGCGACGACGTCGTCGCAGTCCGTGGCGTTCTTACCGATACGCATCCGGTTGATTTCTATGCGCTTGGCGTCGCGGGGGCGATTGACCGTTTGGCCATCCCGCTGCGCGAGCGCGGGATCACCGTGCACCTCGAGGCGCCCCACCATGGGATGGAAGTGGACAGGAAGTCCGCAACGCTGCTCTACCGGGCGGCGCAGGAGCTCCTGAGCAACATCCATAAATATGCCGAGGCGTCCTCCGTGACTGTCCGGCTATGCTGTGTCTGCCGCTCTGGGGACAACCATGCCATTCAGCTCCGCGTGACCGACGACGGCGGCGGCTTCGACGTTTCGGCCGCCACGCACGGCAGGCACTCGGGCATGGGCCTGCGGCTCATGCACCTGGCTGTGACATCCGCGGGCGGCCTGATGGCGGTCGAGTCCTCGCCGTCGATGGGAGCGTCCGTCACCGTGACCTTGCCGCTCGACTAGCAGGTCACCAGCTTGGCGCGCCGGTTACGCTGCCGGGGATGATGCCCAATCGGGTAAAGGTTCCGCTGGCAGTGGTGGTTCCGGGTTCGTGAGGGCGTCGGGAGAGCCCGGTGGTTCTTGCCAGTCTTGGGGCTCCGGCCAATCTCCGCCGTTCGGCAGTTCCGGCCAGGTGGGTGGTTCCCAGTCCTGGTACTCGGCGGGAAAATGACGACCCGATGGGGAGATCCAACCCGGCGGTGTGTCTCTAGTGGCGCCGACCGGTTGCCACGCCGAGGAGTGTTTGAGCCGATGGTGCTTGGGGCAGGGCTGGCCGAGGTTGGCGACGCCGGTGCCGCCGCCGTCGGCCCAGGCGAGGATGTGGTCGGCGTCGTTGTCCAGCGAATGGTTGTTGCAGTTGGGGAATGTGCATTTGGCGTCACGGAGCCGAAGCCATTGGCGCATTGGTTTCGTCAGCCGGTAGCTGGTGCGTCCGATCTCCAAAGGCGCGCCGTCCCGGGGGTCGGTGAGTACCCGGAGGAATGATGTTGCGCCGTCGGCGACGAGCCGGCGGGCCATGGACGGCGGGATGGGCCCGTACCCGTCGAGTGTGGCGGGTTCATCGGACAGGCCAAGCAGCGAGAACACCGGCACGGTGACCAGGACCTGCGCCGTCGGGGATGGCACACCAGTGGGTGGGACGTTGCCGGAGGGGGCATCACTAACCGGCCCACCCAGGGCTGGCACAGCGTTGGCCGCACCGCCACGGGCTGGCACATCACCTGCCGGGACGGACTCTGAGGGCACGAGATCTGCGGGAAAGGATGCTGCGGCCGGGGCGTCATTCGCGCTGCCCACTCCCTGTGCCGGGCCGAGCAGCCACGCGGCGGCGGTATCCAGACGGAGCTGGGTCAGGGTTCGGGACTCGGCCGGGCCTTGCATGGCGCGAGCTGCGGCGGTGCTGCGGTTCCAGATCCCGGCGGCCAGGTCAGCGGGCAGGTACGCCGACAGCCAGGCCATGCCGTCCCGGTCTGGGTGGTACTCCAGCCGCCGGTCCTTCGTGGTGTTGCGGTGCCGGGCCTCGATGCTGTCCTGATGGTGCCGTTCCCGCCAAGACCGTGCCTTGGCCCGGAACCTCGCCGGTGTCAGTTCCCCGGCCGGGCAACCCCGCGCAAACCCGGGTGCGTCGGGGTCGAGGAAGTGGGCCTCAAAAGCCGCCGCGGCCTCCGGGTTCAGCCCGTCGGTTTCGTCGCACATGATCCGAGCGTGCTGCCACGAAATGCTCCCCGCCCGCAGCGCTGCCAGGGTCACCGGCAGTCCCGTTCCCAGCATGCTCGCTTCAACCAGCAACCGTGAGGCCGCGCCCTCGCTGACGGTCAGTGCGCCTGCCACCTCTGCCGTCACCGATATCTGCCGGACGGCAGAGTCCTGCGGGCTTGCAAGTGGAGGCGCCATTGCCGCGTCCGCCGTGGTGTATCCGGTGGCAAGGTGCACCTTTACCGCCGCAAGCTGGGCTTCCATCCCGGCCACCCCGGTCAGGCCGTCCAAGTATGCGGTCGCCTGATGCCCAAGTGGGTCAACCGGGTCCGGTAGCGGATCCTCGGCCGCAGAGGCCGGATCAGTCCTGCGGAGTTCGGCAGCCAGCGCGAAGGCAGAGGCACCAATAGCCTCCAATGCCTCCGCAGCTGCCGCACTGTTGTCCATGCCCACAGCTTGCCACTGGCCTGGGACACGCACGACCCTGCAAAGTGTCTATGTGGAAAACCGAGCCGTTGTGGAAAACCGGAGCCGGGCAAAACTCCCCGTCAGGCTTCGGGCGTCCCCTCGGCCGGCAGCGTGAGGGTGAATGTGGTGCCCGCACCGGGTTTGCTGTCGCAGGAGATGGCACCGCCATGCCGCTCCACAATGGTCTTGGTGATGGACAGTCCAAGCCCCACGCCCGGAATGGCCGCCTGTCGCGCCGCCTGAGTGCGGAAGAACCGGGTGAAGATGCGCGATGTTTCCTCCTCGCTGATGCCCATGCCCGTGTCCTGGACCTTCAGCTGCACCCAGGAGTCCCTGCGCCGCGCGCTCACGGTGACTTTGCCGCCGTCGGGAGAGTATTTGATGGCGTTGGAAACCAGGTTGTCCAGTGCCTGACCGATGCGGAGCGGGTCGGCATGGGCCCACAGCGGCGCCGGTACATCGGTGCTGAGGGAGACGTGGCTGGCGTCGGCCTGGGCCTGAACGGAGCCTATGCTGTTCTCGATGAGGCCCGCGAGGTCAGTGCGCCGGGGATGCACGGCCAGAACGGCGGACGCCGAGACCAGAAGCTCGGAGACCAGGGAGAGCAGCCGCTCGGCATTGCGCTGCACCACTTCCAGCCGGTGCACAGAGTCCGGGGACAGACCGTCCGCTTCATCCAGCACCAGGTCCACGTTGCCCAGGACTGACATGAGGGGACTGCGGAACTCGTGGGAGACGTTGGAGATCAGCTCCTCCTTGGCAGACAGAGCCTCGACCAAGCCCGTGACATCGGTGTAGACGATGACCGCCCCACCGAACCCGCCGTCGTCGTTCTTGATAATCCGCGCAGCGGTGGAGACGGCCCTTTGCGTGGATCCCTCACCCAGCCAGACCAGGTAGTCGGCGAAAGTCTCGCCGGCAACGGCCCGGCGAATGGGGCGCTTGTCCAGCGGCAGCGGGGTCACCCGGTCCCGGCCGAACATGAGTTGCTCCGCTTCCAGCGGCTGCTCCATGCCGGCGGGCGCCGCGGCCTGCCTGAAGGTTTTCTGCTGGTCGTTGACCAGCACCTTCTGGCCATCGGCGTCCACGGCCACAATCCCGACGTCGGTTGTGTCCAGGATGGTCTTCAGCAGCCGTTCGCGGTCCTTGCTCTCCACGAGCAGTTCGCGCAGTTCGGCGTCTTTCTTCTCCAGGCGCTGGCGCTGCAGCCGCACATTGGCGCTCGCGAACCTGATGGCCACCGAGACGGCCAGCATCATAAGCGGAAGCAGAATTGCGGTGGCAATGTCTGAAGGTGAAATCTTGGGAAACTTTTGCACCAGCGTGGGAATGCCGATGAGTAGGGTACCGAAAAAGCTCAGCAATATGGTGGTGCGCGGGTAGTTGTCGGAGCTGGAAAGCCAGATCACCGGGAATATCGCCAGAACTCCGAGTCCGGCCACCGCGGGAACCGCGCCGTTGCGGGCGAGCCCGATGACCACCATGTCGAGGATTGGAACTAGCAGATAGGCGTTGGGCGGCAGCCGTTCCCAGGGAACCAGAAAGCAGCCAAGAAATGTCGCAACCATCATGACGATGGCGGCTATAAAGACGGGACTCTCGATCAGCGTGGGCCACACTGCCGGCGCGGCGATTGCCAGCGCAGCAAGAATAAGGGTTACCGGGAGTTGGCAGAGCGCCACCTGGACGCGGGGCTGCAGCCGGCGGAAGAATCGGTCCGTGTCGTGGACCAGCACCTGCTCACCCAACGCGGCTGCGCCCGGTACTCGCCTGCACTTCCGAATTCCAGGGCCACTCGTCGTTAAACGCACACATGAAGCCCATTATGCACGCCTATTGTTGGGTATTTGGAGGGTACGGCAGTACTGACGGGCGTGCGTCTAAAAGATATGGCCAAATTTGGCTCTTTGGACACTTCTACGTTGTAGCGTAGGTAATCTGGTAACGCTTACCGCATTGCGCTGGGCTGTGCGGTGGTTTTACCTGGATATGAGGTAGTGGTGGGCGATCTTGGTGTTGCCGTGGTTATCGAGGATGACGTTGATGTCCGGAATCTCCTCGACGCGGTATTGCAGCAGGCTGGTTTTGAGGTGCACTCGGCCGGGACCGGCCGCGACGGTGTTGATGTGGCCAGGCAGCGCCAGGCAAATGTAATAACGCTCGACGTCGGTCTGCCGGACATTGACGGTTTCGAAGTTCTTCGCCGCATTCGGCAGTTCAGCGATGCCTACATCGTGATGCTCACCGGCCGGGATGAAGAGCTGGACACCATCACCGCGCTTCAGGGCGGCGCCGACGATTACATCGTCAAGCCCTTCCGGCCGCGCGAACTGCGGGCCCGCATCTCGGCCATGCTGCGCCGGCCCCGGGTTGCCGGCGGGGAGGCCCCCGCTTCTACTGCAGCGGAGTCCGGGGCCGGTTCCACTTCCGGTGCCGCCTCCGCTGCCGCTTCGCGCCGGGGGAGCGTGCTGCAGCACAACGGGCTGGCACTCGACACCGAGACGCGGACGGTGGCACTCCGCGGCACGCCTCTGGGGCTGACTCGGAGCGAATTCGACCTGCTGCACGAACTGCTGAGGGGAACGGGTGCGGTGCGCACCCGGGCCGATTTGGTGCGCGTGGTGCGGGGCGAGTACTACGGCGAGGACACCTACATCAGCGAGGCCGACGAGCGGGCCGTCGAGGTCCACATCGGCAACCTGCGCCGCAAGCTTCGGGAGGACCCGCAGGACCCGCGGTGGCTGGTGACGGTGCGCGGAGTGGGGTATCGGCTGGCGCCTAAGCGGGCGGAGTAGGGCTGTTTTCCGGTCGACGGCGGGCTGCGGCTAGTTGCCGGAGGCTTGCTCAGGCCTCCGGCGGGAGGTAACCCAGTTTCAGGCCGCTGACGGTCTCTTCGCCGGTCAGCGCCACGCAGGGAAGCAACTGACGCGCTGCTAACAGGTCGCCGCGCTTGACGAGCTTTTCCAGGTCCACGGCCAGTTTGGCCAGCCGTGCGGCACCCACCATCAAGGCGGAGTTCTTCAGGCTGAGGACGGCGTCCATTGCAGCCTCGGCGTCGTCGTGCTCGACCGATGCCTCAAGGTAGGTCCGGCGCTTGTCCCAGATCCTGATGTAGTCCCTGGCGAAGTTATGGGCCACACCGGTGTTGCCCATGTCTTCTTCAAGCTCGTGAAGTACGTCTAGGTCCAGGACGGGCAAAGTGGCACTCTCCGATTCGTTGTGAGCCACGCCATCAGGGTGACCAGACGCCGGGAGGCAGACGCCGCTGGCGCTGCTGTCGGCTGTTCCGGAACCTGAAATGGACATGACTTAAGGCTACTTTCTGAGGTTGGGAAAACCCTGATTGAGCTTGGATCCTGTGGAAACCCTGCGGGTACCTTGTGTTGGGGTTAACCCTGCGGAAGCTTGCAGTTTACTGGTTGGCGAAGGACTCGATGGTGTTGATGACGGCCGGGCCAAGGATGGCGATAAAAAGGACCGGGAAGATGAACAGCAGCAAGGGGAACAGAATGGTGACCGGAAGTTTCATTGCTTTCTCCTCGGCGCGCTGGCGGCGCTTCACGCGCATTACCTTGGCCTGGACGCGGAGGACCCGGCTGATTGCGATGCCATAGGTGTCTGCCTGCACAACCGCTTGGACGAAGCTGCGCAGTTCGGGCAGGTTCGTGCGTTCTGCCAGCGCCAGATATGACTCGCGACGGCTTCGGCCCACCTGCATGTCCTGCAGTGTACGTACCAGTTCGTCGGCCAAGGGGCCCTTGCCGTTTTCGCCAGCCCGTGCCATGGCACCTTCAAATCCGAGGCCAGCCTCTACCGAAATGAGCATCTGATCCAGCGTGTTAGCAAGCTCCAGCTGCATTGCCTTCTGCCGCTCCTGGCCCTTGCTATAGAGCATCAGGTCCGGGACGAAGTAGCCCAAGAATAGGACGAAGATGCCCACCAGTTTGATGATTGGCGTCGTTCCAATGGAACTTAACCACATCCCGACCAAGCCCCCCACTAGGCCTAGCGCGGGCTTGGCGGCCAGCACACGTTCGAGCGGCATGGAGGTGGGGCGGCCGGCTAATGCAAGCAACCTGTCGAGCTTGTGCACGTACCCGGGAGGAGTGAGGCGGTAGCCGATATTCTCAATTAGTCCGCTCTTGGACTTATTCTCTACTTCGGCCCGCTGGAGGCCCCTCGAGAGGAGCGTGCGGGTTTTTGCCAGACCCTTCCGGTCAATGGATAGGAAGGACCAGGCCAGATAGGCCAGGGGCAGGGAGATCAGCAGCAACGCAATAATGATCATGGGGTTCATGGCCGGCTCAGAACTTAAGGTCGATGATCTTGCGCATCCACAGACCACCGATCGTCATCATGACAATGGCGGCAACTATCATGATCCAACCCAGCGGGTTAGTGACCATCTTGTCCATGTAACCCGGGCTGACCAGCATGAGCATGGCAACGATACCGACTGGAAGCGCCATGAGAATGTAGGCGGAGAATTTGCCTTCGGCTGCCAGGGACCTAATGTGCCCCTTGATTTCGCTGCGCTCGCGAATGGTCTCACCCACTTGGTCGAGTACCTCTGCAAGGTTTCCACCCACCTCACGGTTGATTTGGATGGCCTGGGAAATCCAGATGAAGTCTTCGTTCTTCATGCGGTCAGCAGTGTCGTTGAGGCACACGAGCAGGTCGCGTCCCAGACTGGTCTCGGAGACGACACGGCGCATTTCTTCCGACGTCGGAGCCTGGGACTCGTTGGCGGCAGCGTCGATGGCACGCAGGATGCTGTGGCCAGCCCGAAGGCTGCCGGACAGCAGCTGAAGCGTGTCGCCCAACTGTTCGTCAAACTTGGCCCGCCTCTTGCCAGCCAAGAAGCCCAATACGAGGTGTCCCACGAACGGTGCTGCGATGACCAGCAGGATTGCCAGCAGCGGTCCGGCGACGACAAGACCGATAAGGGCACCGACGAAGGCTCCCACCATGATCAGCAGGATGAACTCTGCCTGGCTGAGCCGGAGACCGGCGTTCTCCAGACTTTCCCGGTTGAAGTAGCGGACGTTCCTCTTGGCAAGGACGCGGTCGACGGACTGAACAGCATTGCCGGCGAGGCGAGTGAGCTGGGATTCGGCTTCGCTACGGTAGGGGCGTCGCCTCTCAAGTGGCACAGTTGGGGTTCGCGGGATCAACACTGCCACTCCGCCCAGCACCACCGAGGCCACCACGAGGACAACACCTAGTGTGACGATCATGGTCAGCGCCTTTCGGGGTTTATTGGGGGTGCGCCGAAGACACCCGCTGAAACGTGAATTCCGAGGTCTTCAAAGCGGTCTATGAAGCGGGGACGGATGCCGGTGGGAACGGGCTTGCCACGGAACTTTCCATGCTGGTCGACCCCGGCCGAATAGTCGAAGACGAAAGCGTCCTGGAGGGTGACGATGTCGCCCTCCATGCCCTGCACTTCCGTCACGTGGGTGATGCGCCGGGAACCATCCCGAAGACGCGAGATCTGGACGATGAGGTTCACGGCCGAGGCGATCTGCTCACGGATGGCGCGCAGTGGCAAGTCCATTCCCGCCATGAGGACCAGCGTCTCCAGACGGGCAATGGCGTCACGCGGCGAGTTGGAGTGCACCGTCGACAGAGAGCCATCATGACCGGTGTTCATCGCCTGAAGCATGTCCAGGGATTCGCCGCCACGGACCTCGCCCACCACAATCCTGTCCGGACGCATACGCAGTGAGTTGCGGAGCAGGTCGCGGATGGTGACCTCGCCTTTGCCTTCGGTATTTGGCGGGCGGCTTTCCAGCCGGACCACATGCTCCTGCTGGATCTGGAGCTCCACTGCGTCCTCGATGGTCACAATGCGCTCATCTGTCGGAAGGAACGAGGACAAGACGTTCAGCAGCGTGGTCTTACCGGTGCCCGTACCGCCTGAAACGATAATGTTGAGCTTGGCTTTCACGCAGGCGTTGAGGAGCTCGGCCATTTCAGGTGTGAGAGTTCCGAAGTCGATCAGGTTCTGGACGGTCAGCGGTACTTTGCTGAACTTACGGATAGTCAGAGATGAACCGCCGACCGCGAGCGGCGGGATCACAGCATTGACGCGGGATCCGTCTTCCAAACGCGCGTCAACCAGCGGCGACGATTCATCGATGCGTCGGCCCACCTTCGAAACGATACGCTCGATGACCTTCCGCAGGTGTTCCTCCGAACTGAAACGGGAGTCGGTCAGCGTAAGGGTTCCCTTGCGCTCCACATAAATCTGGTCCATCCGGTTCACCATGATTTCCGTGACGGCCGGATCGTCAAGAAGCCGCTGGAGCGGGCCGTAGCCGAGCACGTCGTCCGCCACATCTGCCACCAGACGAGTTCGCTCGTCCGCGGTCAGCGGTACCTGCTCGGTATCGATGATCCGCATGAGCTCTTCGCGCGCGGTCCGGCGAAGCTCCTGTTCGGTGAGCGATGAGTCGTTGAAGCGTGCCCCCATGCGTTCAAACAGGGCGGTCGCAGCGCGCTGCTTCATAGCGGCAAAAACGTCCACCGGCTGCCGGGTCTTCGTCTTAGGCGGTTCAGTCTGGGCGTTGCCAGTCTGCTGAGCCGCCTGCGCCTGCGCCGCCTGCCGCCGGCTTAGAGAGTGCGCCGAGGGAGTGGGGCTGGCCGCGTCGACCTTCTCCGCTATGGCTTCGCGAACCGGTGCGGTGGCAATCGAGGGTTCAGCCTGAACCTCCTGCTTGGATGCCTGGGCAACTGCTTCTGCTGCCCGCCGTGCTGCCCGTGTCAGGAAAATAGGCTCAGCACCCTGCGTAGGTGCAGCTGGCATCGATGTGGCGCTCGAAACCGGGGCCAGGACCGGGACATCGTGCATCAGCGCAGACTCAGAGAGCATGTGGGCCGGAGCGGGCGCTACGTGGAGGGTAGCAGCCGGAGCATGCGCCGGGGCAGCCGGAACATGTATCGGGGCGTCCGGGACGTACAACGGGGCGACCGGAACCTCGGTCTTCAACTGCGCGACCTGGATGCGTTCGGAAAGTTTCATTTAGACCAGCACCCGCCGGTGGCTGCTCCTCGGCCCGTTGGCACGGCTGTTCGAGCTCACACGTTCCACGAGCTGGCTGAGGCCCTTGGCCGCGGGATCCTTCTTGGCATCCAGCAGGACGGGTGTGCCCCGGTTGGTGGATAACGTCACAGTCCGCGAACGGGGGACGCTAACATCTACGGGCACACCGATGGTGGACTCGATGTCCTGTACGGTAAGGCCGCACTTCGGATCAGCCATGTTCAAGACCACATGGCGGCCTTCAGGCAGAATATCCAGCTGCTTCAGGACTTCCATTCCTGAACGAAGCCCGCGGACACTGGGTATGTCCATGCCGCTGACCCACACCAGGTCAGTGCACATCTCCATGGCGGCCAGCCCAACTTCCGGTAGGCCGGGTGCCGTGTCCACGACGACGTATTGGAACTCGTCCGCCAGTTGCTCGAGCAATCGCGTGATCTGCTCAGGCGTAATGAAGTCAGCTTCGACGGGACTGGCGGGTGCGCACAAAGCATAGATGCCGGCTGGGTGAACGGTGAGGAAGGTCTTGAGCACTAGGGTGTCTTGACTGGCGGCTGGCGAAACAGCATCGGTGACAGTGGTTTCCGGATTCAAGTACAGGCCAGATGCGACGTCGCCGAACTGCAGGTCCAGGTCTACGAGGACAACGCTCATGGGAGCCAGTTGGCCCAGCCCAATAGCCAAGTTGGTGGCAACGGTGGTCTTGCCCACCCCGCCCTTGGGGGAGAAAACGCCGATGACGGCGCCTTTCTGGTTTTCAACGGAGCCCTGCTGATCCCCTCGATGCCGATTAGCAAAGGACTGGCAGGCACGCTCCAGCAGCACCCGCAGCTGATTAGGTTCAGCCGAAGGGCTGAGGACGTCCCGCACGCCGGCCCGCATGGCCGGCAGAATCAGTGCCGGATCCGGTTCGCTTGCCAGAAGGACCATGAGATTCGGAACCTGCACGTCGAGCACTGTGGCCAAGCGCAGTGCGTCTTCGATTGGGAGGTCAGGGCCAAGGATTAGGACCTCGGGCTGCTCCTGGTTTAGCTGGGCCAACAGATCGTACGGGCCCGCAGGAACGACGTTGGTGAAGAAAGTTTGAACGCCGCCCTGGAGGCCGCCGGCCACGGCCTGGCGCAGGCGGCCGTCAAAGTCCGCGTTGGGAGTGATGAGGACGAAACGGCTCACTTGTACACCTCACTTCGCTGAATGATCCGGGGACCGCTGTCCTTGGCATTGAGTGGTTCCTTGGTCAGCCAGATCTTGGCGTATTCCGCAGCAAATACAATCTTGGCCGCGTCTGAATCGCTGACCGCGACTGTCAGCATGAGGGATCCAGTGGGGAGGGTAGTGTCCTGGGGATCCGCAGCGTTTGGGTCTGCACTGGCGCCAGGTGCGGGCTGAGCAGCGGCTGCGGTCTGTGGAGCACGCTGAACGGCCGTGACGAGTGCCTTTTGAACTGTCAGCTTGGTTGTTTCAGCGTCAGGCTTGCCCTCCAGCCCACCCTTACCGAGATTGACGAAGACGCCCACATGATCGCCTGGTGCCAACCTTCCTCCCACAACGCGGTCGGGCTCGAGTTGGAAGGTGACCTCCTGAAGCCCGGCCGGGATGTTAACGGAGCCTGCAGCCTTGACGTCCTCCGGCGCTACCAGCCGCTCGGAAACCAGTTGCTCGCCGGGAACCAATTCCACCGCGGCGACTTTTCCCTTGGAGCCATCCAGCGACTTTAACGATGATCCCGTGACGGCCGCTGCTGGCAACTGCTTGGTCACGAGCGAAGCGGCCATGGACTCAACCGGCGTGCCGGCGGGGATGGCCGTTTTGACTACGAGGACGCTCACAGGCTCCAGATCCTTTACAGCGCGCTGGTCGGCCCCTTGGGCGTACGACACTACGAGCATGGCCCCAACGATGGCAAGTACCACAGCGGCGATTCCGGCGATGAGTCGGGACTTCATGACTAGGTTGCTCCATTGGTGAGGCGGACGACGGCTGTCCCATAATCCGGGGAGCTGCCGAGTTCAAGGGTTTGATTCAGGGACACAAATTTCACGAAATAGCCGCGGATAGCCTTGTTATTTGGCGCGCTGCCACTCAATGACCAACTGACCGTGGCGAAGTGGTAACCAGTGACGTGAAAGGCTGCAAAGCCTTTGACGTAGTATTTGCCGCTTGAGCCAGTCCCTGTCGCGACATCATAGAGCGGGAAGAGGACAGTCTGGTCGTTCATTTTGGAGAGATTTGAAGCCGTACAAACTGTCGGCGCGCTTGCTCCCGTGTCGCTCGTGAACCAGATGCCGGAATCACTCGACTGGCCTGCTGAAATGCTCACGCTGCATTGGGTGTCTGCGTCGTTGATCCATCCGAAACCACCGGGAACGGAGCCACAACCCACGCCCATGTCGATAACCTGCTCTGGCGCAACCGATGTGCCCGCGGTCAAGTTGAACTTGCATGCAGCAATGGCCAGGGGAACGGCGACTATCCCTTTGGAAGGCGTGCCCCATTCGACCCGGGATTGCGCCGAAACAGTTGTGCTCGAGATGCCGAATACTCGCGCAAATAATGACGTGACGACATTTGGTGCTTTGCCGCTTTCCTGTGCACTGGCAGTGACACTGACCTTGCGGGTTGTCTTGTCGAGAACGATGGACTTGATGTTGCTAAGACTGTCCAACGCATTCTTGTTGGCCAAGGCCGCAGCATCCGTGGAAGTTGGCGAGCACTGAGGATCGGTCAAAGACTTAGCACACTTTTGAGCAATCATTAGAGCTGCTGCATCGGAGCCATTTTGGAGCTGTGACCGTTCGGAGTAGAGCCGGGCGACATCAATGGAAATGGCGGCGAATCCAAGAAGTGCGACCATTGCTATGGCGACTATGACGGCAACGCCTCCTTGCTCGTCGTTGCCTGGCGCCCTCAGCCCCCGCATAGCATTGTTCCTTTTCCTGTCATGGTGAATGGGCCTGCGATCCCAGTCATAGTGGAAAGCGTGTAGCGGATGGTCACTTGCATTTGTGGTGGTGCTGTGCCGGCCGCCACACTGCAACTTGCTGGATTGAACTCAATATTTGACGTCGTAAGCGTGGCTCCAAAAGTAATCGCCTTGTTGGCCGCGGCAAGTGCGGCGGCCTTCTTTTCGCTAAGAGTCGTAGTACTGTCGCTGATTGTCATAGACCGGACGGATTCACGAGCGGCATTTGTAAGGGAAATCTGCACGTTATAGGCGCGTCCAAATTCCATGATGCCTAGAAGCAGCATGATCAGCACAGGGGCCAAGAGCGCGAACTCGACTGCAGCCGCTCCGCGCTCTGCCGACCTCGACATGCAATTGCCTTCCTTCGTGGGAGTAGTCAGATACGCGATGTGGCGGTGGCAGTTGCAGCCACCGCCACATAACGGACACCTATTGGCTAAATTGCAGTCAGACCCTGAACTTTAGGCGCAGGTGGCGGTTCCCGCAGCTGCACCGGCGGCCACCGCCGTAAAGGTCTTACCGTTGATGGAGCACTGAACCTGCGTAAACGCGTCCTTCATTCCACCTCCAAGCAGGGTGACGGCGGCGATGACAACGACGGCGATGAGAGCAACCATGATGCCGTATTCAACTGCGGTGGCACCCTTTTCGCCACGACGGATGTTGGCTGCGGTGTTAGAGAAGAAAGCAAACATTTTGAACTCCTGAGCGAGTGTTGGAAAGCTGGTCCTTCACCAGCTCTGAAAAAAAGTTAGCAACAGAAATTCGCCTCAAGTAGGTTCTTTGCAGACTCCTGAGCCAACCTTTACCGGACTGCGCATTTCCTGCGCTTGCCTTGCGCAAACCTTGAACCTTGAAGCGTTTTCGCAGCGTAAACCACAGCACAAGGACCCCTCGGCTCAGCGAGCCGAAGGGTCCTTTTGCAGCGAAAACCTACCCAGCGAACAGCGAAATGATGCTCATCACCGTCGGCCCGAGGACCACGATGAACAGCGCGGGGAGGATGAAGAAGATCAGTGGGAAGAGCATCTTCACCGGCATCTTCATAGCGTGCTCCTCGGCCCGCTGCTTCCGCTTGATCCGCATGTCCTCGGCCTGGGTCTTCAGGACGCCGGCGATGGCAACGCCGTATGCGTCCGCCTGGACAACGGCGCGGATGAAGCTGCGGACGTCCGGCACATCAACCCGTTCCGCCATGGCGAGGTAGGCGTCCTTCCGGGACCGGCCCACCTGAATGTCCTGGAGCGTTCGGATCAGTTCCTCTGCCATGGGTCCATGGCCGTTGGTGCCGGCGCGTCCCATTGCCGCCTCGAATCCGAGGCCTGCCTGGACTGAGATGAGCATGTGATCCAGGGCGACCGGCAGCTCCAGCCGAATGGCCTCCCGCCGCTTTTGCGCGCGGTTGCGCACCAGTAGGTCCGGGGTGAAATAGCAGAGTGCCGTGATCCCCACCATGATGAGGAAACGCTGGGCCGACGGGCTACCGGTGAAAAACAGGTACCCGACCGCTGCGCCCGCAAAGGCGAGCAGCGGCTTGACCATGATGAGACGAGCCAGCGGCCAGTCCTTTGGCCGGCCCGCGCCCGCGAGTTGCCGGTCCAGCCACGCGGCGTAGCCCTTCGGCATGATCCGCTGGCTGGCGAGTACGAGCTTCTCGTGAACACTAAGCGACTGGCCCTTGGTCTTGGAGACCCGGCCGAGGTTCGCCTGGATGTTTCGGAGCCCCGCCCGGTCGCCGGTGATGACGAACCAGGTCATGACGGTCACGGGCGCGATCACTGCAAGGATCGCCGCATAAGCCACAGGCTGCATGATGACCACCTTCTTCCTAGAACTTTGGTTTGATGATCCGGCTAAGCCAGAAGCCGCCCACGGTGAGCAGCACTACTGCCGCGGCGATCATGAGGTAACCGGGCAGCGTGCTGGTGAAGGTCCGGGAGTACATCTCGTTGAAGAGCGTCAGTCCGATGAACATCACCACGGGCAAGGCCATGAGGACGATCGCTGACATCCGGCCTTCAGCGCTCAGGGCCCGGATCTGGCCCCGCACCTGGTTGCGGTCCCGGACGGTGTCGCCCAGGTGGTCCAGCACCTCCGCAAGGTCACCGCCCACCTCACGGTGGATCTCGATGGCCTGCGCGATGGAGAGGAAGTCCTCGCTCCGGGTCCGTCTGGCCACCTCCGCCAGGGATTCGCCGAGATCCCGGCCGATCCGGGTCTCGTTGACGATCCTCCCCAGCTCCTCGGACATCGGGGGCTGGCTTTCCTGCCCGGCTGCGTCCACCGCGCGGAGCAGGCTGTGGCCGGCCCGTAGGCCGCCCGAAAACATCTGCAGGGTGTCCGGCACCTGCTGGTCAAACTGCCGACGGCGGCGCGCAGCCAAGGCATTGAGCAGCAGGTGCAGTCCCAGCGGGGCCATAAGAGTCAGGAGGACGGCGGCGAAGAAGCCGCCAAGGAAGAACCCGACGACGCAGGCCGTCAGTGTGATCACCCCGGCCATGATCAAGTAGTCGCCCGGCTCCTTTTTGAGCCCGCATTCGTCCAGCCGGTCCTGAGTCAGCAATCCCGACCCACGCTTTTTGAGGCCCTTGTTGAGAACACCCACGGCCTGGTCGGTGAGCTTGGTCAGGGACGAGGGGCCAACGGGGACGTCCGGCCGGCGCCGCGACATAGGAAGGCCCGAGTTCGGTCTGAGGGCCACGCCGAAGACCAGGAAGATAGCGAGGTACAGAAGTACCAGCGCCAGCATGAAAACGCCGGAGTCACCTGGCACTGTCACCGCCCCCTTGGCGGCGCTACGCCGATGAGTGAGGCTCCGAACACGGCCGGCGAGATCTCGATGCCGAGTTCGGCGAACCGCTCGGTGAACCGTGGCCGAACGCCCGTGGGCACCGGTTTCCCGAGGAAGCGGCCGTTGGCGTCCATGCCTGCTGAGTAGTCGAAGACAAAGGCGTCCTGGAGTGTCACGATGTCGCCCTCCATTCCCTGCACCTCGGTGATGTGCGTGACCCGACGGGAACCGTCACGCATCCTCGTGATGTGCACCACCAGGTTGACGGCCGAGGCGAGCTGTTCGCGAACGGCGCGGAGCGGAATGTCCATGCCTGCCATCAGCACCAGCGTCTCGAGGCGCGCAATGGCGTCCCGTGGCGAGTTGGCATGGACAGTGGAGATGGAACCGTCGTGGCCGGTATTCATGGCCTGCAGCATGTCGAGGCATTCGCCGCCGCGGACCTCGCCCACCACAATCCTGTCCGGCCGCATGCGGAGGGAGTTCCGGACCAGGTCCCGGATGGAAACCTCACCTCTGCCCTCGATGTTCTGCGGGCGGCTTTCGAGCCGGATGACGTGCTCCTGCTGGAGCTGCAGTTCGACGGCGTCCTCGATGGTTACGATCCTGTCCTCGGCAGGGATAAACCCCGACAGCACGTTCAGGAGGGTGGTCTTTCCGGTGCCAGTGCCGCCGGAAACGATGATGTTCATCCGGGCCCTGACGCAAGCGTGCAGGAGTTCCGCCATTTCGGGGGAAAGGCTGCCCAGGGAAACCAGATCATGGACTGTCAGCGCCTCCCGGCCGAACTTTCGGATGGTTAGCGCCGGCCCGTTGACGGCCAGCGGCGGGATGATGGCGTTGACGCGCGAGCCGTCCGCGAGCCGGGCGTCCACCAGCGGGGAGGATTCGTCGATCCTGCGGCCCACCTTGGATACGATGCGGTCGATCACCCGGCGCAGCGCGTCATCGGAGCTGAACTTCGTGTCCGTGGGGAGGATCCGTCCCTGGCGCTCCACGTAGACCTGGTCGTACCGGTTCACCATGACCTCGGTGATGGAGGGGTCGTCGAGGAACCGCTGGATGGGGCCGTGGCCCAGGACGTCGTCGATGATGTCCTTGATGAGCCGCAGGCGCTCGGGGCCCGACAGCGGAACCTGCTCCTCGTCGACGACGATCTTCAGTTCATCGCGGACAAACTGGTGCAGTTCCTCGTCTTCAAGGGAGGAGTCGGTGAGCCGGGAACCCAGCCGCTCGTAGAGCGTCTGGGTGGCCCGTTCCTTCAGGGCATTGAGTGCCTCGCTGGCAACGGATGCCACGGCTGGCATCTCCAAAGCCGCGGTGGCGCTCGCAGCCGTGCCGGCCACCTGCTCATCGTGCTTCTTGCCGAGCGTGGTGGCAGCCTGTTTGGGCTTGAAGACGTCGGCGGGCTGTGGCTTCTCGGGATTGGGCTTGGGCTCGCCCCGGAGGTTCTGGAACCGGTCTGTGAGGTTCACTGGACTACCGCCCTTCTGTGTAGCTTCTTGTGGGGTCTTTCTTCCCAGTTCGGTTTGAAGCGCTCCACCAGCTGGCGGAGCCCCTTGCCGGCCGAATCCCGGCTGCCGTCCTGGAGGATGGGCACTCCCTTGTTGGTGGAGTAAGGCAGCGTCTTGGAACGGGGGAGCGCAACATCGACGGGGGAGCCGATGGTCGCCTCGATGTCCTGCAGCGTGAGGCCTGCCCGGCGGTCTGTCATGTTCAGCACAACGTGCCGTTTTTCCGGGAGGAGACCGAGTTCGGCGAGGATCTGGAAGCCCGTCCTGAGCCCCCGGATGCTGGGAATGTCCATTCCGCAGATCCAGACGGCGTCAGTGGCCTGCTCCAGCGTTGCCAGGACGTGCTCACCCAGGCCGGGTGCCGTGTCCACCACGATGTAATGGAATTCCTCGCGCAACTGGCTGAGCAGCCGGCTGACCTGTTCACCGGAGATCCTGTCCATCTCGACTGGATTTCGCGGCGCACAGAGGGCGTAAATTCCTGCGGGGTGGACGGTGAGGTACGCCTTCAGGACCATGGAGTCCTGGCTCGCCGCTCCCACCACGGCGTCGGTGATGGTGTGTTCCGGCTCCAGCATCAATCCGCTGGCAACATCGCCGAACTGCAGGTCCAGATCCACGATCACCACGCTCATAGGAGCTGATTTGCCCAGCCCGACGGCGAGGTTGGTTGCCACCGTGGTCTTGCCAACCCCGCCTTTGGGGGACATTACGGCGATTACCCGCCCGCCCTCGCCGTGATCAGCATGCTCGGATGCGCCAGGTGGCAAACCACGACGGCGGCCTGCCGCCGCGAGGCTTGCACGTTCCAGCAGGACGCGGATGGCATCAGGATCGGCGGCTGGGTCGAGCAGGTCACGCACACCCGAACGCATTGCCTGGAGCACGACTTCCTGGGTTTCGGGAACCACCAGCACCACGCTGATCTCCGGGTACTGGAGGTCCATCACTGAGGCCAGTTTCAGGGAGCCGTCAACAGGCAACCCTGGGCCGAGGATGAGGACCTCCGGGGGCTCGCCGACGAGCTGCCGGAGAAAGTCCTGGGGGCTCTCGGGAAGGTAGTCCGCCTGGAATACCCGGAGCGAACCGTGCATGCCGGACACAGCCAGCTGGATGCGGCGTTCGAAGTCGGCGTTCGGGGTGATGAGGATAAAGCGGCTCATCGGAACAGCCTGCCGGTGTTCACGACGCCGGACGTACCCTCCACCGCGTTGGCCGGTTCCTTGGAGAGGTACACGCTTCCGAACTCAGTGGCGAAGACGATCCGTTCAGCGTCGGCGGAGTTGCGGGCCAGGGTGATGAGGTAGGTGCCATTCGCCGCGGACTTCTTCGAGGCGAGTGCACCTTTGGATGAATCTTCCTCGGTTGTGGTCTCTTGAGACGTGGCCGTGCTGCCGTTGCTGAACTGTGCCGTGGTGACCAGAACCTTGTGGAAAGTCAGCTGTGTCCCTCCGGACTTAGTCCCGGAGTCCGCAACCGACAGGAAGACGCCGACGGTGTCTCCGGCCGCAAGAGTTCCGCCCACTACGCGCTCGATGGGGAGCTTGAGGGTGATCTCTTGCATGCCCACCGGAACCTGAACACGGGCCGGGCCGAGGATGGAGGCCGCGTCTACCATTCGGGTGCTCAGAAGCTGCTCGCCCGGCATCAGGTCCACGGCAGCGACCTTCTGGCCCACCTGGTTCAGGTCGGTCACAGCTCCCGCTGCCACGGCCAGCTTTGGTACTTCTTTGCGGACGACGGCGCCGGCGGCTTTATCGATTCCAGTTCCGGCGGTGATGGTTTTTTCCACCACGTATACGGATTCGGTTTCTGTATCTGCCAGTGCGCGCTTATCCGCATTCTGCACGTAGTTGACCAGCAGAACAGTTCCGATAATTGCCACCAATAATGCGGCAATTCCTCCAATAAGACGGGTTTTCATGATATCCCCCTAGCTAAGTAATTAGTTGGTGAGGCGAATGTAGACGGTTCCAAGGTCGTCTCCGGTGCCTGAATTTCCCTCGAATGCATCAATGGACTCGAATTTCTTGAATTTGCCGATGATGCCTCGGCAAGGATCCACGCAGGCAGTAGCCGGAGTGGGAGAATTGTTGTAGGTCCGGGGGCCGCTCGAGCCACCGCCGAACTTCCAACCGACCATTTGAAACGTGGCGTAGCCCCTGATGTGGAACCAGCCTTTGCCTTTGTCCTTGCCGGCGTTGTCGAACACTGGGAAAACGCCGAGAACTTCGTCACCCGCCTGGATGCTGTTGATCCAGCCCTGAAGGACTGCATCACAGTTTTGGCCCGGTTTGCTGGGGTAATCCGCGCCTGGATCATAGGCGGCGTTATCGTCGACATCGGTGGTGGCCCGGCATTGACCGCCGTTCTGGTCGAGCCAGCCGAACCCGCCTGGAATCGCATGCCCTGACGTCGAGGTGCAGCCTGCCATTCCAGGCTTGTACCGGATCCGCTGGAGGACGCCTGTTTCCACGGCGTCGCTGAGGTCGTACTGGCATTCGGACAGGGCGAGCGGGAAGCCGCCGCCTGATCCCGGAACCTCGATGGACGCCGTGGCATGGGCGCCTACGCTCACCGCCGGTGCGTCGAGAACACTGGAGAACAGCTTGGCGAGCACGCTGCTGCTGCCGTTTTTGGTAGTGGTCCGGACCGTAACCTGGTCCGGTACGGAAAGGTCTACTTCGGAGATGTTGGCGTCGCCGTCGTTGGCGTTGCCATTCGCCAAGGCTGCGGCAAATGCCTCGGCCTCGGCCTGGGTGCAACCTGCCTTGTGGCAGGCCTGAGCAACGCCCAGGGCGCCTGCGTCCGCGCCGTTCTGGAGCTGGGCCCTTTCAGAGTAAATCTGGCCCACATCCACGGCGAGTGCGCCGGCTCCAATGATCACCAGCATCATCACGGCCACTAGGACCCCTACGGCGCCCCGTTCGGTATCCGCATGGGTCACCCGCAGCCGCTGCTTTAGCCTTCGCATCGCATGGCTCCTGTTCCGGTAACGGTGACAGTGCTGCCGAAGATGCCGGTCAGGGTGGGGGCGGGGTAAGTGATGGTGACGGTCATGTTTTCGCCGGCGGTGCAGGAACCGGGGGAAAACGCGTACTCAAAGTCCGCGCCGTTGAGCCCCGGCGCGCCGGCTGTGGCGGCAAGCGCTGCTGCGCCTTGGTCGTCTTCGATGGCCATTTCCCTGGCTGCCTCCCGGGCGGCCTGGGCGACCGAAATCTGCAGGTTGTAGGCGTGCGAGAACTCGACGATGCCTGCCACCAGCGCCAGAAGGATGGGTGCGACCAAAGCGAACTCAACCGCCGCTGCGCCGCGTTCCTTCCGGGTGCGCACTCCCTGAGTGGAGTGTGAACTGCTGCGTCTCACTGGACCCTCCGCGAGTAGGTACAGCTGAATGGGGTGGTGCGCCGCGCCGGCGCTTCAAACAAGCGCGGCGCACCAATGGGGAGTGTTATTTCGTTCGCTCGACTAGCCGACTACGCCGGCTTGACAGCCCAAGTGGCGATTTCGCCCCCGAGCTTGCTGAACCAACCGCTGAGGGCGTCGCCGAAGACAACGGCGCCGGCCATGATGGCGAATGCCACGAATGCAATGAGCAGCGAGTACTCGGTTGCGGTGGCGCCTTTTTCTGATGTCAGGCGGTCCTTGATTCCGGAGACGAATGCAAGAACCGAGACCATGAGAGTAGTCATTGTAATTTCCTTAAATTCGGTGGAATAAATTCATCGAATTCCAGCCTCCCCCATACCGCGAAAGGGCTGGCGCTTTCGATAGCTAAAGAATCCACCCGAAACCGCGTCCGCAACAATGCGTAGTTCTACCCGACTTTCCCCCCAAGGAAATAAGTAATCCCCCCAAGCGAGTACTCAGGTTCAGGAAATTACAAGCACTCGGCTACTTGGGTCATCAAGAAAGCATCAAGGTGCTCGTAGGAAATTTAGCGTTTCACCACGAAAATTGGTCTTCAGGATGCCAATAAAACAGTGCCCAAAGCTGCGGCGAGCATCGACGGGCCAAAAGCGACTTCGGATCGCAAATTGGCGAGTTTTAGCCTAATCAAAACGACGGACAAAATCCCGCCCAGAACGAAGCCGAGTGCCCCGCCGTAGAACAGTTGGCTCCATCCCAAGTAACCCAGGTAAAGGCCCACCGGGGCGGCGAGCTTGACGTCCCCCATGCCGATGCCGTTTGGCGAAATCAGGGCCAAAATCAGGAAAACAACGAACAGGATGGCGGCCCCCGCCGCCGCACGAAGCAGTTCGGCCCAGTCTGCCGTCGCCGTGCTGCTGAGAATGAAGAGCGCCAGGCCGGCCCCAAGTAGCGTCAGCACGAGGGGATTCGGCAGCAAATGATGGGCCAGGTCAATGCGGGCCAGCTGCACGCCGAGGACGGCCAGCAGCAGAAAGGCCGGCAGGGACCACTCCATTCCGAGCCGAAGCGCAAGGGTGCCGCACAGCAACCCGGTGAGTGCCGCCGTCGTAATTCTGGTCCGCAAACCCGGGAGTCCGCCGAGGCGGGGGAGGGCGCGGGCGATGAGGAGTTCAGCAAGCGGGCTCAGTAGAATGCCAAGGAGTCCTACGGCCACTGCAAAGAACGGCACTGTAACGAGCGGCCCGGTGCTGGCGGCGATACCTGCTGACGACACATGGACTCCTGGCTGGAAGGGCCCGGCGCTGGCGCAGGACTCCAAGCCCCCGCCACCGGATACCCCATTTTGACCCGGGCCTGCGGTTGGCGCTATTCTTGGTAGTCGTTGTGCGTGTCCTTTCTCGATGATGCGTGCCCGCTTGGGGATCCAGTTGCAGGATCGCTACCCGACGGGCATATTCGGGACTAGGGGATAACTGGTCCATAGAGCCCTCACCTCTGTTCCGGTCGCGCATAGATAGTAGGCGCACCCCGCGTGACGCCTAAAACAAGAACGCCAGAACAAGAACGAGGCAAACACCGTGCGTACGTACACCCCGAAGCCCGGCGATATCAACCGCCAGTGGCACGTCATTGACGCCACCGACGTTGTCCTGGGTCGTCTTGCCAGCCAGACCGCAACACTGCTGCGCGGAAAGCACAAGCCGACCTTTGCGTCCCACATGGACATGGGCGACTTCGTCATCATCATCAACGCTGAAAAGGTTGCCCTCACCGGCGCCAAGCTGGAGCAGAAGCGCGCATACCGCCACTCCGGTTTCCCGGGCGGCCTGACCTCCGTCAACTACGCGGAACTGCTGGAGTCCAACCCGGTCCGCGCCGTTGAGAAGGCCATCAAGGGCATGCTCCCCAAGAACTCCCTCGCTGCCCAGCAGCTGAGCAAGCTGAAGGTCTACCGTGGCGCCGAGCACCCCCACGCAGCCCAGCAGCCCAAGACTTTCGAAATCACCCAGGTCGCCCAGTAGTCCTGGCCACCAACACTTTTATCTACAAGGAGAACCGTGGCTCAGAACGATGAACTGACCACCGAAGCCGTTGAGGCTGAGGAAAACCTGACCAGCTACACCTCGGAAAGCGGCGCTACCGAAGCTGCTCCGAAGAAGGAGCGCCCGGCACTGACCGTTGCCGGCGCAGCTGTTGGCCGCCGCAAGGAAGCCGTTGCACGCGTTCGCGTTGTGCCGGGCTCCGGCAAGTGGACCATCAACGGCCGCGAGCTGGACAACTACTTCCCGAACAAGCTGCACCAGCAGGACGTCAACGAGCCCTTCAAGATCCTCGATCTCGAAGGCGCCTACGACGTCATCGCCCGCATCCACGGCGGTGGCCCCTCCGGCCAGGCCGGTGCACTGCGCCTCGGCATCGCCCGTTCGCTGAACGAGATCGACGTCGAGAACAACCGCGCCACCCTGAAGAAGGCCGGCTACCTCACCCGTGACGCCCGCGTCATCGAGCGTAAGAAGGCCGGTCTCAAGAAGGCACGCAAGGCTCAGCAGTACTCCAAGCGCTAAATCGCGCTTACCCCCGGGATGTGGCCGCTGTTGCGGCCTCATCCTGGACTTCAGAAGCCCGTTCCGCCATTTGGCGGAGCGGGCTTCTGCCGTTAACCCGGGTTACAGCGCAGGCCATGCCGATGAGCAGGGGAAACGTCCGCAACGCCCTTCTCGGACGCCCGGTGGAGCGCGTTCACGGCAGGGACGGGCACCTGAATCGTCTAAACTTGGACCCGATGTCTACATTATTTGGAACAGACGGTGTCCGTGGCCTGGCGAATGGCCTGCTGACTGCCGAGCTCGCATTGCAGCTGGCCCAGGCCGCCGCCGTCGTGCTCGGCCATGAACGCACCAGCGAAGGTGCACGGCCGCGTGCCGTGGTGGCGAGGGATCCCCGCGCCAGCGGCGAATTCATCGCCGCAGCCGTGGAAGCCGGGCTTTCCAGCTCCGGGATCGACGTATACGACGCCGGCGTCCTGCCCACTCCCGCCGCCGCCTACCTCGTGGCAGACCTCAACGCCGACTTCGGCGTCATGATCTCCGCCTCGCACAACCCGGCCCCCGACAACGGGATCAAATTCTTCGCCCGTGGCGGCCAGAAGCTCCCCGACGAGGTGGAGGACGCCATCGAGGCCCAGATGGGCAAGGAGCCCTTCCGCCCGGTGGGCGGCGAGGTGGGCCGCATCCAGCGCTTCTCCGACGCCGAGGACCGTTACATCGTCCATCTCCTGGGAACCCTCCCGCACAACCTCAACGGACTCAAGGTAGTCCTCGACTGCGCGCACGGCGCCGCCAGCGGCTGTTCCCCCCAGGTCTTCAAGGACGCCGGCGCTGACGTAGTTGTCATCGGCGCCGAGCCGGACGGCCTGAACATCAACGAAGGTGTGGGCTCCACCCACCTCGGCCCGCTCAAGGCGGCCGTGGTGGAGCACGGCGCCGACCTCGGCATTGCCCACGACGGCGACGCCGACCGCTGCCTTGCCGTGGACCACGAGGGCAACGAGGTGGACGGCGACCAGATCATGGCGATCCTCGCCGTCGCCCTCAAGAAGGCCGGCAAGCTGGCGGACAACGTCCTCGTTGCCACCGTCATGAGCAACCTCGGCCTCAAGATCGCCCTCCGCGACGCCGGCATCGCCATCCGTGAGACGGGCGTGGGGGACCGCTACGTTCTCGAACAAATGCGCGACGGCGGCTACAACCTCGGCGGCGAACAGTCCGGTCACGTGATCCTCGCCGACTACGCCACCACTGGCGACGGCGTTCTGACCGGCCTGCAGCTGGCAGCACAGGTGGCCCTGACCGGCCGCCAGCTCAAGGATCTCGCCACCATCATGACCAAGCTGCCCCAGGTCCTCATCAACGTGAAGGATGTGGACCGCAGCCGGGTCGGCGGGGACGAGACCCTGGCCGCAGCAGTCAAGGCCGCCGAAGCCGAACTCGGCGACACGGGCCGCGTGCTCCTGCGTCCGTCCGGCACGGAGCCCGTTGTGCGCGTCATGGTGGAGGCCGGCGACCAGCAGACCGCCCAGGTCATTGCCGAACGCCTCGCCCAGGTTGTGAAGACCCGGCTGGCGCTGGCACTCGTCGGCGACTAAGTTTTCGCGCCCGCAACGCAACGCAAAAAGCAGCCCGCCTCCCTGACCGAACTGGTCAGTCGGAGGCGGGCTGCTTTTTTGCTGCCGGTTGGGTTGGGTGCCGGCCCTACTTGGCCGGCTGGTTCTGGTTCTGCAGGGCGTCGCGGATTTCCTTCAGCAGGGCGATCTGCGGATCCTCGGCCGCCTCCTTCTTGGCGTCCTGTCCGATGCCCAGCTTGCGGTTGCGGTGCTCGATAAGTTTGTTCATCGGGGCGACGATGACGAAGTAGAGTGCCGAGGCAACCAGCAGGAAGTTGACCACCGCGGTGAGCAGCACGCCGAACCGGACGTCACCGAACGCCAGGAAATTATCAAAGTTCGGCTCTCCGACCAGCACCGAGATCAGCGGCATCAGGACACTCTTGACCAGCGCATCCACCACCGCGCTGAACGCCGATCCAATGACCACCGCCACGGCCAGGTCGATGACATTTCCCTTGAGAATGAACTTCTTAAATCCACTAAGCATGCCAACCAAACTACCGCACCCTGTTTACCGCATAGTGACCGGCCAGTGCGTCAGCGGTAGCCGGGGGCGGCGGGCAGACCGAAATACTGTTCCAGCGTGGCGATTCCGCGTTTCCGCATGTCCGTGGCCGCCTCCACGCCGACGTAGCGCAGGTGCCACGATTCGTAGAAGTACCCGGTAATGGGGTGCTGCATCCACGGATACCGCACCACGAAGCCGAAGCGGTGCGCGTTCGCCTTGGCCCATACAGCGGCCGGCTGCTCGGCGAAGCAGGGCTGGAAGCCGCAGGCACCCCCGCCGTCGCCGATGTCGAATGACCAGCCAGTCTGGTGCTCGGAGTAGCCCGGCCGCGCCGAGGCGGTGTCCGCCGCAGCCCGTCCCTGGGAGCTCACCCAGCCGTTGTACGTGGCCACCTGCGTCGCGTACGAGCGGTAGCCGCTCGCCAGCGTGATGTTCACGCCGTCCGCCGCAGCCGCGGCGAACATCCGTTCTGCGGCAGCCGCCGTCGTACCGTTCAGTTGCGCCGCCTCGCCGGTGACCGCGAGGGCGACGCGCGGCTGGACCAGATCGGCCGGAACGTAGTTGGCCGGCTTGAGCGGGCGGTGCTTATTGACGATCACCCAGGGACTGGCTGGATCGGTGAGTGAGAACTGTTTGGGCAGGCGGGACGCGGCCGACGGCGGGGCTGCCGCCGCCGTCGTGGATGGCGTCGCCGAAGCCGACGGTGACTCTGTTGCGCCGGCCGCTGAGGAAGCAGACGCAGATGGTGACGCACTGACGGAGCCGCCGGCGGAGGCGGACGAGGTCGCGGACCCGGACGGAACCGGCGATGCCTTACCGGACGCAGAAGCTGTTTGAGATGCGGTTCCCGTAGCCGACGAGCCGGTTGCCGAACCCCCAGGGGCCGGGCCGGGGGTGCAGGCGGCGAGGGCCGACAGGCCGGCGCCCGTCATCAACAGGCGCGCTATCGCGCGGCGGGTCGGCCGGGCCCCAAAGGTGGGCTGGGCGTCGAGGGTGGGCCGGGCGCCGAGGATGGGCTGGGCGCCAAAGGTGGGTTCGGCGTCGGAAGGTACTGGGGAGCAGTTGCCGCACATGCGTGCTAGACCTTCCTCAACAGCATCCTGCGGACGGAATGGTCCGCTTCCTTGGTGAGCACCAGCTGTGCCCGCCCCCGGGTGGGCAGCACGTTCTCTTCCAGGTTCGGCTCGTTGATGCGCTTCCAGATGTCACGGGCGGTCGCTTCGGCCTCGGTATCGGACAGCGTGGCGTAGCGGTGGAAGTATGATTCAGGCTGCGCGAAGGCGGTGGAACGGAGTTTGCGGAAGCGGTCCACGTACCATTCCTCGATATATGACGTCTTGGCGTCCACGTAGATGGAAAAGTCGAAGAAGTCACTCAGCGCCAGCCCCTGGCGGCCGTCGTGCCGCGGCCGCGCGGGGGCGAGCACGTTCAGGCCCTCGACAATGAGGACGTCGGGACGCCGGACCACGACCTCCTTGCCGGGGACGATGTCATAGGTAACGTGCGAGTACCAGGGTGCCCGCACCTCCTCGGCGCCGCCCTTGATCTCGCTCACGAACCGCAGCAGCGCGCGGCGGTCGTAGGACTCCGGAAAACCCTTGCGGTCCAGCAGTTGCCGGCGCTTGAGTTCGGCCAGGGGATACAGGAAGCCGTCGGTGGTGATGAGCTCGACGTTCGGCGTGCCCGGCCAGCGCCGGAGCATCTCGCGGAGAACACGGGCGATGGTGGACTTGCCCACGGCAACGGAACCGGCGACGCCGATCACGAACGGGGTGCGCTGGGTCTGCTCGCCAAGGAAGGTTGTGGTGGCCGCATGCAGCTGGCCGGCGGCTTCCACGTACAGGTGCAGCAGCCGGGACAGGGGGAGGTACACATCGCGCACCTCGCTGATGTCCAGCGGGTCCCCGAGACCGCGAAGGCGCAGCACATCCTCTTCATTAAGGGGCTGCTCCATCTGGGCCGAAAGCCGGGACCAGGTCTGCCGGTCCAGCTCCACGAACGGGGAAACACCCTCTCCGTTCGCTTCGTTGCGTTGCAAAGTCACCCTAGAGATTCTGCCCCTCCCGGCGCCGAGAGCGAAATGCGAGCCATTCTTGAGTGAATCTTGACCCTATGCGTTACCCATTCCTGATCCTGCCGCGGGACCGTTCAGGGAATAAGGAGAACCGCAGCAGATTTGAGGGGCCTCAACATGGGAAAGGCAGTTCTACCGCAGGCGCCGCAGCGGACGGGCCGCGACCTCGGCGGCAGGCGCGGCGGGGGAGCGGCCACCCGGACTTTCGAAATCCGCCGACGGAAACGCTTCGCGGCGGCCGGGCCCTGGGTCAACTTTGCGGCCCTCATGATCCTCCTTTTCGCTGCCCTGGGCCTCGTCGTCATTCCCCAGGCCACCGGATCCCAGACGTACAGCGTGCTCACAAACTCCTCGGCGCCGACGTATCCCGCCGGCACGTTCCTCGTTGTTGAGCCCACGGCCTTGAGCCAGCTGAAGTTCGGCGACCTCGTCACCTACCAGCCTGCCCCTAACAGCCCAGTAGTCCGCACTCACCGGATTGTGGGCTTCGGCGCCATGCAGGACGGTGAAAGAACCCTGGTCACCAGGGGCGATAACGCCAACGCCAACGATCCGGAGCCCGTCCGCGCGCGCCAGATTAAAGGGAAGCCCCTCTACGCAATCCCGTTGGTTGGCTATCTCACCGGAGCGCTCGGCGACGCGGACCGCGGGCAGTGGATGATGCTGGCAGGGGCCGGCCTCATCGGCCAGTGCGTGCTGCTCATGGTGCTGGGCGTCCGCCGGCGGCGGCGGGCAGGATGACGTAGCGGGGCGGGAGTTCTCCGTAAAGCCAGATAGGCTTATACCCATGTGTGGAATCGTGGGTTATGTTGGCCGTTCGTCGGGTCGGGCTGAGGCCGGGCACGGTGCGTTGGATGTTGTTCTTGAGGGGCTGCGGCGTCTGGAGTACCGGGGTTACGACTCCGCCGGTGTTGCGGTGGTTGCTGACGGGGAGATTTCCTCGCGGAAGAAGTCCGGGAAGCTGAGCAACCTGCTGGCCGAGTTGGAGGAGCGGCCGTTGCCGGATTCTTTGACCGGCATTGGGCACACGCGGTGGGCCACGCATGGTGGTCCGACGGATCAGAACGCGCACCCGCATCTGTCTGATGGCGGGAAGCTTGCGGTGATCCACAACGGCATCATTGAAAACTTTGCTGAGCTGAAGCAGGAGCTGCTGGCCAAGGGTGTTGTCTTCGCCTCGGAGACGGACACCGAGGTTGCCGCGGCGCTGCTGGGCGATATTTTCCGGAACAAGCTGGGCGGGGACGTCTCCGACGGCGGCCTGACCCGGGCGATGGAGCTGGCCTGCCAGCGGCTCGAGGGTGCGTTCACGCTCCTGGCCGTGCACGCCGACCAGCCCGACGTGGTCGTGGCCGCGCGCCGGAACTCCCCGCTGGTGGTTGGCCTGGGCGAGGGCGAGAACTTCCTGGGCTCGGACGTGTCCGGGTTCATTGACTACACCCGCCGTGCGGTGGAGCTGGGCCAGGACCAGATCGTGACGATCACCGCCGACACGGTGGAGATCACGGACTTCTTTGGTGCCCCGGCGCAGGGCAAGGAGTACCACGTGGACTGGGACCCGGCCTCTGCTGAAAAGGGCGGCTTTTCCTCGTTCATGGAGAAGGAAATCCATGACCAGCCCGACGCGGTGGCGCAGACCCTGCTGGGACGTTCGGACCTGAACGGGAAGCTGACCCTGGATGAGCTGCGCATTGATCCGCAGCTGCTGAAGAAGGTCGACAAGATCATTGTGCTGGCCTGCGGCACGGCCGCGTATGCGGGTCTGGTGGCCAAGTACGCGATTGAGAACTGGTGCCGGATCCCCACCGAGGTGGAGCTCGCGCACGAGTTCCGGTACCGGGACCCGATCGTGAATGAGAACACCCTGGTGGTGTCCATCAGCCAGTCCGGCGAGACCATGGATACGCTGATGGCGGTCCGGTACGCCCGGGAGCAGGGCGCGAAGACGGTGTCGATCTGCAACACGAACGGCTCGACCATTCCGCGGGAGTCCGACGCCGTGCTGTACACGCACGCCGGTCCGGAGATCGCGGTGGCGTCCACGAAGGCGTTCCTGGCGCAGATCACGGCGGCGTACCTGCTGGGGCTGTACCTGGCGCAGCTGCGCGGGAACATTTTCTCCGGGCAGGTCAAGGATGTGCTGGCTGACCTGGGCAAGATCCCGGCGAAGATCCAGAAGATCCTGGACTCGGCGGAGGAGCTGCGCGAGCTGGCCCGGAGCATGAAGGACGAGAAGTCCGTGTTGTTCCTGGGCCGCCACGTGGGCTATCCGGTGGCGCTCGAGGGTGCGCTGAAGCTGAAGGAAATCGCGTACATCCATGCCGAGGGCTTCGCCGCCGGTGAGCTCAAGCACGGCCCGATCGCGCTGATCGACGAGGGCCAGCCGGTGTTCGTGGTGGTCCCGTCCCCGCGCGGCCGCGACTCGCTGCACTCCAAGGTGGTCTCCAACATCCAGGAGATCCGGGCCCGCGGTGCCCGCACCCTGGTGATTGCCGAGGAAGGCGACGAAGCGGTCCGGGACTACGCCGAGCACGTCTTTTACGTCCCGGAAACCCCGACGCTGCTGATGCCGCTGCTGACCACCGTTCCGCTGCAGATCTTCGCGTGCGAACTTGCCGCCGGCAAGGGCTACGACGTGGACCAGCCGCGCAACCTGGCCAAGAGCGTCACAGTAGAGTAAGCCCATGATTGTTGGCATCGGCGTAGACGTAGTGGACATCGAGCGCTTCGGACGGCAGTTGGAGCGCACCCCCGGACTCCGGGACCGGCTGTTTGTGCCGGCCGAGCGGGAACTGAACACCCGCTCCCTGGCAGCGCGGTTTGCCGCCAAGGAGGCCGTGGCCAAGGTCCTGGGCGCGCCTGCCGGCATGAACTGGCAGGATTGCTGGATCGGCCTGGACCAGAACGGTCCCACCATCCAGGTCAAGGGAACGGTGCTTGCCGTGGCCGACGCCAAGGGCGTCAAACGGTGGCACCTCTCCATGAGCCACGACGGCGGCATTGCCACGGCCACGGTCCTGGCCGAGGGCTGACCCCGGACGGACTGACCCATGATCAGCGCCTATACCGGAACCCAGATCAGGGAAGCTGAAAAGCCCCTGCTGGATTCAGGTATGGGCGCTGTTCTCATGCAGCGGGCAGCCCGCGGTATGGCCGGCGCCGCCATCGCGCAGCTCCGCCGCAGCGGACGCCGCCTGTACGGCGCCAGCGCCGCCGTCCTGGTCGGGAAAGGCAACAATGGCGGCGACGGCCTTTTCGCCGCCGCGCACCTCGCCGGACGGGGAATGCGTACGACGGCGGTGCTCGCCTCCGCCACGGCCCACCCGGACGGCCTGGCCGCCTTCCGGCGCGCCGGCGGCCGGGTACTGACGCTGACTGACACGAACGCCGGTGAGCTGGCAGCGCTGGCCGGCAGGGCCGACGTCGTTATTGACGCTTTGCTGGGAACCGGCGCCCAGGGCGGACTCCGGGGAACCTCGGCGGAACTCGTATCGCAGCTTGCCGGCAGCAAACACGGCCTCGTGGTGGCGTGCGACGTGCCCAGCGGCGTGGACGCCGACACCGGCGAAGCAGCCGGGCCCGTGCTGCCGGCCGACATCACTGTCACCTTCGGGGGCGCCAAGGCCGGACTGCTGGCGGACCCCGGGGCGGATTTTGCCGGCCGGGTGGTCGTGGTCCCGATCGGCATCGAGGACTCTCTGCCGTGGCCCGCCCTGCGGCGCCTGGAGACCGCCGATTTGGCCACCCTGCTCCCGCGGCCCATACGACGTGCCCACAAGTATTCGCGGGGCGTCCTCGGGGTGATGGCCGGATCCCCGGCCTACCCGGGCGCCGCCGTGCTCGCCTGCCGCGGGGCGCTCTCCGCCGGCGTCGGGATGGTCCGCTACGTCGGGCCGCCCGAGGTGGCCGACCTCATCCGCCACAGCTGCCCCGAGGTGGTCTGCAGCACCGGCACCGTGGCGGAGACCCACGTCCAGGCCTGGCTCGTCGGCTCCGGGATGGACGGCAAGGACGAGGAAGAGATGCAGCGGGTCCGCGACGCCGTCGACTCCGGACTGCCCACCGTGGCCGACGCCGGCGCCCTGCCCGTGCTGCCGGACGTGCTGGCCCCGCAGGTGGTGCTTACGCCCCACGCCGGGGAACTGGCCACCCTGCTTCAGCGCCTCGGTGCCGACCTGGACCGCGACGAAGTTGAGGCCTCCACCCTCGCTGCCGTGCGCCGCACCGCCGGCCTGACCGAGGCGACTGTGCTGCTGAAGGGAGCCAGCACGCTGGTGGCCTCGCCCTTCCAGGATTTCTACAGCCAGTCCGAGGGAACGCCCTGGCTGGCCACCGCCGGAAGCGGTGATGTGCTGTCCGGAATCATTGGTGCCCTGCTCGCCCAGGTGGGGTCCGACGTCGGACGCTTCCGGTCGGTTGGCATCGATCCGGACGAACGCTGGGCGGCCATTGCCGCGATGGGGGCGAGCCTGCACGGCCTCGCCGGAGCGGCGGCTGCGGACGACGGCCCGCTGACGGCGGGGCGGATATCCGACGTCCTGCCCGAAATATGGGGTAAAGTCAGCACGCTTAGTAATTAGTGGTGGGTCACGTAATAGTCATACCCACCCGCTACGGTAAGACCAAGTTACGTGCAGGTAGTGCGTGAAGACCTGCCGGACGCGTTGTTGGACGATGTATAGGAGCACGAATGGAAATCTGGCCCGGATCGGCTTACCCGCTGGGAGCCACGTTTGACGGCACGGGAACCAACTTCGCATTGTTCAGCGAGCACGCAGAAAAGGTGGAACTCTGCCTCTTTGACGACGAGGGGACCGAGACCAGGGTCACGCTGCGTGAGGTCGACGGCTACGTGTGGCACTGCTACCTGCCCCAGATCCAGCCCGGACAGAAGTACGGCTACCGCGTTCACGGACCCTATGACCCGGCGAACGGCCAGCGCTTCAACGCCAACAAGCTGCTCCTTGACCCCTACGCCAAGGCCGTCTCGGGCCAGATCGACTGGGACCCCGCGCTGTTCTCGTACAACATGGGCGACCCCTCATCCAAGAACGACGCAGACTCCGCGCCGCACATGATGATGGGCGTGGTCATCAACCCGTTCTTCGACTGGGACAACGACCAGAACCTGCGCATCCCATACCACAAGTCGGTCATCTACGAGGCGCATGTCAAGGGGCTCACCGAACTGCACCCCGAGATCCCCGAGGAGCAGCGCGGCACGTACGCCGGCGTGGCGCACCCGGCCGTGATCTCGCACCTGCAGAAGCTGGGCGTCACCGCGATCGAGCTCATGCCCGTGCACCAGTTCGTCAACGACGGCACCCTGCAGGAAAAGGGCCTGAGCAACTACTGGGGCTACAACACCATCGGCTTCTTCGCGCCGCAGAACACCTACAGCTCCACCGGCGACACCGGCCAGCAGGTCCAGGACTTCAAGGCAATGGTCCGCTCGCTGCACCGCGCCGGCATCGAGGTCATCCTCGACGTCGTCTACAACCACACCGCCGAAGGCAACCACCTCGGCCCCACCCTGAGCTTCAAGGGCATCGACAACGAGGCCTACTACCGCCTGGTGGAGGACGACAAGCAGTACTACATGGACTACACGGGCACCGGCAACACCCTGAACGTCCGCCAGCCGCACTCCCTGCAGCTGCTTATGGACTCGCTGCGCTACTGGGTGACCGAAATGCACGTGGACGGGTTCCGCTTCGACCTCGCCGCCGCGCTGGCCCGTGAGTTCTACGACGTCGACCGGCTCTCCACCTTCTTCGAACTCATCCAGCAGGACCCCGTGGTGTCCCAGGTCAAGCTGATCGCCGAGCCGTGGGACGTCGGACCCGGTGGCTACCAGGTGGGCAACTTCCCGCCGCAGTGGACGGAATGGAACGGCAAATACCGCGACACGGTGCGCGACTTCTGGCGAGGCGAACCCGCCACGCTGGGCGAGTTCGCCTCGCGCATCACGGGCTCGGCTGATCTCTACGAGCACTCCGGCCGCCGTCCGGTGGCATCCATCAACTTCGTCACGGCCCACGATGGCTTCACCCTGCGGGACCTGGTGTCCTACAACGAGAAGCACAACGAGGCCAACGGCGAGGACAACAAGGACGGCGAATCGCACAACCGGTCCTGGAACTGCGGGGCCGAAGGTCCCTCTGACGATCCCAAGGTCCTGGCGCTCCGGGCCCGGCAGCAGCGCAACTTCATCGCCACCATGCTGCTTTCGCAGGGCGTGCCCATGATCCTGCACGGCGACGAACTCGGCCGCACCCAGCAGGGTAACAACAACGGGTACTGTCAGGACTCGCCGCTGACCTGGGTCAACTGGGACAGCGTGGACCAGCCGCTCATCGAGTTCACCGCCGCCGTCAACTCGCTGCGCGCCAAGCACCCCACCTTCCGGCGCAGCCGCTTCTTCGACGGCCGGCCGGTCCGGCGGGGCGAAGGCGAGCGGCTGCCGGACATCGTATGGCTTGATCCGGATGGCAACCTCATGCAGCCGGAGGACTGGGACAGCGGCTTCGGCCGGTCCGTGGGCATGTTCCTCAACGGCGACGGCATCCAGGGCCATGACAGCCGTGGCCGCCGGATCACGGACGTGAACTTCCTGCTGTACTTCAACGCGCACGACGGCGACGTTGAGTTCACCTTGCCGCCGGACGAATACGCTCCGGCCTGGGACGTCATCATCGACACCGCCGGCGAAGGGGCCGACTCCAAGCCTGCGGACGCCGGAACTATCCTGTCCGTTGCGGCCAAGTCGCTGGTTGTCCTTCGCGCCCACAGCGCACCGGAGGAGGAACCGGACCATTCCGTCGCTGCCTCGCTCGCAGCGTTGACGCAGACCGCCACCGCCGAGACCGCGGCGCTCACCGCGCCGGCCATTCCCGAGCCGGCCAAGACGAAGAAGCCGGCCGTGGAGGCTGCTCCGGAGCCTGTTGCCGAGCCGTCCGCCGAACCGGCCGCTGAGCCGGCGCCGGAACCGGCTGCGGAGCCTGCGAAGTCCGCAGCGGAGCCTGCGCCGGAAACGGCTGCGGAGCCTGCGAAGGACCCGGAGGGGCAGCCGGCGGAAAAGCCGGCGCGCAAGCCTGCAGCAAAGCGCGGCGGCCACTTGAGGGCGGTCAAGCCCGCTGGGGAGGACGCATGAGAACGCCAGTCTCCACGTACAGGCTGCAGATTAGGAAGGGATTCACGCTCTTCGACGCGGCCGAAACCGTTCCGTACCTGCACTCGCTCGGCGTCGACTGGGTCTACCTTTCTCCGATCCTGACCGCTGAGCAGGGCTCCGACCACGGGTACGACGTCACCGATCCCTCCGCCGTCGACCCCGAGCGCGGCGGGCCGGAGGGCCTGGCGGCGGTTTCGAAGGCGGCCCGCGCCGCGGGCATGGGCGTGCTGATCGACATCGTGCCCAACCATGTCGGCGTCGCGACGCCGGTACAGAACCCCTGGTGGTGGTCGCTGCTCAAGGAGGGGCGCCAGTCCCGATACGCGGAGGCATTCGACGTCGACTGGGAGCTCGCCGGGGGACGCATCCGGCTGCCGATCCTCGGCAGCGACGATGACCTCGACCAGCTCGAAATCGAGGACGGTGAGCTGCGGTACTACGACCACCGCTTCCCGCTCGCCGAGGGCACCTACGCCGAGGCTGATTCCCCGCGGGACGTCCACGAGCGGCAGCACTACGAGCTCATCGGGTGGCGGCGTGCGGACAACGAGCTGAACTACCGCCGCTTCTTTGCGGTGAACACGCTCGCCGGCATCCGCGTGGAAATCCCCGCCGTCTTCGACGAGGCACACCAGGAGGTGGTGCGCTGGTTCCGCGAGGACCTCGCGGACGGCCTGCGGATCGACCATCCGGACGGCCTCGCCGACCCCGAGGGGTACCTCAAGCGGCTCCGGGAAGCCACCGGCGGCGCCTACCTGCTGATCGAAAAGATCCTGGAGCCGGGGGAGCAGCTGCCCGCCAGCTTCGAGTGCGAGGGCACCACGGGCTACGACGCCCTCGCCGACGTCGACCGGGTTCTCGTGGACCCGCGCGGCCAGGAACCCCTGGACCGGCTCGACGCGTCCCTGCGTGGCGGCGAGCCCGCCGACTACCAGGACATGATCCGCGGAACCAAGCGCCGGATCACCGATGGCATCCTCCACTCGGAGATCCTGCGGCTGGCCCGGCTGGTTCCGGGCGACGCCGGCGTTTCGATCGACTCCGGAGCCGACGCCCTCGCTGAAATCATCGCCGCCTTCCCTGTCTACCGCACCTACCTGCCGGAGGGTGCGGAGGTCCTGAAGGAGGCATGTGAGCTTGCCGCACGCAGGCGGCCGGAACTCGACCAGGCCATCCAGGCTCTGCAGCCGCTGCTGCTGGACACGGACCTCGAGCTGGCCCGGCGCTTCCAGCAGACCTCCGGAATGGTCATGGCCAAGGGCGTGGAGGACACCGCGTTCTTCCGCTACAACCGCCTGGGCACCCTCACGGAGGTGGGCGCCGACCCCACCGAGTTCGCCGTGGAGCCGGACGAGTTCCATGCCCGGATGACACGCCGGCAGGCCGAGCTTCCGCTATCCATGACGACACTGAGCACGCACGACACCAAACGCAGCGAGGACACCCGGGCCCGGATCTCGGTCATTTCCGAGATTGCGGGTGACTGGGAGAAAGCCCTGGACCGGCTGCGCGAACTGGCCCCGCTGCCGGACGGTCCGCTGTCCGCGCTGCTGTGGCAGGCCGTTGCCGGCGCCTGGCCCGCCAGCCGGGATCGCCTACAGTACTACGCACTAAAGGCTGCACGCGAAGCCGGCAATTCGACCAACTGGACCGATCCGGACGCGGCGTTCGAGGAGAAACTGAAGGCCGCCGTCGACTGGGTGTTCGACAATCCCGCCGTGCAGGCCGAGGTGGAAGCCCTCGTCGAGCTCCTGGCGCCGTACGGGGCCTCGAACTCCCTCGCCGCCAAGCTCGTGCAGCTGACCATGCCCGGCGTTCCGGACGTCTACCAGGGCACGGAGTTCTGGGACCGGTCGCTGACGGACCCGGACAACCGGCGCCCGTTCAGCTTCGACGACCGCCGTGCCGCGCTGGAGCACCTGGATGCCGGCGACCTTCCCGGGTCATTTACCGATGAGCGGACGAAGCTGCTGGTGACATCGCGCGCGCTGCGGCTGCGCCGGGACCGTCCGGAGCTGTTCACCGGGTACCGTCCGGTCCTGGCCAGCGGGCCCGCCGCCGGGCACCTGCTCGCGTTCGACCGCGGCACCCCGGCGGCGCCGGGTGCATTGACCCTCGCCACCCGTCTTCCTTACGGGCTGGAACAGTCGGGCGGGTGGCGGGACACCGCCGTCGAACTTAATACCGCCATGAAGGACGAACTGACCGGTACCGGCTTCGGACCGGGGACGGTGAAGATTGGCGACATCTTCAGGACGTTCCCCGTTGCGCTGCTGGTGCCCCAGACAGTGACGCAGTCAGGAGGAGAGTCATGACGCACACCTACCCCCGCGACGCCGCGAAGCCCGTTCAGGGCCCTGCGCGCTTCGACGTATGGGCGCCCAACGCTGAATCCGTGACGCTGCTCGCCGGCGGGGAGCGCTTCACCATGCAGCGCCGGGCCGGGACCGGGCCGGAGGACGCCGGCTGGTGGACCGCCGCCGGAGCACCCGCGGATGGCGCCGTGGACTACGGGTACCTGCTGGACGGCGACGAAACACCGCTTCCGGATCCGCGGACCCGCCGCCAGCCCGACGGCGTCCACGCCCTGTCCCGCACGTTCGACCCGTCCGCCTACAGCTGGCAGGACGACGCCTGGCAGGGCAGGGAACTGCAGGGCGCCGTCATCTACGAACTCCACCTCGGAACGTTCACGCCCGAAGGGACGCTGGACGCCGCGGCCGGGAAGCTGGACTACCTGGCCGGCCTGGGCGTGGCCTTCATCGAACTGCTGCCGGTGAACGCGTTCAACGGCACGCACAACTGGGGCTACGACGGCGTGCAGTGGTTCGCCGTCCATGAGGCCTATGGCGGGCCGGAGGCGTACCAGCGGTTCGTCGACGCCGCCCACGGCGCGGGCCTCGGCGTGATCCAGGACGTGGTTTACAACCACCTCGGCCCCAGCGGGAACTACCTGCCGCGGTTCGGCCCCTACCTCAAGCAGGGCGAGGGCAACACATGGGGCGACTCGGTGAACCTGGACGGGCCCGGCTCCGACCACGTGCGCCGGTTCATCCTGGACAACCTGGCCATGTGGCTGCGCGACTACCGGGTGGACGGCCTGCGGCTGGACGCCGTCCACGCCCTGAAGGACGAGCGGGCGGTCCACATCCTGGAGGACTTCGGGGCGCTGGCCGACCAGATCTCCGCCGAGGTGGGACGGCCGCTGACGCTTATCGCCGAGTCCGACCTCAACAACCCGCGGCTGCTGTATCCGCGGGACGTCAACGGGTACGGGCTGGAAGGGCAGTGGAGCGACGACTTCCACCACGCCGTCCACGTCAACGTCACCGGCGAAACCACCGGCTACTACAGTGACTTCGACTCGCTCGCGGCCCTCGCCAAGGTGCTCCGGGACGGCTTCTTCCATGACGGCAGCTACTCCAGCTTCCGGGAACGCCACCACGGACGGCCGATCAATTTCAGCGCGGTCCACCCTGCCGCCCTGGTGGTCTGCTCGCAGAACCACGACCAGATCGGCAACCGCGCCACCGGGGACCGGCTCTCCCAGACGCTGCCGTACGGAAGCCTGGCTCTCGCGGCGGTGCTCACCCTGACGGGCCCCTTCACGCCCATGCTGTTCATGGGGGAGGAATACGGCGCCAGCACGCCGTGGCAGTTCTTCACCTCGCACCCGGAACCGGAGCTTGGCAAGGCCACCGCGGAAGGCCGGATCAAGGAGTTCGAGCGCATGGGGTGGGATCCCGCCGTCGTGCCCGATCCCCAGGATCCTGAGACGTTCCGCCGGTCCAAGCTGGACTGGGGGGAAGCCGCAGAAGGTGACCATGCCCGGTTGCTTGAGCTGTACCGGTCGCTCACTGCGTTGCGCCGCTCCGCGCCCGACCTCACCAAGCTGGGCTTCGAGGACACCCAGGTGGAGTTCGACGAGGACGCCCGCTGGCTGCGGTTCCGCCGCGGCGGCGTGCAGGTGCTGCTCAACTTCTCTGAGCAGCCTGTCAGCCTGGACGGAGCGGGCACGGCCCTGCTGCTGGCCACCGACGACGCCATCCGGCTGGAAGGTGAGCGTGCTGAGCTCGGTCCGCTGAGCGCCGCCGTCGTCAGCGACTGACGTTTTCCCGGGCGGGCTTTCCCGGGGAAGGGGCGGGCGTCCACATCCGGTGACCGGATGGTGGACACCCGCCCCGCAGCCCAGTCGTGGCTGGCAGGATGGAACGTATGACTTATGTGGCCTCGGACACCCGCTACGACACCATGCCCTACCGCCGCGTCGGACGCAGCGGCCTGAAACTCCCGGCCATCTCGCTGGGCCTGTGGCACAACTTCGGCGACGACAAGCGCTTCGACGAACAGCGTGCCATCCTCCGCCGTGCCTTTGACCTCGGCGTCAACCACTTCGACCTGGCCAACAACTACGGCCCGCCGGACGGCTCGGCGGAGACCAATTTCGGCCGGCACCTGCAGGACGACTTCAAGCCGTACCGCGACGAGCTGGTCATCTCCACCAAGGCCGGTTACTACATGTGGCCCGGCCCGTACGGCGAGTGGGGCTCCCGGAAGTACCTGATCTCCAGCCTGGACCAGTCGCTGCAGCGGATGGGCCTGGACTACGTTGACATCTTCTACAGCCACCGGCCGGACCCGGAGACGCCGCTGGAGGAGACCATGGGCGCGCTCGATTACGCGGTCCGGTCCGGTAAGGCCCTGTACGCGGGCATCTCCTCCTACACGCCGGAGCAGACGCTCGAGGCCGCCCGCATCCTGAAGGAACTCGGCACGCCGCTGCTCATCCACCAGCCCAGCTACTCCATGCTGAACCGCTGGACCGAGAACGGCTCGCCCAACCTCTACGAGGTGCTGGAGCAGGTGGGCGCCGGCTCCATCGCTTTCTCCCCGCTGGCCCAGGGCATGCTGACCGACCGCTACCTCAATGGCGTCCCGGCCGATTCCCGTGCCGCGAAGGCGAGGTTCCTCTCCGAATCGGCCCTGACCGAGGAGAAGCTGGACAGGGTCAGGGGACTGAACGCCATCGCCGCCGGCCGCGGACAGTCGCTGGCGCAGATGGCCATCGCCTGGATCCTGCGCGACCAGCCCAAGGGCTCCACGGTAACGTCGGCACTGGTCGGTGCGTCCAGCGTCAGGCAACTGGAGGACACCCTGGCCGCCATCAACAACCTGGAGTTCAGCGCTGACGAGCTGACGGCGATCGACGAGTTCGCCGTCGAATCCGACATCAACCTCTGGGCGCAGCGGGTCTGAACCCACCCCCAAAGAGACGCGTAATCAAAGGACCGGGGCCGGCGGGAACAAAGCCGGCCCCAACCGCGTTTGGTTAGACTGATAAGCGCGCCGTGTGGCGCGGTGCCCGTCAGACGCCGTCGTACAGCAAGGTACAGACGCGCAGGGCACTTGAAGTTTGTTCTCAAAGGAGTTCCGTGTCTTCAAATCCGATTCGTGTAGCTATCGTCGGTGTGGGTAACTGTGCCGCTTCCCTGGTTCAGGGTGTCCATTACTACCGGGATGCCGACCCCCAGGCCACGATTCCGGGTCTGATGCACGTCGAGTTCGGCAAGTACCACGTCAACGATGTCCAGTTCGTGGCCGCCTTCGATGTTGACGGCAAGAAGGTCGGTCACGACCTGGCCGACGCGATCCTGGCGAGCGAAAACAACACGATCAAGCTTGCCGAGGTCCCGCCGACCGGCGTCACGGTCCAGCGCGGCCACACCCTGGACGGTCTTGGCCGGTACTACCTGGAGACCATCGAGCAGTCCACCGAGGAACCTGTCGACGTCGTCCAGGCCCTGAAGGACGCCCAGGCCGACGTCATGGTCTGCTACCTGCCGGTCGGCTCCCAGGATGCCGCCGAGTTCTACGCCCAGTGTGCGATCGACGCCGGCGTGGCGTTCGTGAACGCCCTGCCGGTCTTTATCGCGGGCACGAAGGAGTGGGCGGACAAGTTCACCGCCGCCGGCGTCCCGATCGTCGGTGACGACATCAAGAGCCAGATCGGCGCCACCATCACCCACCGCGTCATGGCGAAGCTGTTCGAAGACCGCGGCGTCACGCTGGACCGCACCTACCAGCTGAACGTCGGCGGCAACATGGACTTCAAGAACATGCTGGAGCGCGACCGCCTCGAGTCCAAGAAGATCTCCAAGACCCAGGCCGTCACCTCCAACGTCGAGGCCGAACTCGCGGCGAAGGACGTGCACATCGGCCCGTCCGACTACGTGCAGTGGCTCGATGACCGCAAGTGGGCGTTCGTCCGCCTCGAAGGCCGCAACTTCGGCGACGCTCCGGTGTCGCTGGAATACAAGCTCGAGGTCTGGGACTCACCCAACTCGGCCGGTGTGATCATCGACGCCATCCGCGCGGCGAAGATCGGCCTGGACCGCGGCATCGGCGGCCCGCTGATCTCCGCGTCGAGCTACTTCATGAAGTCCCCGCCGGAGCAGTTCAACGACGACCTCGCCCGCGAAAAGGTCGAGGCCTTCATCCGCGGCGACCTCGACCGCTAAACGCTCCATCACTTCCTGCAGGTTTCACCGGACGCTTCCTCAGCTCCTGTCGGTTCTGACCGGACGCTTCCTCACGTTTTGCGGGTCCTGACGCGATGCTTCCTCACCTCCGGGTGGGGGAGCATCGCTGTTTAAGCGTGCTCTTGATAGCGCCGGATCGCGTGGCTCGCCTGCGCGAGTGCCAGCAGCTTCAGGACCAGCTGCCCGTGAAGGTGCATGCCCACGGCCGCCGTCATGATCAACTCATTGACGTCGTCCGGTGCCGTCGTGGCCGAAATATCCACTGCGGCAATGGCGTCCACCGCCTGGCTGTAGGCGTCGAGCAGGCCGCCGGACACGGGCACGCCGAGACTTTCCATGAGGACCAAGTGGGCATTGAGCGAGTGTCTGGCGTCGCTCGGCACGTCCGGCCAGTTCCGGGAACGTACGACGCCGTCACCCGCCAGTGTGCTCAGGCCGCCCTGCGCTGTACTCACCTCGTCGAGGCCCAGCACCGTGCGCTGGACCGCGGCCAAAAGCTCAAGGCGGGGAACGCCGCCGTCGGCCATCCTGAGCAGGGAGCCGATCTGGGCGATGTTCAACCCGACCACGCGCCTCAGCGCCTGGATCAATTCCAGCCGGCTCACGTGCTGTTCTGAATACTCGGCGCGGGTGGCGTGGACCGAACGGCCCGCGGGCAGCAGCCCTTCGCGGAGATAGAACTTGATGCTGGCGGGGGAGACTCCCGTCCGCTCACTGAGCTCCTTCAGTTGCATGTCCGCTCCGTTCCCCGGCCGGTGGCACCCGTTGGATAGCAGCTGCGGCGCTGACTATCCTGATGTACACCGCTGGATAGTGCTCCTATCCTAGGTGCATGGAGCCTTGGAATGTACTGCTTGCCAGCCACGTCATTGCCGCCCTCTTTGTTCTTGCCATCGGCCCGGTCCAGATCCTCCGGCGCCGCCGTGACCGTATCCACCGCACTATGGGACACCTGTGGGTCGCGGCCATGTACTACGTCTGCTTCAGCAGCTTCTGGATCGTCAGCGACGGGCACTTCAGCTGGCTTCACGGGCTCTCGGCGTTCACGATCGTGACCGTCACCCTCGGGCTCATCAGCGCGGTCCGGCGCAATATCCCGGCACATCGCGGCAACATGATCGGCAGTTACATCGGCATCGCGGTGGCATTCGGCTTCGCCATCTCCGTGCCGGGCCGGGCAATACCCCGACTCCTGGCCGAGGACCTGCCGACCGCCCTCTATGTCGCCGCCCTGGTGGCGCTCAGCGTCGCCGTCGTCTTCATTTCTCTTCGCCGCGGCGGCCGACAAAGCCTCCAGGGCGCGCGGCACCAGACGGCCCCTTCCACGTCAGCCGCATCCCCAGCAGGTACCGTGACGGGCCGTAAGTAGCTCCAGACCGAACGCTTCCTCACCTTCCGTCGCTGAGCCCACAACGCTTCCTCACTCCTGGTCGTTGGGACTCCAACGCTTCCTCACGTTTCGCCGCTTCGAGACGCACCCTTCCCCACCCTTGAATTGGCGCCTTCCCGACCTGTGGATAACTTCTGCGGGTCGGATCGCTTTCGAGGAACAATGCCGTATGCGAACACGTACCGATCTCCCAGTCAGCCTGGTGTCTGCCCCCTTCACGTTGGGATCTGCGAAAGCGTCCGGCGTCCCACCGAACAGACTGCGACGAGCAGACGTCGCACACGTAAGTCGCGAACTGTACCGCCCGGCCGGCTGGAGCTTCGAGCTCGAGGCCGCGGCACGGGCTCTGTCAGCGGCATCGCCCGGTGCATGGATCTCGCATGTAACGGCAGCTCGGATCCGTAGCCAAATACTGCCGGCGTGGCTGGCGGACTCGACTGAGTTGCATTTGAGCAAGCCCCATTCCCTGCCGGAGGTACGGCGCAGGGGCGTGATCGGACATTCGGTGCTGACTTCTGAGGACGAGGTTGAATTCGTCGACGGCATTCGAATCAGCAGCAGGTCCCGCACCTGGCTCGACATGGCGAGGCGGCTGTCGGAGAGCGAGCTCGTCTGCATGGGCGATGAACTGATTCGCCTTCCCAGACCGGAGTTCGAAGACCGTGCCGGGCCGTTCGACACACTTGAAGGATTGCGTCGCCTCGTTGCCCGTCATCCGAATTTGCAGGGTGTGGTTCGAGCGCGCGCCGCCCTCGAGCGAATGCGCGTCGGAGCGGATTCTGCGCCGGAGTCGCTACTCCGCCTCGCCATGGAGGATGCAGGCCTTCCGGAACCTCAGTTGCAGGTGCCGCTGCGAGAGGACCAGACCAACGGGCCGACTGCCGATCTCGGCTACAGGCATCGGCGTTTGGCCATACAGTACGACGGCGGCCATCACCTTCTTGAGCCTCAAATCTTCAGCGACAGGCGGCGTGACAGAGCATTCGAGGCAGCAGGGTGGACCGTTGTGGTGTTTGGCAAGAAGGATTTGGCCGACGGCTTCGGACGGGCCATCCGCCTGATCAAGCGTGCGATGCGAACGAGCCGGCTGGACCACCCCGTGGCGTCTGGATTTGTCAATGACGTGTGAGGAAGGGTTAGGGGTGAAGCGGCGGGAGGTGAGGAAGGGTTGGGGTTGAAGCGGCGGGAGGTGAGGAAGGGTGGGGGTTGTAGCGGCGGGAGGTGAGGAAGGGTGGGGGTTGTAGCGGCGGGAGGTGAGGAAGGGTGGGGGTTGTAGCGGCGGGAGGTGAGGAAGGGCGGGGGTTGAGGCGGCGGGAGGTGAGGGAGCGTCTAGAAGAGGCCGACTGGGTTGCCGGCGTCGTCCACGTCCATCCGCATGGCCGCGGGTACGGCGGGGAGGCCGGGCATGGTCATCACCGCTCCGGTCAGGGCCACGATGAACCCGGCGCCGGTCTTGGGGATGAGGTCGCGCACATGGATGGTGAACCCCTTGGGCGCCCCCAGCCGCGAGGCGTCGTCCGTGAATGAGTACTGGGTTTTCGCCATGCAGACCGGCAATCCGGACCAGCCGTTCTTCTCGATGTCGGCGAGCCGGCGCAGTGCGGGCACCGAAAAGTCCACGCCGTCGGCGCCGTAGATTTCCTGGACGATGGTGCGGATCTTGTCCTCCACAGACATGTCCAGCGGGTAGAGGTGCCGGAACGACGACGGCCCGTACACCGCGGCGGCGACCTTGGCAGCCAGCTCATCGCCGCCGTCGCCGCCCCCGCCGCGTCCCCAGATGTCCGCCACCGACGCCTGGATGCCCTCGCCCGCGCACCAGCCCAGCAGCCAGTCGAGCTCCTCCTGGGTGTCGGAGGGGAACTTGTTAATCGCCACCACCGGCGTCACGCCGAACCGCTCCACATTCCGGACATGCCGGCGCAGGTTCACCACCCCCGCCTCCACGGCCTCCACGTTGGGCTCGCTCAGCCGGTCCCTGGGAACCCCGCCCTGCATCTTGAGCGCGCGAACGGTCGCCACCACCACCACGGCGGCCGGCGCCACATCAGCGATCCGTGCCTTGATGTCCATGAACTTTTCCGCGCCGAGGTCGGCACCGAATCCCGCCTCCGTCACTACGATGTCGGCGAGCCGGCGGGCGGTCTGCGTGGCGATCAGCGAGTTGCAGCCGTGGGCAATGTTCGCGAACGGCCCGCCGTGCACCAGCGCGGGGGTGCCGGCGATGGTCTGGACGAGGTTCGGCTTGATCGCGTCCTTCAGCAGCAGCGTCAGCGCGCCCTGCACACCCAGGTCGGCAACGGTAACCGGCGTCCGGTCGTAGGTGTAGCCGAAGGTGATGCGGCCAAGCCGGTCCCGCAGGTCGGCGATGTCGGTCGCGAGGCAAAAGACCGCCATGATTTCGGAGGCGACGGTGATGTCGAAGCCGTCCTGGCGAGGGACCCCCTGCGTGGGGCCGCCGAGGCCGATGACCACCTCGCGAAGGGAGCGGTCATTCATGTCCAGGACACGCTTGAACGTCATGCGGCGCGGGTCGATGTTCAGTTCGTTGCCCTGGTAGATGTGGTTGTCCACGAGGGCCATGAGGGCATTGTTCGCGGAGGTGACGGCATGGAAGTCGCCGGTGAAGTGCAGGTTGATTTCGTCCATGGGCAGCACCTGGGACAGTCCGCCGCCCGTGGCTCCGCCCTTCATGCCGAGGATGGGTCCGAGCGAGGGCTCCCGCAGCGCCACCATCACCTTATGGCCCGCCCTGGCAAGTGAGTCCGCCAGGCCCACCGTTGTGGTTGACTTTCCTTCTCCGGCCGGGGTGGGTGACATCGCCGAAACCAGCACAACTTTTCCGGCAGGCGCGGGGGCTGACAGCTTTGCGGGGTCGATCTTGGCCTTGTAGCGGCCGTAGAGCTCCACGGCCCCGGCGTCGATGCCCGCAGATGCGGCGACTTCCTCGATGGGCCGCAGCACTGCCCTGCGGGCAATGTCCAGGTCGCTCAGGGGAGTGCTGTCAGACATCGTTGTCCTTTCAGGATGGGTTTAACCGGTGAGCCGTGTCCCGTAGACGGCGGCCATGGGGTGGCTGGAGGCATATTCGTCGACGGCGGCGTGGTAGCTGTCGAGGGTGATGGCGGCGGTGCGTTGCCAGCCGGAGTTGGCTGCGTGGATGGCGGCGGCGGTGCCCATGTTGTGCCGGGTCTCGGGGTCGTCGTGGAGGGCTTCGAGGGCGTCGGCCCAGTCTGCGGCGTGGTGGCCGTCCACGAGCAGGCCGGTGCGGCCGTGGCTGACCGCGCGGGTGAGTCCGCCGACGCGGGTGGCCAGGACGGGGGTGCCGCAGGCTTGGGCTTCGAGGGCGACCAGGCCGAAGGACTCGCTGTAGGAGGGCATGACCACGACGTCGGCCGCCCGGAACCAGCCGGCAAGTTCAGGTGCGCTGACCGGCGGATGGTGCGTGACGACGTCGTCAAGGCCGGCGGCACTGACGAGGGTATTGAGGTTGAAGTCCTTGGCCCCGCTGAGCGCACCGAGAATGGTGAGTTTGAGGTCGATATCGGGGCGGCGGCCACGCAGCAGTGCGGCAGCCTTGAGCAGGATCTGCGGGCCCTTGAGGCGTTGGATCCGGCCGGCGAAGAGCAGGTGGAAAGTGCCGGGGGCGATGCCGTGGGCGCTGCGGGACTGGGCGCGGAACGCGGGAGTGAACACGGAGAGGTTCACGCCGGGCGGTGCGACGTCGATATGGTCGAAATCGGCACCGTAGTGGGAGACAAGTTCCGCGGCTTCGGCGGTGGTGTTGGCGATGAGGCGGGTGGCGCCGTCGACGATGTGGTGTTCGCCGTCTTCGCGGCGGCGCGGTTCGGGCTGTTCTCCGGAGTGTAGGAGGAGGTTCTTGACTTTGGCCATGGTGTGCATGGTGTGCACGAGGGGGACGTTCCAAAGGGCGGAGAGTTCCAGGCCGGCGACGCCGGAGACCCAGTAGTGGGAATGGATGAGGTCGTAGCGTCCGTGCGGCTGCTGGGCGCGGATGCGCTCGATTTCCGCCACCATGCTGTGCAGCAGTTCGGGGAGTTCTTCTTTGGGCAGCTTGCGGGGCGGGCCGGCCATGACGTTGTGGACGCAGACGCCGGGGTCGGGGTGTTCGACGGCGGGCTGTCCGGCGGAGGTGGAGCGGGTGAAGATTTCCACCTCGATGCCGGTTTCGGCCAGGGCGGAAGCGAGCCCGCGGATGTAGACGTTCATGCCGCCGGCATCCCCGGAACCGGGCTGCTCCATGGGGGAGGTGTGCAGGGACAGGAAAGCCACTCGCTTGATCACAGACATGGCCCTCCCTCCTCTCCGTGCTGCGGGAACTGCGTCGGATAAAACACTACTCCTCAACACTCAGCGGAACCGGGGCGCTGCAACTGCTGCCGACGTGGCGTGCCACACGGTCAGCGGATGTAGCACGGCCTTGCTAAAACCCGGGCGGCGCCCCACAGCTGCACTGCCTCAGCGCCGCCACAGCAAGGCCAACCGCGGAAACGCACTCTCGTAACCGGTGAGCAGTGCGTCAGCCAACGGGGACGAGCCCACCAGCGGGTGTTCGGCGAAGGCCTCCAGCGCAGCATCCCGGTCGCCAGCGGACGCGGCTCGGACCGTGAGCAGCTCCACCTTCTTGACCTGCTGCAGGAGGGCGAGCTGCGGTTCGGCCGGCCGGTCCTGCTGGATGGGCACCGCCCCTTCCGGCGTGACCGTGCAGGGAACTTCGACGACGGCGTCCGCCGGGAGCCCGGGAATCGCGGCCTGGGAGCCGCCCGCCCCCGCAGGCTGCCCGGTGGAGTTTGGGGTGTTGAGGATCAGCTCCGTGGCAGCGCCCGGAACAGCCTCGTCGATGCCACCCGCTCCGCCAAGCGCCCGCATCACCGCCAAGGCCACCTGCTCATAGCCGCCGCCGGAAAGGTCCCCGGGATCCCGCGCCTCGCCGCCGGCCCTGGCCTCGGCCAGGTACCCCTCCTCGCGGGACCGACGGGCAGCCTCCCACAAGCCGTAGGCCTCGTCCCCGGCGCCGGCCAGCCGCGGATACAGCTCCGCCTGCTGGCCGTGGATCGACTCGCCGCGCGTCCTGGACATGGCCCGCATCCCGGCCGCCGCCCGCGCCGCCTCGTAGTAGTAGAACAGGTACTCGTTCGGCAACAGCCCCAGGTCGCGCAGGAACGGCTGCGGAAACAGCCTGCCCTCCTCAAAACTGGCCAGCGCACCGGCGTCGGCCAGCAGCCGGGGGAGGACGTCCCGGCCGCCGCTCTCCAGCCGGTAGAGCCAGCCGAGATGGTTCAGCCCGTAGTACCCCGCGCCGTCGAGCCTTCCCGCCTGTAGCGGCACGCCGGCCGCCCTGGCGGCGCGGTGCACCAGGGCGCTCGCGGAATCACAGATGCCGATCACCTTCCGGCCCAGCACGGGCACCAACGCCTCGGTGACCATCCCCGCCGGATTGGTGAAGTTGACCAGCCACGCGTCCGGGCAGTGCATCCGCATGCTCGAGGCGAGCTCCAGCATGGCCGGGATGGACCGCAGCGCATACGAGATCCCGCCCGCGCCGGTGGTTTCCTGACCCAGCAGCCCGAGCTCCTGTGCCACCCGTTCGTCCGCGATCCGGCCGGCCGTTCCGCCCGGGCGGATGGCGGCGAACACCATGTCCGTCCCGTTGAGGGCCCGGCTGAGGGACGTTGTGGACGTCACTACGGGCGGACGGCCGGAGGAACGTCCGACGGCGGAACTTCCGTTTGACGCGCCGCCCACCTCCGGTGACCGGCTGATTTCTGTGGTCATGGACCGAAGTACTGCCTCGATGGCGGCCAGGCGGCCGCCGTCGACGTCGAACAGCACCACCTCACTGACCAAACCTGAGTAGGGCCCGGAACACAGGGCACGGTAAACGAGGGGAACCCGGAATCCGCCGCCACCGGCGATCATGAGCCGCATGCCAGGAGTCTATGCGGAGCAGCCAGCGACGCGGCCAGAACTTCGGTGCGCCGGCCGCCCGGCCGCGTCCCAACCCCCAAATCGCGGGGTTTCAAGAGCAAGGTACACAGCGTAATGTGCCGAACATGGAGGCGAATCCCGCACGCCGCTTCGACCCGCTCTCGGCAGTCCGTACGCAGGCCGCCGGAGAGTTCGACCTGCTGCTGGCCGGGACCGTTTTTCAGGACATTATTTTCACCGGACTGCCTCATGCGCCCGAGCCCGGAACGGAAATCTGGAGCGAGGGAATGGGCAGCTGCCCCGGGGGCGTTGCGAACCAGGCCATCGCGGCCGCGCGCCTCGGCCTGCGGACGGGTCTGGCGGCGGCCTTCGGTGATGATGGTTACGGCGACTACAACTGGAAGATCCTGGACCGGCAGGAGCACGTGGACCTGTCCCTGTCCCGCCGGGTCCCGGGCTGGCACTCGCCGGTGACTGTATCCCTCAGCGTGAACCACGACCGCTCGATGGTCACGCACGGGCACCCGGCGCCGGTAAGCTCCTCCGAGCTGATCGGGAATCCGCCCCGTGCACTGGCTGCCGTGGCGGACCTCGGACATGAGCTTGAACCGTGGGCGCTCGCGGCTCGCCGGGAGGGCGTGAAGCTGTTCGGCGACGTCGGCTGGGACCCCACCGGTGAGTGGGCCCACGCCCGGCTTGCCAACCTGCAGTACTTCCACGCCTTCATGCCCAACCAGCGAGAGGCCATGGCCTTCACCGGCAAAGACGATCCCTGGGCGGCGCTGTACTCGCTGGCGGACCGGGTGCCGGTGGCGGTGGTGACCCTCGGGGCGCAGGGGGCCGTGGCCGTGGACTCCGAATCCGGCGAGGAGGAGTGGGTGCCGTCCCTGCCGGTGGCCGCCTTCGACCCGACCGGTGCCGGGGACTGCTTCGGTGCCGCGTTCATCGTCGGAAGCCTGGCGGGGTGGCCGCTCAGCGACCGGCTGCGGTTCGCCAACCTCTGCGCCGCGCTGGCGGTCCAGGAAGTGGGCGGCTCCCTCGCGGCGCCCGGCTGGGGAGACATTGCCGACTGGTGGAAGCGCGCCAACGCGAGGCCGGAACGGCGCGGCAGCCAGTGGCTGCGCCGCTATTCGTTCCTCGCCGACATCGTCCGGGACGTTCCGCAGGAGGCCCCGCGGCGGGCGGCTGCCACCATCGCGCACCTCTCGGACGCCTGAGCAGGATTTCACGCCGTTTTCCGGGCAATTATTCGGCCCGAAGCGCCAGCACTAGAATCAGTAGAGTGATTTATCCAGCAGCAACAGGTGACCGCCCGGCAGTAGCGGGCCCGGCCGGGACGTTCCACGCATATGACCGGACGGCGCACGAACGCTCCGCCGTCATCGACCTCGAGGCCATCCGGCACAACGTCCGCCGGCTCGCCGCGGCCGCCGAGCCGGCCAAGGTCATGGCGGTCGTCAAGGCCGACGCCTACGGACACGGTGCAGTGCCGGTGGCCCGCGCGGCCCTCGAGGCAGGCGCCAGCTGGCTGGGCGTCGCACACATCTCCGAGGCTCTGGCGCTGCGCGCCGCCGGCATCGACGCCCCGCTGCTCGCCTGGCTGCACACCCCGGAAAGCAACTTCGGCGCGGCCGTGGCTGCCGGCGTCGACATCGGGTGCTCCGGCTGGGAGCTGGAACAGATTGTGGCCGCCGCCCGGGAACAGGAACGGCCCGCCCGCGTCCACCTCAAAGTCGACACCGGTCTTGGCCGCAACGGCGCCACCGTCGAGGTGTGGGACAGGCTGGTGGGCGAAGCCGTGGAATACCAAGACCAGGGCCTGCTGCGCGTGGTGGGCATCTTCTCCCACCTTGCCGTGGCCGACGAACCCGAGCGCCCGGAAACCGATGACCAGCTCGCCGCGTTCCGCGAGGTCCTGGCGATCGCCGAGGACGCAGGCGTGGACCCCGAAGTCCGGCACCTGGCCAACACCCCGGCCACGCTGTCCCGGCCCGACACGCACTTCGACCTGGTCCGCGCGGGGCTGGGAATCTACGGCCTCTCGCCCTTCGAGGGGCAGACCTCCGCGGAACTTGGCCTGCGCCCGGCGATGACCCTGCGCACCGTCGTGTCCCACTGCAAGGACGTGCACTCCGGCCAGGGGGTCTCCTACGGCTTCAATTACTACACCTCGGGCGAGAGCACGCTGGGACTCATCCCGCTCGGCTACGCCGACGGCGTGCCGCGCGTCGCCACCGGCGGGCCCGTCCGCGTAAAGGGCGTCACCTACCCCGTGGTGGGACGGATCGCGATGGACCAGATGGTGATCGACCTCGGCCCCCTCGGCGTGAGCCGGGGCGGCCACAGCGTCCTCGGAGCAGAGGCGGTCCTCTTCGGCGACGGCTCCGACGGCGGCCCCACGGCCGATGACTGGGCCCGCGCTGCCGGCACCAACAACTACGAGATCGTCACCCGCATCAGCCCCCGCGTGCCCCGCACCTACATCAACGAATCACCTGTGGCCGAAGTGGCAGCTTCCGAGACGCCGGCGCCATGAGCGTTTCGGAAAACGGCGGGATTCCGGAAACCCACAGCGGTCCGCTGTGGGTCCAGACCGTGACGGTCACGACGGCGGATCAGACCCATGCGCTCGGCGCGGCTCTGGCGGAGGTGCTCCGGGCGGGGGACCTCCTGGTGTTGACGGGCGAACTGGGCGCCGGCAAGACGACCTTTACGCAAGGCCTGGGCGAAGGCCTGGGGGTCCGCGAAGGCATCATCTCCCCGACCTTCGTACTGGTGCGCATCCACCCGAACCTCGCCGACGGGCCGCGTCCGGGCGGGCCCGACCTGGTGCATGTCGACGCCTACCGGCTGGGATCGGCGTCGGAAATCGACGACATCGACCTGGAGAACACGCTGGACTCCGCCGTGACCGTGGTGGAGTGGGGCCGGGACCGCGTGGAGCACCTGACCGAAAGCCGGCTCGAGGTTGAACTGCACCGCCAGCTGGGCGGCATCGCGCCGGCCCACCAGACCGGGAACGGAGCCCTGGACTTCGAGTCGGAGGACGACGACGAGCCCCGCACCATCATCATCCGCGGCTTCGGGCCGCGCTGGGCCGAACAGCCCGTTCTGGCCGCGGAAGGAAACTCCTGATGCTCATTCTCGCCATCGACACCTCAGCCGTGGCCAGCGCCGCGCTCGTGTCCGACGACGCACTGGAAGGCGTGGTGGGCAGCTTCTCCACCGAGGACACAAGGAGCCACGCCGAGGTCCTCGCCCCCGGAATCGAGGCGCTGCTCGCGGACGCCGGAGTGACTGGAGCCGATCTTGACGCGATCGTGGTGGGCGTTGGCCCCGGGCCTTTCACCGGGCTGCGGTCCGGCATCGCGACGGCGCGTACCCTGGCATTTGTCTGGAACACCCCGCTGCACGGCATGATGAGCCTCGACGCCGTCGCCCTCGAGGTGGCCGAGTCCACCGACGCCCCGGCCGAGTTCCTCGTTGCCACCGACGCCCGGCGAAAAGAGGTCTACTGGGCGCGCTACACCCTGGTCGCGGGCCAGCTGCCGAAGCTCACGGACGGACCGCACGTCGGCTTCGCCGCGGACCTTCCCGACCTTCCCGCCTACGGCGCGGGCGCGGGGCTGTACCCCGAGGACGTACGCGCCGATCCGGACTTCAGCACCGAACAGCCGGACGCGCTCTACCTGGGGCAGTTCGCACTGGCGAGGCTGGAAGCGGGCGAGAAACTCCTCGACTCCACGCCGCTGTACCTTCGTGAATCGGACGCCCAGGTTCCCGGCCCCCGGAAGCGTGCCCTGTGAAGCCCGAACCGTCCGGAGCGTCCGGCATTCCAGCCCCTGGCGCCGCGCCTGTCCTGCCCCGCCAACTGGCCTCGGGCGTGACCATCCGCGACATGCTCCCTGACGACATCCCGGCCGTCCACGAGTTGGAGGTCCGGCTGTTCCCCGTGGACGCGTGGCCTCTGCAGATGTTTTGGGACGAACTGGTGCAGCCGGAGACGCGCCGGTACCTGGTGGCGGAGGGCCCGGACGGCATCGTCGGCTATGCGGGGCTTATGTGCGTGGAGCCGATCGCCGACGTCCAGACAATTGCCGTCATCCCTGAGTATGAGGGCAAGGGCATCGGCACAGCGCTCCTCACCGACCTGATCGCCGAGGGGCGGCGCCGCGGCGCAGCCGACATCCTGCTCGAGGTCCGCTCCGACAACCCGCGCGCCCAGCAGCTGTACGTCCGCTTCGGCTTCGAGCAGATCCATGTGCGGAAGAAGTACTACCGCGACGGCGTGGACGCCCTGATCATGCGGCTCCAGCTGGAGGACGTGCTGTCCGTGCACAGCGACATCGTGCACGACGCCGGACCCCAGCCCGCGCAGATTGACGAAGCCGGCCGGGCCGGCGAAACCGCTCCGACGGAGGCAGACCAGAAATGAACCGCTCGCAGCCGCTAGTACTCGGCATTGAGTCATCGTGCGACGAAACGGGCGTGGGCATCGTCCGCGGCACCGACCTCCTGACCAACACGGTGTCCTCGTCCATGGAGGAACACGTCCGGTTTGGCGGCGTCATCCCGGAGATCGCCTCGCGCGCCCACCTGGATGCCTTCGTTCCTGCCCTGCAGGCGGCCCTGGCCGAGGCGGACGTGACGCTGGACGAGATCGACGCCATCGCGGTGACGTCCGGTCCGGGGCTGGCCGGCGCGCTGATGGTGGGCGTGTGCGCCGCGAAGGCGCTCGCCGTCGCGACCGGCAAACCGCTCTACGCCATCAACCACCTGGTGGCCCACGTGGGGGTCGGCCTGCTCAACCCCAGTCCCGGCGCTGGAACGGGAACGGAAGCCGGCGCCGGTGGAAAGCCGATCCTTCCTGACAACCTCGGCGCCCTGCTGGTGTCCGGCGGCCATACCGAGATCCTGCGGATCCGCAGCATCACCGACGACGTCGAGCTGCTTGGCTCCACCATCGACGACGCCGCCGGCGAGGCGTACGACAAGGTGGCACGGATCCTGGGACTGGGTTACCCCGGCGGCCCGGCCATCGACCGGCTGGCGCGCGAGGGCAACGCCAAGGCCATCCGGTTCCCGCGCGGGCTGACGCAGCCCAAGTACATGGGCACCGCGGAGGAGCCCGGCCGGCACCGCTACGACTGGTCGTTCAGCGGCCTGAAGACCGCGGTGGCCCGGTGCGTGGAGCAGTTCGAAGCCGCAGGCGAACCCGTGCCGGTGGCGGACATCGCCGCAGCGTTCCAGGAAGCAGTGGTGGATGTCATCACCTCGAAGGCGGTGCTGGCCTGCCGTGAGCGTGGCATCACGGACGTGTTGCTGGGCGGGGGAGTGGCCGCCAATTCTCGGCTGCGGCAGCTGACCGAACAGCGCTGCTCGGCCGCCGGCATTACGCTGCACGTTCCGCCGCTGGACCTGTGCACGGACAATGGTGCGATGGTGGCAGCCCTCGGCGCGCAGTTGGTCATGGCCGGCATCGAACCCAGCGGCATCAATTTCGCGCCGGACTCCTCCATGCCGGTCACCACGGTGTCGGCTAAAAGTGAGTCGCAGAACAGGGCGTTCTCGGCGCTGGGAACGCCCTCAACTGCTACCTAGTTGGGTTACGCCGTCGGGCCGTTCCGCATCTGCTTCACGAGGTCGAGGACCACGGCCTGCAGGTTTCCGCCGCTTTGAGCGGCCACCCGCCGCTGGCGCTGGTACCCGGCGCCCCGGCTGATGATCTTCTCGACGTCGGCCAGCTCATCCGGGCAGCCCAGCTTCGCGGCGATGGGCTCGAGCCGGTTGAGTGTCTCCAGAAGGTGGTCGGTGACCAGCTTCTCGTTGCCCTGGGCGTCGAGGATGATGATGGCGTCCATGCCGTAGCGCGCGGCCCTCCACTTGTTCTCCTGGACGTGCCACGGGGGCATGGTGGGAATACTGCCGCCGGCGTCCAGGATGGTGGAGAATTCGTGGACCAGGCACTGCGTCAGGGCCGCCACGGCACCCACCTCCTCGAGCGTTGCCAGCCCGTCACAGATGCGCATCTCGATGGTTCCGAGGGCCGGCACCGGGCGGATGTCCCAGCGGATCTCCGAGATGGTGTCGATCACGCCGGTGGTGAACATGTCCTGGACGTAGGACTCGTATTCTTCCCAGCTGGCGAACTGGAACGGCAGGCCCGCCGTTGGCAGCTGCTGGAACATCAGCGCCCGCTGCGAGGCGTAGCCGGTGTCCTCGCCGCCCCAGAACGGGCTTGATGCGGACAGGGCCTGGAAATGCGGGAAGTAGTTGACCAGGCCGTCAAGCACGGGGAGCACCTTGTCCCGGCGGTCCAGGCCGACGTGGACGTGAACCCCGTAGATCACCATCTGCCGGCCCCACCACTGCGTGCGGTCGATCAGTTTGGCGTAGCGTTCCTTGTCCGTGACCGGCTGCAGCTGCGGCGGGCTGAACGGGTGGCTCCCGGCGCAGAAGATTTCGACGCCCATCGGGTCCGTGACTTCACGGACGGCGGCCAGGGAGCGGGCGAGGTCTTCCTTCGCTTCCGCGGCGGTCCCGCAGATTCCGGTGACCAGCTCCACGGTATTAAGCAGCAGCTCCTGCTTGATGTGCGGGTGCTCGTCATCCTCGTTCAGCTCGGGATGCCGGGCCACGACCCCGCGCAGGACCTCGTTGGCCACCGACGAAAGTTCACCGGTCTGCGCATCCACCAGCGCGAGTTCCCATTCCACACCAAGAGTTGATTGCCTGGATGAAGCGAAATCAATCTTCATGTGTTCCTCGCTGTGTGTGCTGACGTGGGGTCCGGTCGCCGTCCGTTCCTGGCGAACGGCTGGCAGGGGAACGGTCATCCAAGTCTAGTGCAGGGGTAGCATCGAGTTGATGGCTTGGCTACACGGGGCGCGTGAGAGTCTTCACACAAGCAGCCGCCCCCAAACCCCCAGAAAACATTCCGGTATTGCATGCCCGCGGACTGCGGCAGCGCTCGCGGCGCTGTTCGCTGTTGCGTCGTGCACGGCGCCGCCGTCACCCGGGCCCGGACAAAGCACGACGACGGCGCCCGCGGCTTCCGCTTCCGGCGCACCGAAGGCCCCCCAGACGTCCTTACCGCAGACAGGCGCACCCCAGACAGGTGCGCACAGCCCGGCACCGTCCGCGGCGAAGCCGGCACCGAAGGAAACCGCCGCGCTGGGCTGGGGCCCGCAGCAGCGGGACGCCGACGCTGCCGCCGCGGCAGTGGCAAAAATGACCCTGGAGGAGAAGGCCGGGCAGGTGCTCCTGCCCTTCTACACCGGGCTCGACCACGAGACCCAGGCCGCCACCGTGGAACGCCTGCACCTTGCCGGCTCCATGATCATGGCCGACAACGTGCCCGGCACCGCCACCGGCCTGGTGGACGTCCCCGCGCTGGCCGGCGTGACGCGCAGGCTGGACCAGGCGTCCCGCTCAGGCGGCCGCAGGTGGCCCGGGCTGATCGGCGTCGACCAGGAAGGCGGAGCAGTCAGCCGCGTCGGCGCCCCGCTGACCCGCTGGCCCGCCCCGATGAGCTACGGCGCCGCCGGCAGCGTGCCCCTGGCCGCGGAGGCAGGCACCGGGCTGGCGGCGGAACTCGCGCCGCTGGGCTTCACTGTGGACTTCGCACCCGCGGCCGACGTCACGATGGGCCCCGCCGATCCAACGATCGGTGCCCGGTCCCTGTCCGCCGACCCCCGGGCCGCGGCGTCCCTCAGTGCCGGCTTCGCCAAAGGCATGCTCGCCGGTGGGGTGCTGCCCACCGTCAAGCACTTCCCCGGGCACGGTTCCGTGACCACCGATTCCCACAAGGGTCTGCCGGTCCAGAACGCGACCCTCGCTCAGCTGAAGGCGCGGGACTGGAAGCCGTTCCAGTCCGCGGTCAAGGCAGGCGCGCCCATGATCATGACTGGTCACATCGCGGCGAGGGCCCTCGAGCCCGGCGTCCCCGCGTCCCTCTCGAAGGCAACCTACAAGGCGCTCCGCGGCCTGGGCTTCAAGGGCGTGGCCGTCACAGACGGGCTGAACATGGGCGCGGTGGCCGGCCGTTACCCCCGCGGGTCAGCAGCACCCGCCGCGCTGGCAGCCGGGGCCGACCTGCTGCTGATGCCGGCGGACGCAGCCGCCGCCCATGCCGCCATCGTCAGTGCGGTCAGGGAGGGAAAGCTCCCGCTGTCGCGCCTGGAGGACGCGGCCCGCCGCGTGGTCACCATGATGATCTGGCGCGGACGGACGGCCCGGCCGAAGCCTCCGGCGGCGCCGGGAAGCGGCGAGGCCATGTCCGCGAAAGTCTCGGCCCGGGCCATCACCGTCGTGTCCGGCCGGTGCAAGGGCGCTTCCGTGCGCGGCTCCGTGCGCGTGACAGGGGGCTCGCCGGTGGACCGGGCCCGTTTTGCCGCTGCGGCCAAGGACGCGGGGATCACGGTGGGGTCAACGGGCCCAATGGTCAGCCTCATCGGCTACGGCGCCGGCCCTGCGAACGGCGATATTGCGGTGGCACTGGACGCACCGTGGTCCCTGGCACAGTCCGCCGCACCGACCAAGATCGCCCTCTACGGCCGGACGCCCGGAGCGTACAAGGCGCTGCTGGCTGTCCTGGCGGGGAAGGCCACCGCCCCCGGAAAGCTGCCGGCCGCCGTCGGGCCCTACCCTCCCGGCACCGGATGCAGGTAATAAAGGCCGTGCCGCCGTTTAATGGAGGGGTGCCGATTCTGAATAAAGACATGACCCTGTGCATCTCCCTCTCGGCCCGGCCGAGCAACAACGGGACCCGCTTCCACAACCACCTGTATGACCAGCTGGGCCTGAACTGGATCTACAAGGCCTTCGCGCCCACCGACCTCGCCCAGGCGATCGCGGGTGTCCGGGGTTTGGGGATCCGGGGCTGCGCCGTCTCCATGCCCTACAAGGAGGACGTGATCGCCCTGGTGGACGCCATGGACCCGTCCGCCAAGGCCATCGACTCCGTCAACACCATCGTCAACGACGGCGGCCGGCTCACCGCGTACAACACGGACTACACGGCGATTGAGCAGCTGCTGCAGCGCAATGCCGTACCTGCAGAGTCATCGGTGCTGCTCAAGGGTGCGGGCGGCATGGCCAAGGCGACGGCCGCGGCGCTGCGCGACGCCGGGTTCAAGGACGTGACCATCATCGCCCGCAACGAAGCAGCCGGCCGGGCGCTCGCAGACCTCTACGGCTTCGGCTGGCGCGCGGAGCTCGGCACCGGCCCCGAGGCCACAGCGGACATGGTCATCAACGTCACGCCCGTCGGAATGGCCGGGGGACCGGAGGCCGATGCGCTGTCCTTCCCTGCCGAAACCATCGACGCCGCCAAGGTGGTCTTCGACGTGGTTGCCCTGCCGGCCGAGACGCCGCTCATCAAGGCTGCGCGGGAAGCCGGCAAGCAGGTCATCACCGGCGCCGAAGTGGCCACCATCCAGGCTCTGGAGCAGTTCGTGCTGTACACGGGCATCCGTCCCACCGACGACCAGGTCCGGGACGCCGAGGCGTTCGTCCGCGCCCAGTAGGCAGTACGGCCCGGCAGCTATACAGGCTCCACGGAGACAGCCACTCTTTCTTCCCCGATCCGGGTGAGGACCAGGGTGGCTGTCTTCTTGCCCGCAGCCTTGCCTGCTGCCTTGCCCCCGGGCAGCAGCTGCTTGCGCAGCTCCTCCGGGGTGACGGACATGCCGCGCTTCTTGATGTCCAGAACGCCGATGCCGTTCTCCCGGACCCAGGTTTTGAGCGCCTTGACGTTGAACGGCATGACCTCCAGGACCCGGTAAGCCCGGGCAAACGGGGTGTCCAGCAGCTCCGGGGCGCAGATGTAGGCGATGTGCTCGTCCACGAGGTGGCCGCCCAGGTCCAGGGCCAGGTCGGCCACGAGTCCCGCACGGATGACTGCGCCGTCCGGCTCGTACAGGAAACCCTCCACCGGCCCCACGGGGGCAACGGGCCCGCCGTCGAACTCCTCACCGCTGGTGAGTTCGGCGGCTCCCTCCGCGCCGATGACCAGGGCGGCCCGGCGGATCCCGGGCCTGGCCACGGCGTTGAACCACAGCGTGACCTCGGTGACGTCGCCGCCCACCGAGACCCACTGCGCCTCACAGCCGGCAGGCACCGAATCGTGCGGCATGCCCGGCCCCATTTTCACGCCGACGGCGCGCCCCGCGGCGGCCAGTGACTCCACGAACGACAGCGGGGGAGAGAACGCCTCGGGGTCCCAGATCCGCTTGGTGCCGGATGTGGTGGTGGTGCGCCGGGCAGGGTCCAGCCAGACGCCGGCGCCGTCCTCCAGCGCCACCGACGTAGCGTCCGAATGGACCACCGTGGCGTGCGGAAAGGGGATGAGGTTGATGGTGGCGCAGGCGGCCGTGGTCTCGTCGAGCTCCACGGCGGTCACGGCAATGTCCAGTGACGCCAGGGCCATGGCATCCGCGCCGAGCCCGCAGCCGAGGTCCGCAACGTGGCGGACGCCCGCCCGGGCAAAGCGCTGAGCATGCCGGGCTGCGACGTTGAGCCGGGTGGCCTGCTCCAGTCCGGCCTGGGTGAAGAGCATCTGCCGGGCAAACTCGCCGAACTTGGCCTCGGCCCGGGTCCGCAGCCGTGACTGCGTCAGGACGGCGGAGACGAGTTCGGGGGAGTGGCCGGCCTTGCGCAGGCTCGTGCTGAGGGCGAAGGACTCGTCCTCCCGGTAGGGTCCGAGCGAGGCCAGCAGCTCCCATCCTTCTTCCGTAAGGAGCGGGGCGATCTGGTCCTGCGGTGCGTCAGACATGGGATCAAGCCTAGTGGAGCCGCCGGCCCGGCCTCTTCCCGATAGGGTGGTCTGAATGGAATCCAGCGAAACGCCCACCCCCGGTCAGCCCGAAAGCTCCAACCCCGGCCCGGTGCAGCATAGCCGACTGGTCCGGTATGCACGCCCGGTGCTGATCGGCGGCGCCGTTATCGCCCTCGTCTGCCTTGTCCTGCTGGTGATCATCTTCCTGCTGGACTCCTTCAACGCCACCGTCTACTCGGTGGGCGGCAAGAACATCAGCGACGCCACCGAGGAAGCCCGGCAGATCCGCGACCTGTACCTGGGCGCGCGTGTTGGCGGCATCGTGGTGCTCATCGTGTCGGCCGTGATCGCGGCGGCGGCCGCCGTCGTGCTTGTCCGCGACCAGCGGAAAGCGGGGGACGGGGACGCCGACGGCGGCGAGGACCTGGGGTTTGACGACCTTGCCGGGCGCTGAACGAAAGGCCCGCCCGGGTTACGGCGGATGAAATTCTGGCACTCACCTTGACCGAGTGCTAACCCCTTACATAGAGTCATCATTAGCACTCTCCCTACGAGGGTGCTAACACACGAAGAACTGCCAGCCTGGCTGCTGCCGGCACCGCGACGACGGTCTGCCGCCAAGGCGCAACAGTTTTTATGTCCATGAATTTTGACGAAAAGGAGAGGTCCGAGTGTCGGTCTCTATTAAGCCTCTTGAGGATCGTATTGTTGTCCGCCCGCTCGAAGCCGAGCAGACCACGGCTTCCGGCCTGGTCATCCCGGACTCCGCACAGGAGAAGCCGCAGGAAGGCGAAGTTGTCGCAGTAGGCCCCGGCCGCTTCGAAGACGGCAACCGCGTACCGGTCGACGTAGCCGTTGGCGACGTCGTCATCTACTCCAAGTACGGCGGAACCGAAGTCAAGACCGGCGGCACCGAGTACCTCGTGCTCTCCGCCCGCGACGTTCTGGCGATCGTCGTCAAGTAACTCTTTGGATCCCCGTGCCGCTGCCCGCGTCTGATTTCATTCCGACCGGGCGGCTGCACGGGGTTCTGTCTTGAAAGGACAAACCATGGCAAAGCAGCTTGCGTTTAACGACGCTGCCCGCCGGTCGCTTGAAGCCGGCATCGACAAGCTCGCCAACACGGTCAAGGTGACCCTTGGTCCCCGCGGCCGCAACGTCGTGCTGGACAAGAAGTGGGGTGCCCCCACCATCACCAACGACGGCGTGACCATCGCCCGGGAAGTCGAGCTGGACGACCCGTACGAGAACCTTGGCGCCCAGCTGGCCAAGGAAGTCGCCACCAAGACGAACGACGTCGCCGGTGACGGCACCACCACCGCAACCGTGCTCGCCCAGGCACTGGTCAAGGAAGGCCTGCGCAACGTTGCCGCCGGCGCCGCTCCGGGCCAGATCAAGCGCGGCATCGAGGTCTCCGTCGAGGCCATCGCCGCCCGCCTGCTGGAGAACGCCCGTCCGGTCGAGGGCAGCCAGGTGGCCAACGTTGCCGCCATCTCCGCCCAGAGTGACGAGGTGGGCGAGCTGCTCGCGGAGGCATTCGGCAAGGTCGGCAAGGATGGTGTGATCACCATCGAGGAATCCTCCACCACACAGACCGAGCTGGCTCTGACCGAAGGCATGCAGTTCGACAAGGGCTACCTGTCCCCGTACTTCATCACCGACACCGAGCGCCAGGAAGCCGTCCTCGAGGACGCCCTCATCCTGATTAACCAGGGCAAGATCTCCTCCGTGCAGGAATTCCTGCCGCTGCTGGAGAAGGCGCTGCAGAGCTCCAAGCCGCTGTTCATCATCGCCGAGGACGTCGACGGCGAGGCCCTGTCCACGCTGATCGTCAACCGCATCCGCGGCACCCTGAACGTGGTTGCCGTCAAGGCTCCGGGCTTCGGCGACCGCCGCAAGGCCATGCTGCAGGACATCGCGACGCTGACCGGCGCCCAGGTTGTGTCCCCGGAACTGGGCCTGAGCCTGGACTCCGTGGGCCTCGAGGTGCTGGGTACCGCCCGCCGCATTACGGTGACCAAGGACAACACCACCATCGTCGACGGCGCCGGTTCGGCCGAGGACGTAGCGGCACGCGTTGCCCAGCTGCGTGCCGAGCTGACCCGCACCGATTCCGACTGGGACCGGGAAAAGCTGCAGGAACGCCTGGCCAAGCTGGCTGGCGGCATCGGCGTGATCAAGGTCGGCGCAGCCACCGAGGTTGAGCTGAAGGAAAAGAAGCACCGCATCGAGGATGCAGTGTCCTCCACCCGCGCCGCCCTCGAAGAAGGCATCGTGGCCGGCGGCGGTTCCGCCCTGATCCACGCGCTGAAGGCACTCGACGAGGACCCGGCCGTCACGGCACTCGAAGGTGACGCGGCCGCCGCCGTCGGCATCGTCCGCCGTGCACTGGTCCAGCCGCTGCGCTGGATCGCCCAGAACGCCGGCCACGACGGCTACGTTGTGACCGCCCGGGTCGCCGAGCAGGACAACAACCACGGCTTCAACGCCAAGTCCGGCGAGTACGAGGACCTGATCGCCGCTGGCGTCATTGATCCCGTCAAGGTCACCCGTGCAGCACTGCGCAACGCGGCTTCCATCGCCGCGCTGGTGCTCACCACCGAAACCCTCGTGGCTGAAAAGCCCGCCGAGGAAGACGAGCACGCAGGCCACAGCCACTAGGCTGCAGCCCGCTCCGCGGTGTCAAAGGGAGGCCCGTCCAGCTGCTGCTGGCCGGGCCTCCCTTGCGTTTCCCTGGCCCCTGTTTCCCGGGCCACCGGGCCACCTGGCCCGTGGCGTGTGGGGGGGCTTGCGCTAGCGCCGGGCGCGAAGGGCCTGCCGCCGCAGCCGGTGCGCGTCGCCGTCGGGAAGCCGTTTGGTGACCAGCCGGTAAAAGTACAGGACCGCGACGGCGGCGGCCACGATGCCGCCCAGGTTCACCAGCAGCTGCAGGGCTGACCCGGCCGCCTTGGTGACTTCGCCAAGGACCAGCGCCACGGCTACGAAGCCGGCAGCGGGCACGGTGGTCACGGAAATGAAGACGCCGATCAGGGCGGCCGAGCGTCCGCTGATGACCGAAAGCATTCCGGCGGCTCCGGCGAGGACGGCCACGATCAGCGAGAACGGTCCAGGGTGGTAGATGAACTCGGCCGCCGAGGCCCGGTCCAGCACGTCCCGCGGAAAGAGGCCCAGCGGCAGCGCCAGCCAGGTGATCAGGGCTGTGATCAGCATTGCTGCGGGGAAGCCGACGCCCAGGGCAACCGCCGCGCGCCCGCCGAGCCTCCAGTTTCGGCGCACCACGGCAACCGCCAGTGCAGCGAGCGGTCCGAACTCGGGTCCCACGGCCATGGCCCCGACGATGGCAATGGTGGAGTCCGTGACGATGCCGATCGCTGCGAGCAGGGTGGCCAGCACAAGGAACGACAGGAGGGTCCAGCTAAGCCGGGACTCCTCACCGGTCTGCCGCGACACCTCGTCCCAGATGACGGTGTCGGCGCCTTCTCCGGGGGCGGCCTCCTCGGCCTTGTCTGCCCGGTCGGACAGAACCAGGTCCGGGGCTGTCAGGGCAATGGAACCCACGCTCCCAACGTTTAGGGCGCGGAGCTTCTCCATCAGCTCCTCCACCGATTCCCGGGCAACGTGCACCAGGAGCACGTCGCCTTTGGGAAGGATCGAGGCACCTGCGTGCAGTGCAACCTCGGCCGTGCCAGCCTGCTGCTGGCACAGGTCCGCCACGAGTGTGGTCAGTTCTGCCGGTACGCAAATCCGCATCTGGACGATCACCTGACACTCCAATCCACGCACCAAATTCCCCTAGGCACCGACTCTATAGTGCCCAGAAAACCGGAATCCTCCCTGTTGAGAGGCCGGTCACACCCGGCGCGTTGGATTCGTCCCGAATGTCACGAATCGGTAACATAGGTGCTTTGTGCTGCCGTTTGAGGGGTTATCTGTGCCAGAAGCGAGATCGACGGACCCGCTGAAAAGCATGCCGCGCGAGGAGCGGGCCGGAAAAGAAAACCATGAGCCGAGGGCTGCCCGCCTGAAGGCCAAGCCGGGCTACCGCCCCGAGGTCCAGGGCCTCCGCGCCCTGGCAGTGCTCATGGTGGTCACCTACCACGTCTGGCTTGGCCGGGTTTCCGGCGGCGTGGACATCTTCCTCCTCATCTCCGCGTTCCTCCTGACCATGTCCTTCGTCCGCAAGGTGGAGAAGGGCACGCCGCTGCGCCTCGTGAGCCACTGGCTGCACCTCTTCAAGCGGCTGATCCCGGCCGCCGTCGTCGTGATCCTCGGTGTGCTGGCCGGAACCTGGCTGGTCCTGCCGCAGAGCCGCTGGCCCGACGTCCTCAATGAGGCCTGGGCATCCCTGCTCTACGGGCAGAACTGGCTGCTGGCCAACACCGCGGTGGACTACTACGCACAGGACCACTCCGGAGCCAGCCCGCTCCAGCACTTCTGGTCGCTGTCCATCCAGGGCCAGGTCTTCATTCTTTGGCCCCTCATCTTCGCCGGCTCCGCGCTGGTGTGGCGGCTGCTGCGGCGCCGGCGGGACGTCAGCTACCGGACCGTCCTGATGGTTGCCTTCGGCGGCATCTTCACCGCTTCCCTGGTGTTCTCGATCGGCCAGACCGCCAGCAACCAGGCCTACGCCTACTTCGACACCCGGACCCGGCTGTGGGAGTTCGCGCTGGGGTCATTGCTGGCCCTGGCGCTGCCCTACCTGAAACCGGGCAAGGCGCTGCGCGTGGTCCTGGGCTGGGCCGGCCTGGCCGCCATGATTTCGTGCGGCCTGCTCCTCACCGTGGACCGGTCGTTCCCGGGCTTCATCGCGCTGTGGCCCACGCTGGCCGCGGCTGCCATCATCGTCGCCGGGCAAAGCGGCAGCCGGTTCGGCGTGGACCGCATCCTCTGCTCGAAACCCCTCGTGGCTTTGGGGGACAACTCCTACGCCCTGTACCTCTGGCACTGGCCGGTCCTGGTGCTGTCACTTGCGGCCACCGGCATCGAAAAGCCCAACCTGGTCCAGGGCCTGGCCATTGTGGCAGGTTCAGTGGTCCTGGCCGTGCTGACCACCCGCTTCGTCGAGAAGCCCCTGCGCGAATGGCACTGGCCGCAGCTGCGCGCCTGGCGCACCGCCGTCGTAATTGTTGCCTGCGGCGCCCTGCTGGCCGGTCCGGTCGCGCTGTGGCAGACCAGGCTGAACGCCGAGGAGGCGGCGGCAGCGGCGCAGCCGCGCGAGCTGACTCCCGGAGCCGCCGCGCTGGCGCCGGAAAACGCCGGCAAGCCGACGCCGGAAGCCACCGTGATCCCGGCCCCGGCCGCCATGAAAAACGAGTGGGCGGACATCGACGGGCTGTGCACCGACCAGAACGTCCCCAGCGACCCGCTGCTCAACGGCTGCCTGCAGAACAGCAAGCCGGACAAGGTCACCAAGCGGATCGTGGTACTGGGTGACTCCCACGCGCAGCAGTACATGGCCGCGCTCGGCCCCATCGCCAGGGACCATGGCTGGGAGGTGGTCACCCTCCTGAAGGGCAACTGCCGGTTCGGCGCCGAATCCCCGGAACGCGACGCCGACTGCAACGCGTTCAACAAGGCCAGCGCCGCGTACGTCATGGAGCACAAGCCGGACGCGGTGTTCACCGTGGCGTCACTCACGCACAAGGAAGCCCCGTTCGAAACCGAGGTGCCCGGCTACCTGGAGGGCATCAAGCCGTTCACCGACGCCGGGATCGACGTGGTGGGCGTCCGGGACAACCCCCGCTTCGCCATCAACATGCCCGAGTGCGTCCAGAAGTACGGCACCGCCGCGCCGGAGTGCAACCCGCCGCTGGGTGAGTCCCTGGCCGCCAGGTCCCCGCTGGATGCGTACCGGGGCAAGGTGGACGGGCTGCGCCTGATGGACATGAGCGACTTCATCTGCGCGGACGGCATCTGCCCGGCCGTGGTGGGCAACGTCTACGTCTACAAGGACGACAACCACCTCACCAAGACCTACGTCCAGTCCATGATTCCGATGTTCGAGAAGCGGCTCCTGGCGTCCACGGGGTGGAAATAGGGGCCCACGCTCGCGGGGTTCCCTGGCCGAGCTTGCGAGGTTAGGTAGCGAGTGGGGAGTGCCGTTGCTCACAATGCCGGCATGGAATATGGCGATGGCCGCCAAGGTTCTAGTATTAATTCAATTCCTCCAGAACCACCTCCTGGCCCCGCTTTAACCAGCACAGGGCCAACCCTGCACAGGCCAGTCCCGTAATGACGGGCTGGTCATCGGCTGCAACCCCTACCCGTGAACCTGTAAACCAAGGTAAGAGGCGCACTCATGACCCAGCCCGAGCACGACCCCTTCGGCTTCATCGGCCTGACGTACGACGACGTCCTGCTGCTTCCCGGCCACACCGACGTGATCCCCTCCGAGGCCGACACATCGTCCCGGATCTCCAAGCGCATCTCCGTCCAGACGCCGCTGCTTTCCGCAGCCATGGACACCGTCACCGAATCCCGGATGGCCATCGCCATGGCCCGCCAGGGCGGCCTCGGCGTGGTCCACCGCAACCTCGCGATCGACGACCAGGCCGACCAGGTGGACCGCGTCAAGCGCAGCGAGTCGGGCATGATCACCAACCCGCTCACCATCGGCCCCGAGGCCACGCTGCAGGAACTCGATGAGCTGTGCGCCCGTTACCGCGTCTCCGGCCTTCCCGTGGTCGACGACGGCAACCGCCTCCTCGGCATCGTCACCAACCGCGACACCCGCTTCGTGCCGGAGTCCGACTTCCCGATCCGCCTGGTCAGCGACGTCATGACCAAGATGCCGCTGGTCACCGGCCACGTCGGCATCAGCCGCGAAGAGGCCTCGCACAAGCTGGCCACGAACAAGATCGAGAAGCTCCCGCTGGTGGACGAGCAGGGGCGCCTGAAGGGCCTCATCACCACCAAGGACTTCACCAAGGCCGAGCAGTACCCGCTGGCCACCAAGGACGACGAGGGCCGGCTGCGCGTCGGTGCCGCCATCGGCTTCTTCGGTGACGGCTGGGAACGCGCCATGAAGCTCATCGACGCCGGCGTTGACGCCCTCTTCGTGGACACCGCGAACGGCCACTCGCAGGGCGTGCTGGACATGATCCGCCGCCTGAAGTCCGATCCGGTTGCCGCGCACGTGGACATCATCGGCGGCCAGGCTGCCACCCGCGAAGGCGCCCAGGCGCTGATCGACGCCGGTGCCGACGGCATCAAGGTAGGCGTCGGCCCGGGCTCCATCTGCACCACCCGCGTGGTGGCCGGTGTGGGTGTTCCGCAGATCACCGCCATCTACGAATCGGCCAAGGCAGCCATTCCGGCCGGCGTTCCGCTGATCGCCGACGGCGGCCTGCAGTACTCGGGCGACATCGGCAAGGCGTTGGTCGCCGGAGCCGACACCGTGATGCTCGGCTCCCTGCTGGCCGGCTGCGACGAATCCCCGGGCGAGCTGATCTTCGTCAACGGCAAGCAGTTCAAGAGCTACCGCGGCATGGGCTCCCTCGGCGCCATGCAGTCGCGCGGCAAGAACACGTCCTACTCCAAGGACCGCTACTTCCAGGCCGACGTCTCCGGCGATGACAAGCTCATCCCCGAGGGCATCGAGGGCCGCGTGGCTTACCGCGGCCCGCTGGCCTCGGTGGCCTACCAGCTGGTGGGCGGCCTGCGCCAGACGATGTTCTACACGGGCGCTCCGACCGTTGCCGAGCTGAAGGCCCGCGGCAAGTTCGTCCGGATCACCCCCGCCGGCCTGAAGGAATCGCACCCGCACGACATCCAGATGACGGTCGAGGCGCCGAACTACGGTTCACGCTAACCGGGTACCGCCGACGGGCCGCTGGGTAGCCTCCCAGCGGCCCGTCGTCGTTTGCGCCGCCTCAGACGTGCCGGTGCGCCGGGACTAGGCTGGAGCCATGTCCCAACCACGCCACCCCGCCGAACTGAACCCGAAACGGGAGCCCCAGCGGCGGCTGGCACTGAAGCCCTATGCCCGCGCCGTGGCCCAGGTGCTGCGCGTCAGTTTCCGTGCGTCCCCGGGCGCCGTGCTCATGAAGGTGGCCGGTTCGCTGATCTCGGCGGTGCTGCCGCTGGTCACCACGTACTTCGCCGGCCTGACCACCACGGCGCTGGCGGCCGCCTACAGCGGGGATGCAGCCGCCGGACAGCAGGCCATCGTCTACGTCATCATCACCGCCGCGCTGGGCCTGTTCTGGGGCGCCTTCGGCAGCCTTGACCGCTACATCCAGCAGGTCATGAGCTTTCGGGTCGGCGCCATCGTGGGCGACCTGATGTACGAGCGGTTCCTGGCGCTGGATTTCTGGCGGTACGACGACAAGGAAACGGTAGACCTCTACGACCGCGCCAAGCGGTTCTCCGATTCCTATGCCAGGGTCCTGGACCGGATCGCGGCCATCTTCACCCAGCTGGTGTCGGTGATCCTGGCCATCGGCGCGTTGCTGCTGGTGAGCTGGTGGATCGCGGTGATCGTGCTGGTCGCGATCGTTCCCAGCGTCTACCTGCAGTTCAAGCTGTCCCGCGAGCAGATCGCGCACTGGAACACGCAAGTGGATTCGCGGCGGCAGCGGCGCATGATCGAGACCAATCTGCTCCGCCCGCAGCACATCGCGGAAATGCGCCTGTACGGGATCGTCGGGTACCTGATGGACCTTCGCTCCCGGCTCCGCGACGCCGACGAGAAGCGCCGGCTGGATTTCCAGAAGCGGTACATGCCCAAGCAGCTGGCCGCCGACGCCCTGCAGTACGCCGCCGAGGTCGTGTCGCTGATCTGGGTGGTGGGCCAGATCATCGCCCGGGCCCAGCCCGTGGGGCAGTTCCTCTACGTCCAGCAGATCGTTAGCCGGGCGCTGTCCACGGCGAACAGCCTGGTCTCCTCGCTCAGCTCCATCGACGAGGACCTCGCCAACCTCAAGGACTACGAGCTGTTCATGGCGCTGCCCGTACATTCCAGCCACGCACCGCCGCTGCTGGAGGCGCCCAGGACGGTTGAGCTGCGGGACATCCGCTTCACCTATACCGGCAGTGACATCGAAGTCATCCGGGGTATCAGCATGACCATCCGCGAAGGCCAGCACATCGCCATCGTGGGGGAGAACGGGGCCGGGAAGTCCACGCTGATCCGCATCCTGGCCGGGCTTTACCGCCCGGACTCCGGCCAGGTGATGCTCGACGGCGTGGACCTCGCCGCCGTCGACGTCACCTCCTGGCACCGCCACCTGGCGGTGCTGAGCCAGGAGTTCCTCAAATACGAGTTCGCCACCGCGGCGGAAAACATCCTCTTCGGCGACGTCGACTCGCCCCGCGACGACGGGCGGATCAGCCGGGCGGCCTCGGACGCCGAGGCACTGGAGTTCATCAACAGGCTGCCCAACGGCCTGGACAACCACGTCAGCAACTGGATGGAGGATCCGCGCGGCCGCAAGGGGAGCGGGCTGAGCGGCGGGCAGTGGCAGCGGCTGGCCATGGCGCGGAACTTCTACCGGAACGCTTCCTTCATGGTCATGGACGAGCCCACTTCAGCCATCGACGCGCTGGCAGAGCACCGCATCTTCACCCGGCTGTTCGCAGAACGCAGCAGCACCATCATCGCCATCAGCCACCGGCTCGCCACGATCGAGAAGGCGGACATCGTGTACATGCTCGAGGACGGCCGGATCGTGGAGCAGGGCACGCACCGGGAACTGGTGGCCCTCCGCGGCCGCTACTTCCGGATGTTCGAGTCCCAGCTCAGCGTCCCCACCAGCCCCCTAACCTCGCACGCTCGGCCAGGGAACCCTGCTGGCGTGGGCCCAGAGGCCGGGGGGATCTGACCTCCACCACGGTGGTCCGGACCCGGGCGAGGCTGGGCCGCGGCGGAACGCTGCTGAACCCAAAAGTCACCGGTGGCCTGATAGCGGACAGGGTCCCGGCATCCTCACCCTCCCAGCTGACGACGGCGGAGCTGACGTGATGCAGGTCGCTCACCCCGTAATATTCGCACCTGCCGTTCCCCGCCGTGCCGAAGGTCCGGGTTCCGGCGCCGGCTGCAGCCACGAGCGGGCTGACCGCGGTGAGCCAGCGGGTGTGCACGGCAACCGGCCGGGGCACAGCACGCAGCAGTGCCCCAAGGAGTGCCCTGCCGCCGATGCCCGCCCGGATTGCCAGGGGACCGGCGTCGACCGTCAGCGACTGCCCGTTCAGGACCGCTGCGACGTCCAGGACGCGGACCTCCTCGAAGCCGTAGGTGTCCGCAATGAATCCAGCCACGTCGTCCCTCGGAGCCAGCAGTGTCCGCCGCCCTGACGGTAGTTGGACCATCACGTCCGCGAAGGGACCGAAGGGCGATTCCTGCCAGATCCCCACCACGGCGCGCAGGCCGGAAGCGGTTCCCATGCCTGCTATGTGGCCGTCGAAGACCCACCGCCTGCCCATCCCGCCACTTTAGCTGGGATAACCTAGAGCAGTGACTTACGAGATTGAGATTGGCCGTGGCAAGCGTGGGCGTCGTGCCTACTCCCTGGACGACATTGCGATCGTCCCCAACCGTCGCACCCGTGACCCCAAGGACGTCTCCGTCTCGTGGCAGATCGATGCCTACAAGTTCGACATGCCTGTCATCGCGGCACCCATGGACTCGGCCATGTCCCCGGCGACGGCCATCACGCTCGGCAAGCTCGGCGGCCTGGGCGTCCTGGACCTCGAGGGCCTCTGGACCCGGTACGAGGACCCGCAGCCTGTGCTGGACGAGATCGGCGCGCTCGCGGACGAAACCAACAGCCCGGCCGTCACCCGGCGGATGCAGGAGCTCTACCAGGCACCCATCCAGCCCGAACTGATCACGTCCCGGCTGGCCGAGATCCGCGCCGCCGGCATCACCGTGGCCGGCTCCCTGACCCCGCAGCGCACCCAGGAACACTACAAGACCGTGGTGGCTGCCGGCGTCGACATCTTTGTGATCCGCGGGACCACGGTTTCCGCAGAGCACGTCTCCAAGGACCACGAGCCGCTGAACCTCAAGCAGTTCATCTACGAACTCGACGTCCCCGTCATCGTGGGCGGTGCCGCCGGCTACACGCCCGCCCTGCACCTCATGCGCACCGGCGCGGCCGGCGTCCTGGTCGGTTTCGGCGGCGGTGCCACCACCACCACGCGCCGCGCCCTGGGCATCCACTCGCCCATGGCCTCCGCCATCTCCGACGTCGCCGCCGCCCGCCGCGACTACATGGACGAGTCCGGCGGACGCTACGTCCACGTGATCGCCGACGGCGGCATGGGCACCTCGGGTGACATCGTCAAGGCCATCGCCATGGGCGCCGACGCCGTCATGCTCGGCACGGCCCTCGCCCGGGCAGAGGAAGCCCCCGGAAAGGGCTGGCACTGGGGCCAGGAGGCCCACCACCTGGAACTGCCCCGCGGCGACAGGGTCAACATCGGAACTGTCGGTCCGCTGGAAGAGGTGCTCTTCGGGCCGGGCCACCACACCAACGGAACCTCCAACCTGATCGGCGCGCTCCGCCGTTCCATGGCCACCACCGGCTACTCGGACCTCAAGGAGTTCCAGCGGGTCGACGTCGTGGTTTCCCCCTACGCGGGAAACTGACCTGCAGCCTCCGGCAACATAGCCCGCGCCCTGCCCATCGGCAGGCGTACGAAGTACTCTGGTGAACTACAACGTTCGATGAGGATGGAGGCCTGTCATGACCGGTTTCGGTGAACGTCCGGCGGCGACGAAAGGCGCTCTGGGACCTGAGGCGCGGGAGGCTGCGCTGGCCGCGCTGAAGGCTTCGGCGGAGCCGGGCAAGGAACTGGACATCCTCATAGTCGGTGGCGGTATCGTCGGCACCGGCGTGGCCCTCGACGCTGTGACCCGCGGCCTTAACGTCGGCATCGTGGAAGCCAACGACTGGGCCGCCGGGACATCGTCACGGTCCTCCAAGCTCATCCACGGCGGCCTCCGTTACCTGGAAATGCTCGACTTCGCACTCGTGAAGGAGGCGCTCCAGGAACGGGGGCTGCTGCTTTCTGAACTGGCGCCGCACCTGGCCCGGCCGGTGCCGTTCCTGTACCCGCTGACCAAACACTTCGTCGAGCGGCCGTACATCGGCGCCGGCATCGCACTGTACGACGTCATGTCCATCTCCGGCGGCCACAAGCGCGGCGTGCCGTTCCACAAGCACCTCTCGCGCCGGGGCACCCTGCGCGCCGCCCCGAGCCTTAAGGACGACGCCTTCGTCGGATCCATCCGCTACTACGACGGCCAGGTGGACGACGCCAAGTACGTGGCCAACCTGGTCCGCACCGCCGCCTACTACGGCGCGCACGCGGTCAACCAGACCGCCGTCGTCGACTTCCTCCGCGAGGGCGAGCGGGTGGTGGGCGCCAAGGTGGTCAACCGCGAGGACAACTCCAGCTTCAACATCCGGGCCAAGCAGGTCATCAACGCCACAGGCGTGTGGACCGACGAAACCCAGGCCATGGTCACCGAGCGCGGGCAGCTGAAGGTACGCGCGTCCAAGGGCATCCACCTGGTGGTGCCACGGGACCGCTTCCAGTCAACGGTCGGACTGATCCTCCGGACCGAGAAGTCCGTGCTGTTCGTCATCCCCTGGGGGCGGCACTGGATCATCGGCACCACGGACACCGACTGGCACCTGGACAAGGCCCATCCCGCGGCGTCCAGCAAGGACATCGACTACCTCCTGGAGCACGTCAACAAGGTCCTGAAGCGGCCCCTCACCCGGGAGGACGTGGAGGGCGTCTACGCGGGGCTCCGGCCGCTGCTGGCCGGGGAAAGCGACTCCACGGCCAAGCTCTCCCGCGAGCACGTCGTGGCGCATCCCGTGCCCGGGCTGGTGGTGGTGGCCGGCGGCAAGTGGACCACGTACCGCGTCATGGCCAAAGACGCCGTGGACGAGGCCGTCCGCAGCATGGACGAGCGCGTTCCCCCGAGCTGTACCGAGACCATTCCGCTGCTGGGCGCCAACGGGTTCAAGGCCGCCTGGAACAGGCGCAACCGGACCGCCGAGGAATCCGGGGTGCACGTGGCGCGCGTTGAGCACCTGCTGAACCGCTACGGATCGATGGCCTCGGAGGTGCTGGCCATCATCCAGGACCGGCCGGAACTGGCCGAACCGCTGCCCGGCGCCGACGACTACCTGCAGGCTGAGGCGGTTTACGCGGCAACCCATGAAGGCGCCCGGCACGTGCACGACGTCCTGACCCGGCGCACCAGGATTTCCATCGAGGCGTGGGACCGCGGTGTGTCTGCCGTCCCGGTAGTCGCTAAGCTTATGGGAGAAATTCTTGGCTGGAGCGATGCGCAGCGGGAAAGCGAAATCAAGCATTACCTTGCGCGGGTGGAGGCCGAACGGCTAAGTCAGCAGCAGCCGGATGACGAGTCGGCGGATGCGGCCCGGCTGGGTGCGGAGGATATCGTCCCGCTGCGCTGAGCTCGCAATTTGCCGCCGGACAGGCCCCGGCCCCACTGAAGGGACACCACTTGGCGGAACCACTGGACCGTTACGACGCGCAACTCACCACACCGGACCTGGTAATCCTCGAAATGGATGCCGAGGACAAGGTGGACGCCGCCAGCCAGCTGGCCCGGAAGCTGTTCGAGGCCGGCCGCGTTTCAGACCTCGAGGGCTTCCTGGCGCACGTCAATGCCCGTGAGCACCAGCTGGCCACCGGCCTGCCAGGCGGAGTGGGCCTGCCGCACGCCCGCAGCGAGTTCGTCTCCGAGACCTCGATCGCCGTCGGCATCACGAAGTACGGCAAGGCCCTGGACTTCGGCGCCTCCGACGGTCCTGCCACCGTGGTCCTGCTCATCGCCACGCCGGCGAGTTCCTTCTCCGACCACCTGGAGGTGCTGGCCACCCTGGCCCGGTCCCTGTCCAAGGAATCGTTCCGCGAATCGCTGCGCCGTGCCTACGACGCCGAGGTCATCGCCGAGCTCATCAACTCGAGCCTGGTCTTCTTCGACCACTAGCGAGCCCCTCTCCTGGGCAGGCGTTTCGTTGTTCTACACGCGGACGAAGTAACGTTAAGGGGTGTGGAAAACAGCCCTCCAGCCCCGGTGGATCGCAGGCCTGGTCTTTGCGATCGCCGTTTCGGGTGTCTTTGTGCTCCTGAGCCAATGGCAGTTCGGCCGTTCCACGCAGCCTGAAGTGCCGGTCAACCCCACCACGGAGCAGGCGCAGGCGCTGACGAAAACCCTCCAGCCCGGCGACTTCTTCCACGGCTCGGTGGCGGACCAGATGGTCACGGCATCCGGCACCTACGATCCGGCCAAGCAGGTCCTGGTTCCGGGGCGCCTCAAGAACGGCAAGACCGGATACTGGGTGGTCGCGGCCTTCGCCGTGGCCGACGCCCCGGTGCTCAAAGGCGCGGCATCCTCACCGAAAACCTACATACCGGTGGCGCGCGGCTGGATCGCCGATCCCGCCGACGCCGGCACCCCGCCGTCGGGCATTGTCCGGCTGACCGGACGGCTGCTGCCGTCCGAGGCGCCGGTGCCCAACACGGCCCCCGAACCCGGCCAGGCGACGGCCGTCTCGGTAGCCGAACTCATCAACGCCTGGAACGTCAGCAGCTACCCCGCGTTCGTTTCCGCCACGGCGGAAAAGTCAGGAACCGCCGACGTCGGTGCTGCCGCCGGCAGCGGCCTGGAGCCGCTCGGCATTGCCGCGCAGCCACCGGCCGCGAAGGTCAACTGGCTGAACCTGTTCTACTCCGTGGAGTGGATCGTGTTCGCCGGCTTCGCACTCTTCATCTGGTGGCGGCTGGTCAAGGACGACTACCGCAGAAGCCTCGAGGACGCCGAGGACGACACCGGCGACCACGGCCACGAGGGACCAGAACCGACCCAACCCAACGAGATCCAACAAAAGGTACAGCCATGATCGAACCCAAGCCGGCCATCCAGCCCTCCAACCCGACCGGGGCGAAGAAGCGACGCTTTGGCGGCACGGAGGCGCAGATCCGCTCCGCCCTGAAGTTCTACAAGGTCATGGCCTACCTCACGGGTGCCATGCTGCTGCTCCTGTGCGCGGAGCTGGTGGCCCGCTACGGTTTCGGCCAGTACCTCTTCGCCGGCGGAACGGACGCCCTGACCGGACAGCCGTTCGGCTTCGGCTTCGCCCAGGCCGAACCGAAGGGCGTCCTGGGCGGGTTCAACGTGTCCGTCACCGTGCTCATCGTCCACGGCTGGATGTACGTCGTGTACCTGATGTCCAACTTCCGGCTGTGGACGCTGATGCGCTGGCCGTTCGCCAAGATGATCCTGCTGGCACTCGGCGGCGTCGTCCCGTTCCTGTCCTTCATCGTGGAGAAGAAGTTCCACGCCGAGGTGGAAGCCGAACTCGCGGCCAACCCGCAGGCCGCCAGCCGCTACTGATTTGCGTTCCGTGCATCACAGCGGGCCCGCTCAAGATGCGTCGGGGCAAGCCCGCCAAGTAGGCTAGTACGGTGACTACTCCCACTGCATCCCAGACTTCCCAGAAGCCGGTGCTGGTTGTTGACTACGGTGCCCAGTACGCGCAGCTGATTGCCCGCCGCGTCCGGGAAGCGAATGTGTATTCGGAAGTGGTTCCGCATACCTACAGCACTGAGCAGCTCCTGGCCAAGAACCCTGCCGCCATCATCCTCTCCGGCGGCCCCGCCAGCGTCTACGCCGACGGCGCCCCGAGCGTCGGCGCCGACCTGTTCGAAGCCGGCGTTCCCGTCTTCGGCATCTGCTACGGCTTCCAGGCCATGGCCAACGCCCTCGGCGGCAAGGTGGACAGGACCGGCCTGCGGGAGTACGGCTCCACCCAGACCACCATCCTCGGCGAAGGCCGCTCCGTCCTCGAGGGCATGCCCCAGCACCAGAACACCTGGATGAGCCACGGCGACTCCGTCCACGAGGCCCCCGAGGGCTTCGAGGTGCTGGCCACCACGGCGGGCGCTGAAGTTGCCGCGTTCGCCAACGAGGAGAAGTGCCTGTACGGCGTGCAGTGGCACCCCGAGGTGAAGCACTCCGCCTACGGCCAGCAGGTGCTGGAAAACTTCCTGTTCAAGGGCGCCAAGCTGGAGCAGAACTGGACCACCGGCAACATCCTTGAGGAGCAGGTGGAACGCATCCGCCAGCAGATCGGCGATGCCCGGGTCATCTGCGGCCTCTCCGGCGGCGTGGACTCGGCCGTTGCCGCAGCGCTCGTCCAGCGCGCCGTCGGCGACCAGCTGACCTGTGTCTTCGTTGACCACGGGCTGCTCCGCGAAGGCGAAGCCGAACAGGTGGAGCGCGACTTCGTTGCCGCCACCGGCGTGAACCTCTACGTTGCCAACGAGCAGGAGCGCTTCCAGGCGGCGCTTGCCGGCGTCAGCGATCCCGAAACCAAGCGCAAGATCATCGGCCGCGAATTCATCCGGGCCTTCGAAGAGGCCGAGCGCGCCATCATCGCCGACGCTGCCGCGCACGGCGAAAAGATCAAGTTCCTCGTGCAGGGCACCCTGTACCCGGACGTCGTCGAATCCGGCGGCGGCGAGGGCGCAGCGAACATCAAGAGCCACCACAACGTGGGCGGCCTGCCGGAGGACCTGGAGTTTGAGCTCGTCGAACCGCTGCGGTCCCTGTTCAAGGACGAGGTGCGTGCCGTGGGCGCCCAGCTCGGCCTGCCCCAGGAGATCGTCGGCCGCCAGCCGTTCCCCGGCCCCGGCCTGGGCATCCGCATCGTCGGCGAGGTCACCAAGGAACGCCTGGACCTGCTGCGCAAGGCCGACGCCATCGCCCGCGCCGAACTGACGGCCGCCGGACTCGACAACGACGTCTGGCAGATGCCTGTGGTGTTGCTCGCGGATGTCCGCAGCGTCGGCGTCCAGGGCGACGGCCGCACCTACGGCCACCCGATCGTGCTGCGCCCCGTCTCCTCCGAGGACGCCATGACGGCAGACTGGTCACGGCTTCCCTACGACTTGCTGGCCCGGATCTCCAACCGGATCACCAACGAGGTGGACGGCGTCAACCGGGTGGTGCTGGACGTCACCAGCAAGCCGCCGGGAACCATCGAGTGGGAATAGCGTTGTAAGAATGGCCGGCCTCCGCAGGGAGGCCGGCCATTTTGCATTCCCCGGCGCCGCATCCGGCACGGCGGGCGACCGTGCGAAATGCGCCGCAACTTGGGCCGTCCCAGTGTTGCGGTCTCTCAACCGCGGCGGTTTCCGGCTACGCTCGAAACTATGCCCGTATGGTCCAAGGCGTCACGCGCAAGCGCAGAAAAGAAGGCAGTAGTGTCAGTAGGTCAGGTCGACTCCGAGGGTTCGGAGGAGCTCAGGAAGTGGCTGTCCGGGCTCAAGCCCGTTACAGGGGCAGACACCATGCTGCGCTTTACCAAAACGCCCGAGGGCTCCATCGACCTGACGCACGCGCACCCTTCGGGCCTGGCACAGCTGATGGCCGGGCGGCGGACGCGGCTCTCCACGCTGATCCGTGACCAGCAGCAGTACGTCGTGGCCGCCCGGGCCTGCCGGAACCTGCGCTCGAAGATTTTCGAACTGGCTAATGACCGCGGCATCGAGGCAGGGTACTTTTCGGCCGGCACGGTGGTGTGGACCTCCGCCGTCGGCGGGAAGCCGCAGCGCGTCTCGGCGCCGGTGATGCTGACCGCCATGTCGCTCACCATCCGCCCCGGGGAAGACGACTACGAACTCCAGCTTACGGAGCAGGCACGCATCAACCCCGCCCTGATCCGTCACCTCAAGACCATCCACGGCATTGTGTTCGACGTCAACGCGGTGACCCGGATGGCGTACAGCACCGCGCGGTTCGACCCCCTGCCGGTGCTGGACCGGATCAGCACCCTGGTCAAGCCGATCCACGGCGCCGACGTGGAACACAACCTGCTGGTCTCGACCTTCGCGGACCTTTCGGGGAACCTCGACGATCCGTGGATCAACGGGCAGAACGCGCTGGTGGCCTCGCTGGCCAAGGCCGCGTCGGGCGAGGTCGTTGACGTGCCCGCACTCGAGCCCGGACGCTTCCCCAGCGTGGACGAGCGGGATCCTGCCGAGGAGCTGCTCCTCCTCGACGCCGACGCCGATCAGCAGTATGTGATCGATGCCGTTCGTGCGGGGGACTCGCTCGTGGTGAGCAGCCCGCCCGGCACCGGCCAGACGCAGACGGCGATCAACACCATCGGTGCGCTCGTGGACGAAGGCAAGACCGTCCTCGTGGTGGGGGACCGGCGTGCCAGCCTCAACGAAGTGGCCGGGCGGCTCGAAAACCTGGGCCTGGACTCCATCCTTTTCCAGCTGTCCGGAAACGCAACGCCGCAGCAGCTCAAGGGGCAGCTGGTGCGCGCCATCGTGCGCAACGAGAAAGCCCAGGAGCCGCAGCTCGGTAGCCTGCACAAGACCCTCACAGACCACCGCCACGCGCTGCTGGACCACGTCGCGTCGCTGCACAACGTCCGGCAGCGGTGGGGCTGCTCGCCGTACCAGGCCATGCAGTCGCTCGCCGAGCTGACGTCCATCCAGCCGGCCCCGGCCACCACGGTCCGCCTGAAGCGCAGCGTCCTGGACAGCATCCGGGACCGCGAGGAGCTGGCCGGCCGGCTCAAGCGCGCCGCCGAACTCGGTGCTTTCAGCAGGGCATCCACCACCAGCCCCTGGCACGGTGCGCGCCTGGTGACGCGGAAGGAAACCGAGGAAGCGCAGGAGCTGGCGCGTGCGGTGGCGAAGAAGCTGCCGCTGCTCCAGGAACGGATGACGGACGTGGCCGGCCACGCCGAAATCCGGCTGGGCACCACCTTCGCCGAATGGGGCTCCCAGCTCAAGCTCCTGGTGGCCGTCCGCGAAAGCCTGGACAAGTTCACCCCGGACATTTTCGACCGGCCCGTGACCGACCTGATTTCCGCGACGGCGTCCTCGTCCTGGCGCCGGGAGCGCGGCATCGAGATGGCCTCCATGCAGCGCTCCCGCCTGCGCCGGGTGGCCAAGGAGTACGTCCGCCCGGGTGTCCACATTGCCGATCTTCACAGTTCGCTGGTGCTGGTGCAGGAACAGCGTGCCCAGTGGGCAGGGTACGCCACCACGCAGCGGCACCCGGCGGTCCCCTCCGGCCTGGCGGAGATCAGCATCATGCACCGCGGACTGACCCGCGAGATGAAGATGCTGGGCGAGGCCCTGCGGCATACGGCTGCCGGCGGCTCGCTCGAAAACCTCCCGTACCCGGAGCTCATGGAGCGCCTGGAAAGGCTTGTGGCGGACACCCAGACGCTGCAGACCCTGCCCGAGCGAACGCTGCTCATCGAGAACATGCGCGAGCATGGTCTGGGCGAGCTGCTGGCGGACCTCTCGGAGCGCGAGGTCGGTGCCGGGTCGGTCGCTGCCGAACTTGACCTGGCCTGGTGGCAGTCGGCGCTCGAAGCGATGATCAGCGGCGACGACTACCTGGCTATGTCCGACGGTGACGCGCTGCGCCAGCTTGAGGCGGAGTACCGGCTCGCCGACAATGCCCACATCGCCAGCGGCGCAGGGCGGTTGCGGTGGAAGCTGGCCGAGCGCTGGCGTGCCGGCATCGAGGAGCATGCCCGCCAGGCGGACCTGCTCCGCAGCCTGCTCAAGGACGGGCGGGTCACGCTTGCTGCGCTGACGGCACAGGCACCCGGGCTGGTTCCCATGCTGGTGCCTGTCTGGTCGGTCAGTCCCTACCTCATGACCGGGCTCCTGCCCGCCGAGCAAAAGTTCGATGCCGTGGTGATCCTCGACGCAGAGGCGACGTCGCTGCAGGCGGTCCTCCCCGCCGTAGCCCGGGCCCGCCAGGTGATTGCCTTTGGCGACGAGAAGATCGCCAGCCCTCGCACCTTCACCGTTGCGGTGGAGCGGCTCGCTGCCGGCGAGCAGTCGCACCAGAGCGTCGAAAGCGCGTTCACGGCACTTTCTGCAGTGCTGCCGACGGCGCCGCTGCGCTCCGTCTACCGTGCGGTGGACGAGGACCTGGTGCTGCAGCTGAGCAAGAACTTTTACGGCGGCGGCCTCCGCCGCCTCCCCGAGGGGCAGTCGGCCACGGGGCTGGACCGTGCGCTGACGGTGGAGTACCTGCCCGACGGCACCGGTCTGCCCAGCGCCGACCATGATGGCGTTGAATCGGTGGTGGCCGAGGTGAACCGGGTGGTTGAACTCGTGTTCGAGCACGCGCGGCTCCGGCCCCGGACTTCGCTGGCGGTGGTGACTGCCAGCCTCAGGCACGCGGCACGCATCGGCGAGTCCATCCGGCTGCAGCTGCCCAACCATCCCTCGCTGTCCGGATTCTTCACGGCAGGCGACGAATCCTTCCGGGTGGTGGACCTGGAACGGGCCCAGGGGCTGGTCCGCGACCGAGTCATCTTCTCGCCGGGCTACGGACGGACGCCGCACGGCCGGGCCCTGCACAGCTTCGGGCCGCTGTCCGCCGAGGGTGGCCGGGCCAAGTTCGCCCTGGCCATGACCCGGGCACGGCAGTCGCTGCACGTCCTGACGTGCTTCAAACCTGAAGACCTTGACCGGACGCGGCTGGCCCACGGCGCCGTCGACCTGTTCGAACTCCTCGACCGCGAGATCTCCGGCAACACCGATCTGGGGACCCCTGCGTCGCGGGCAGCGGCAAGTGAACAGGCGCTGGGGGCCGACCCGCTGGTGGCCGATCTCGGCGACCGGCTGCGGGCCCGCGGTGCCCGCGTCTGGCACCAGTACGACGGTGTCATCGACGTGGTGGCCGCTGCCGACCCGCTGAGCACCATGGGCCAGGACGAGGCCGACATTCCGCGGCCGGTGGCCATCGAATCGGACGGCACCGAACAGTACCGCCAGATGACGGTCCGGGAACGCAGCCGGCTGCGCCCCCAGCTGCTGGAGCGGCTCGGCTGGCGGTACATGCCGCTGTGGACCATCGAGGTCTTCACCGATCCCTCGGCCTGCGCCGACAGGATCGGCGGGTATCTCGGGCTTGAGAAGCCTGCTCCGCCGGTGCGCTCTGTGGGTGCGGCGGGTTTCTTCCTGGATGACGACGTCAGCACCCTGGCGGTCGGTGGTTTCGAGTCTGAGGCGGGGGAGGAGACCGGGTACGAGAACCTGGACGATCCTTTCGGCGACGACCCGAACGGTAGCAATGCCGACCAGAGTGGCTGGGATGCACCCGGCCGGAACGCAACGGATGCGGCTTCGGAGCATGCGGACTCGGAGGGTGTGGTCTTGCCCGGTTCGGATGAGACAGACGCTGACCAGCAGGACGTTGATCAGGCAGAGACTGATCAGGCAAAGGTTGCCCCAGCGCACCGCGGCCCCGCTGATTTTGACGCGGCCGGCGCCGGAGTAGGCTTCCGTTCGGAGGCCAGCCGGGACGGGCTGGCCACGGAACGGAAGGAGGGCCCGCTGTGACATCCGACGGCGGGACCGAACGCAAAGACGAGACCGAGCGGGAAGACGGTGCGCAACGCGAAAACGGTGCCGGTCCCAAATACGGGCTGTCAGCCGTGCCGGCGAAACCCGCAAAGGGCCGCCGCGCCGCGGGCGGGGGGCAGCAGCGGACGGGCGTGGTCCCCACCAGGGCAGCCGAGGACGACCCCCGCAGTTGGGGCGACGCTGAGTCCGGCAACGACCACGACGCCTGGCTGAAGGAGCAGAAGCCCCCGCACTGGGGCTGAGCAACAGGGCTAACACGCTGCAGACCCACACGGGGCACAGAACTCGCACGGGCCGGCTCACCGGACGCCGGATCCCACCAGCACGAAAAACAGCTTTCCCTGGGTTGACGCGCCTGCCAGCGCGCTGGCCTGCGCAGGGGTGGCCGCCACCACCAGCAGCCCGTCCGAATCCCCGGCAGCAAGCCACTGGCCGCCCTTCGCTTCCTGGCCAGAGGTCCATAGAACCGGCACTGCTTGGGCGAGTACTTTCGAAGCTGATGCCTGCTCATAGCCGTTGCCGCTTGTCAGGACCACGTTCACGAGCTGGCCTGGGGAGACCAGCTGGATGGAGGACGGATCTGCCATCCGGAGCGGCACTGCGGCGGACCCGGGCGGCGCTCCCGTCAGCAGGCCCGGCCCCACCAGCTGCGCATCGGTGAGGAGCTGGCCCTGGCGAAGCGGTGCCGCCAGCTGTTTGCCCGCCAATCCGGTGCCGTCCGCAAAGGTCCCTTCCGGGACCATGGCCGGCGGGACACTGACCGTCCGGACATCCGAGCCGTTCAGGCTCGCTCCGGCCGGAAGGTCCCGGGCGGCGGCCAGGACGGTCACGGTCCGGGCCGGGGCAGGAGTGAGCTGGTGGACGGCGATCCCCGCTGCCGCGCAGAGCAGGAGTGCCACGGCAAAGCGGCGGTTGCGGTTCAGCCAACCCGCGAAGCGCCTTCCGCGCGGCCGGGGACGGGCGGCGGAGCCGGGCAGTGCGTTGCGGCGCCCGGGGCGAACGGCCGGGCGGGATGCCCTTGCAGGGAAGATTCCGGTAGCTGGCATGCCGCCACGCTACGGGCCGTCCGTTGGCTCAGGACAGGTGCGGGCAGCCGTATGTGGAAAAGCCGCCCTTGCACAGGCTGTACAGGCCGCACAGCCCACCGGAAGACTGCCCCAGCGCGAACGGAACTAAGCCCCCAAACCTGCCGCCGCCGTCGTACGTCCCAGCCCAGGGCGCGAAGTGACACCTGGGCTCCAGGAGCGGCCGCCTGATGCGAAAGAGTCCGGCCGGGTAATCCCCGGCCGGACTCTCAGAGTTCAAAGGCGGCAGGTGCCGCGGGAACGCGCTTAGCTCGCGGCTGCAGCTGCCGGGGCAGCCGACGTAGCAGTGGACGACGAGGCAGCCGGGGCGGCCGGTGCTGACGCAGCGGGGGAAGGCGAAACGGTGCTTCCCTTGGAATCACGCGAATCAGTCCGGTAGAAGCCCGAGCCCTTGAAGACGACGCCGACGCTGTTGAACTTCTTGCGCAGCGTGCCCTGGCACTCGGGGCAAGACGTCAGAGTGCTGTCGGTGAAAGACTGCACGATGTCGAAGGCATGGCTGCAATCCTTGCAGGCATAGGCATACGTGGGCACTGTAGATCCTCCTCTTGGACAAACGACAGGTCCCGTGCTGCCTGGCTTCATTTCCCGGTTTCTCCTTGACGGATCACCGCGGCGGAAATGACTCCATTAGCAGTCGCAGGGCCTGAGTGCCAATTCTATCATCCCGTCCGGGCGAGGTCACGCGAAGGCTACCAGGCCGGAGGGCATGAGCACTGCCTCGACGGGGCGGTCGAAGTCTTCGGCCGGGATGGTCTGGGCGGGCAGGAGTTCGGAGTCGTAGATGATGGCTGCCTTCGGAAGGTGCAGCCCGCCGGCGTTGGCTGCGGCCAGGAACTTGTCGTAATAGCCGCCGCCCTGTCCGATCCTGTTGCCGCTGCGGTCCACCGCCGTCGCCGGCATGAACATTCCGGCGGCAGTCCGCACCGTGTCCAGGCCGTGGCGCTCACCGGCCGGTTCCTGGATGGGCGCATACCTGCTGCGGACGAACTCGCTGTCCGGGGTCCAGAAAACCCAGCTGAGTTCCCGGTCCGGTTCGCAGACCGGGAGCAGGATGCTGTGGCCCGCCTCATGCAGTGCGTGCAGCAGGGGAAGGGTGGGCGGTTCGAAATCGACGCCGAGGTAGGCGGTGAACGTGGCCGGCTTGCCCGCAGCGATGGCCTCGGCCCAGGGCAGGCCATGGGTGGCGATGCCGACGCCGGCGACTGCGAGGTCCGTTGCTGTCATCGTGGCCCGGATCTGCCGGTGCTGAGAACGGATCCCGTCCTTCGACGGCATGGTCCCTGTTGGCATGGATGTCATCCTTTGTCGCGGCGGCAGGCGGGCGGGCCGCTGCCTGAAGCATTTACCGTATGAATGTTCCCTCGGATAGATTAGACCAGTGACTACCACTAATTGTTCAGTCCGCAAGGCCGTTATCCCCGCTGCCGGGCTCGGCACCAGGTTCCTGCCTGCCACCAAGGCCATGCCCAAGGAGATGCTGCCGGTGGTTGACAAGCCGGCCATCCAGTACGTCGTCGAGGAGGCCGTGAATGTAGGCCTGAGCGACGTCCTGATGATCACCGGACGCAACAAGCGCGCCCTCGAGGACCACTTCGACCGCGTCCCGACGCTCGAAGCGACGCTGGAGGCCAAGGGCGACACCGCCAAGCTGGAATCGATCCAGGCCGCGAGCAACCTGGGCGACATCCACTACGTCCGCCAGGGGGACCCCAAGGGCCTGGGCCACGCGGTGCTGCGTGCGCGCCAGCACGTCGGCTATGAGCCCTTCGCCGTTCTCCTCGGTGACGACCTCATCGATGCCCGCGACGAACTCCTCAGCGTCATGATCGACGTGCAGGCCAAAACAGGCGGTTCCGTGGTGGCCCTCATTGAGGTGGAGCCGTCCCAGATCAGTGCCTACGGCTGCGCTGACATCTCCGAAATTGCCGGCGAAGGCTTCGTCAAGATCAACAAGCTGGTGGAGAAGCCGGACGTCGACGAGGCGCCGTCCAACCTGGCTGTCATTGGCCGCTATGTGCTCCACCCCGATGTTTTCGATGTGCTGGAAAAGACCGAGCCTGGCCGCGGCGGGGAAATCCAGCTGACGGACGCCCTGCAGGAGCTGGCCAGCAGGGACGGTGAAGGCGGCGGCGTGTACGGTGTGGTCTTCCGCGGCCGCCGATACGACACCGGGGACAAGCTCAGCTACCTCAAGGCCTGCGTGGAGCTCGCGATTGACAGCGACGACCTCGGACCCGGCCTGCGTGAGTGGCTTCCGCAGGTTGCCGCCCGTTTGTCCGAATAACCCTTCATGAGGGTCAGCCACATCTGGCCGGTCACGCTGGAATGCGGGGACCTTGTCCTGCGGCCCATCAGGTACCGGGACCGGAAGGAATGGACTGAGGTCCGTTCCCGCAACAGCGACTGGCTGGCGCCCTGGGAGGCGTCCAACCCGATCCCGGGCGGGGCGCTGCCCGATTACCGGCAGATGGTCAGGTCCCTGAACACCCAGGCGGCCCAGGCCACGGCGCTGCCCTTTGTGATCGCGGAGTGGACACCCGGACACCGTGATCCCGTCATCGTGGGACAGTTGACGGTCTCCTCCATTGTGTGGGGATCCGCCATGATGGCGACGCTCGGCTACTGGGTGGACCAGGACCGCGCCGGCCACGGGATCGCCCCCACGGCGGTGGCGATGGCGACCGATCACTGTTTCCGGACCCTTGGCCTGCACCGGATGGAAATCAATATCCGTCCCGAAAACGGCCCAAGCCTGCGCGTCGTGGAAAAGCTCGGTTTCAGGGATGAGGGCTACCGCCCGCGCTTCCTGCACATCAACGGGGAATGGGCAGACCACCGCTCCTTTGCGCTGACGTCGGAGGAAATTCCCGAAGGGCTCCTCAGCCGCTGGCTGCGGGTCCGGCCTGCCTGACTGCTGACGGACGGAGCTGCTGGTCAGGGCCGGGTTGCACGCATAAGTCCAGTGATTTGAAGCTGGGCCGCGACACACCGAGACGAATGCCACAAGAGCCCCGACATTCCTCATACGGTTTTGTGTGTGGACTTCCCCCTTAGCAGCTCAGTCATCCTTGTGGCTGCAGTTGCGCTCTGGATCGTTTGGGTTGCCCCTTACGTGCTCCGCAACGGCCGGCATCAGTTCCAGGCTGCCGGTGACCTGACGCTGGAGAGCGTCGACGCCGAAACTGCAAACCCGCAAGCCGGGACGGTTGTGTATATGGCCGCCCAGCAGGAGAAACGCATGGACACCAGGAAGAGCAGCGAACCAGCAACAGGCCTCGCCCCGGCTCCGTCCGGCAGCAGGCCTGCCGCCAAGGGGACCGGTGCCTTTCGGATCCGCTATGGACGGACGGCCATCGCGTTCGTTGGGCTGCTGTCCTTCCTGACGGCCATCGTGGCCGGAGTCCTGCGGCTCTTTGGGCTCGGCAACCCCTGGGTTCCGGCCGTGGCCTTCCTGACCGGCGCTGCCGCCGTCGTGGTTCTGCGGCGTCTGGCCGTCCGCGACCGGCGCAGGAAAGTCAGCGCCGCCTTCAGGGCTGCCATGGGCTCACCCGCAAGCCGGGAGTCCGCCGCCGAGCGCCCCGCGGAATCGGTGCCCGCTGCGGAGCCTGCTCAGCCCCGGGAAAATGCACTTTTCGATGCCGAGGCAGAAGCATCGAAGCCCAAGCCCCTGACGGCAGTCGAACTCCGCGAAGCGGCATTGGCAGTTGCCCTTGCGGCCGGCGACGAAAGCGCCGCGGCTCCGGTCCAGGGCCCGGCGGCCTCGCCGGATTCCAGCTGGGATCCGGTGGAAGTTCCCAAACCGACCTACGTTGAAGCGGCCAAAGCCGAACGTCCGGCACCCGAACCGCTGGCGCTGCCGGAGGCCCCCAAGTCCGTGGGCAAGCCCTCACTCAAGCAGGGGCCGGCCGCAGCACCTCCGGTGGCCTCCCCGAACGCCGCCCCCGCCAAGCCGCTGACCAAGGCCCAGAGCGCGCTGAGCAACCTTGACGACGTCCTGCAGCGCCGCCGCGCGTAACTACCGTAGCGGGGCCGGGGTCGACGGGCAGATTGCTGCGCGAAGGGAAGAACCCGGCCCCCGGACAGCGTTACGGAGACACGACTTTTGAGGCCTGGTTGGCAAACCGGCACGAAAATTTGTAGCCTAGGGAAACCGGCGTCGGATTTCCTCCGGAAAACGGCGCCCCGGGGTTATAGCTCAGTTGGTAGAGCGCTTCGTTCGCATCGAAGAGGTCAGGGGTTCAAATCCCCTTAACTCCACGGTTACACCCCGGTCCGCGGACCGGGGTGTTTTTTGTTGCAGAATGCTCGGCCGCGGCTCATGAGTCCGAGGAGCCGTGTGACTTGGGCGGCAGATGGCCGCGCCGGGAAGCTTCACGGACAACCTGCCGGATGTTCGCGAACAGCACTGCCTTCACTGCTGTCATGTCCGGGTGGTGCCCGTGCTTCAGCGCGCTCTCAAGGCTGCCGCAATAGGCCTCCAGGCGCTGCGCGCCGGCCATTCCGGAGCTGACCCTCAGGCTGATGATGGCCTCCAGGGTTGTCTCTGTATCGCCGCGGGTGAGGCCCTTGAAGATCTTGGCCGCCCGCACGGGAAGCATCACCAGATACTCCTCCATGAACTTCTGCGCTGCGTCCTCCCCGGCTTCGTCCGTGAGGACCTGCAGCGCACCGTCATCCAGGACCGGAAGGTCCTGGCCCGAGTCCGGGTCCTCCGCCATGCAGCCACCTCATCCAGTTGTCCACGCTGTCCTGCGATTCTCAACAAAATGGTCCGGGACGCAGCTCAAGAACCCGACACTGTCGTCGCAGGTTCGGATCAAGAGTTGGTCGGCATCCATCCGGGTCGCGGCAGCTGGGCGTCACCGGCAGCGGGTTGCAATCGTTCCTGGCCGGGGCAGGTGATTGTCCGCCGGGTCCGGAGTACATGGGGGGAATGCGTTCCGGACCCGGCAGTCTGAAGCTTCGGTTCGCGGCTATCTTCTGCTTCAGGGACAGGAACAGTCTGCGGCCTGCACACTATGAAACGCCGGAGCTACCTGAGAGTCGGGCTTCGCTTTGACCCCCTGGGTGAGGGGTGTGAGGCCAGAAGCCCAAGGTTTTCCCAAGCTTGGGGCCGGCTGTCTTGTTTGGCCAACGCGAAAGGCGGCCACGGGGCAGGAGGAGTGCCCTGACCGTGGCCGCCCGGCGTGTAAGAGGTGCGGGCTACTGGCCGCCGCAGAACTTGCTGTAGGTGCTGCCGGCCTGCTCGTAGCCGGCCTTCAGCTCGGTGAGCTTCGCCTCGTCGGGGGTTTCCTTGGCGGACTCGTCCGTGTACGCCAGGATGGCCTGCAGCGCGGGCTGCAGCTCGTCCGAGGACACTGCCTCGATGGGGCGGATCTGGTTGGCCAGGCGGGTCATGCCGGTCTTGCCCACGGAGTTCGTGGGGTTCGAGACAACCGTCCGGATCCGGTCGCAGGTCTGCGCGGTGGTGAGCTGCGGTGCAGCGCAGGCGGAAGCGGAGAGGATGAACCCGGCGGCAAGCAGGGCAGTAGTGAGTTTCTTCATGTTTCCCTCAGTAGTTGATGTCAATCGATTGTAAGCAGACGCCAACGGCTCGGGACCGCCGGGTTACGGCCGCTGCTAGCAGCCGGCGGACTGCTCATCCGCCAGCTGCTCGTCCGACTCGATCCTCCGAAGCATCGCGAGCCGCCCTCCGATAAGCGACAGGACGGCGGCAAGTTCACCGGGATCGCTGGCCTGCTGCACTTCAAGGGGCCTGCCAAGCGGCCCCGGTGCAATGAGGAACGGGGTGATGTCCTGCCCGTGGAGGACGTCCAGCAACGCCAGGAACCGCTGCCAGTCAGCCGCGCTTGCCCCGGACTCTGCAGAAGGCGAGGGTATGCCGTCCACCACCCAGGCGGGGAACCGCTCCGCCAGCAGAAGATAGTCCGCTGCCGTCCTGTCCGCGCTGCACAGCTCGGCAAAGCTCACCCACAGCATGTCCGGGTCGGCTCCCTTGACTGACAGCGCGCCGGCGGGCAGGGCCAGTTCATCCCGCTGGGAAGGGGAGGGCCGAAAGAGCCCGCAGGCGCCCAGCTGGCGTTCCGTTCCCGGCGTGATGACCAGGCCCCGGTCAAAGCCCACTAGAGCCAGCCCTTCCGCTTGAAGATGAGATACATCAGGGCGGCTGTGGCAACCATCAGCAGGATCGCCATGGGATAGCCGTAGGCCCAGTGCAGCTCCGGCATGTGGTCAAAGTTCATGCCGTACACGCCGGCCACGAAGGACGGGGCGAAGAAGATGGCTGCCCAGGACGAGATCTTCTTTACCTGCTCGTTCTGCTGCGCGCTGGCCTCGTTCTGCCGGTTGGCCGTCAGCGTGCCGTCCAGGGTCAGCGCGTTCTGCAGGAGGTCGCGGAATGAATCTGCCCGTGAAATCACCCGCTCCACGTGGTCCTCGACGTCCCGAAGGTTGTGCTGGAGCTCGTCGTCGGCAGCGAAATCGTCGAATCCCCGGTTGAGCTGTTGCATCATGGCCGGCAGCGGATGGATGGCCCGCTGGAACTGGATGACCTCGCGGGCGAGCTGATAGATGCGGCGGGACACCGCGGAGTCCCCGGAAAACAGCTGGTCCTCGATTTCGTCGATGTCGTTTTCCAGCCCGGCCACAACCGGGGCGTAATCGTCCACCACCTGGTCCAGGAGTGCGTAAAGTACCGCCGGCGGTCCGTGGCGGAGGAGGTCCGGCCTCGACTCCAGGCGGCGGCGTACCTGTCCGACGCCGGACATCTCGGCATGCCGGACGGTCACCACGAAGTTCCTGCCAACAAATATGTGGAGTTCCCCGAACTCCACGGTTTCGGTGTCATCGCGGTACCGGGCCGGCCTCAGCACAGTGAAAAGGCTGTCCCCGTAGCGCTCCAGCTTTGGCCGCTGATGGGCCGAGATGGCGTCCTCCACAGCCAGGTCGTGCAGGCCAAACTCCTCGGCGACGGCGGCCATCTCGGCTTTTGAGGGCCGGTACAAGCCGATCCAGGCCATTCCGCCGTGGCTGCCAAGCGTTTCAAACGTCTGTTCCAGGCTTTCGGGCTCCGCGGTGCGGACCCCGTCGACGTAGACGGCGTTGTCGATGATGGTCACAGTGTGCAGGTCTCCGTCTGTCAGGGGCAGGGCATCGGGTTCGGTGAGGACATGCGGCGGTTCAGGACATTGACATGGGTCAGGTCATGGCGCCGATGATGGCACCGGCAGCTGTCACAGCAAGGACATCATGGCCGGAGTCGATCAGCGTCACCGCGGCGGGGCGTCCGGCGAAGCCGTTGTGGATGACGTGGCCGCCAACGCGGAACACCACTGCCAGCACAAAAGCGAACCATCCGCCGGCCAGTGCGCTGTCGAGCCCGAGCTTGCTGATCAGCACCGCGAGGAGGACGGCTGTCAGTGCCGCGGCAGCCATCATGGGAACCCAGATTCCGGCGCCGCCCTCAGAGTTCCTGAGATCATCTTCCGTCTTGCGCACGGCCTCCATCCACCGCTTGCCCAGCGCGGCGGGCAGGTACCAGACGAAGCCGATCACCATGCTCGCAACGAAGGCAAGAAGCACCGCAAGCCAGTTGACCTGAAAGAAGTAAGAGAGCCAATCCATCCTCGAATCCTATTCCGCCCGGGACGGCGCAGACGCCGGAGCCGACTGGGCCCCTGCGGATTGAACTCCTGCCGACTGAACCAGGCGGCTGATCAGCGGCTCGGTCCGGTACGGGATGTGCGTGTGGAGGGCAAGCACGGTTTCGGTGCGGATCACGCCCTTGATGCGCAGGATCGAACGCAGCGCGGCCTGGAGGTTCTGCGTGTCCGTGGCCACCACCCGGCACCAGACGTCGCCCCTGCCGGAGATCTCGTGCACTTCGAGAACCTGGGGGATCAGCCGCAAAGCGGCGATCACGCCGTCGAGTTCCCGGTGGGTCACCTCAATCGTCACGAAGGCCACGACGTCGTACCCCACCGCCTCGAGATCGATCTCACGGCCGCCGTCGTGCAGGATGCCGGAGCGCAGCATCCGGCGCACGCGCGACTGCGCCGTGTTCCGCGCAATGCCGAGTTTTTCGCTCAGTTCGCCGATCTGGACGCGGGGGTCGCGGATCAGCTCGAGCAGGATCTTCAGATCCGTGGGGTCCAAGGTGTTCAAAGCGTCACTCCGGTTCATGAATCCGGCCAAAGATTGATGGTTTTGCTCAATATTCCCACAGAATGACGCACCAGGTACGCACTCCTGCCGCATTCTTTACGTATCAGAATTCCATCCGAGCGGGCTGCCCCCACAAGGGGCCGCTTCGCCGGACACACAGGCAAGGGCACGGGCATGACCGTCTTTAGCGAACTTCGAATGCGTCCGGCGGCGGCCACCCGCTGGGGCTGGGATGCGTCCACCACTTCGCGGCTGGCCATGGCCGGCGTCGTCATCTTCACGCTCCTGGTGGGCGCTAACCTGGCGACCCCGCTCTATCCGCTGCTGCAGATGCGGCTGGGCATCAGTTCCCTGGGTATCACCGTCGCGTTCGCCGCCTACGTCCTGGCGCTCGTGGCCACGCTTATGCTCGCCGGGCACTGGTCCGACCACATCGGCCGCCGCGCGGCCCTCCTCCTTGCAGTGCTGACGGGGCTCGCGGGCGGTCTGGTCTTTGCCAACGCGGACAGCCTTGCCGTGCTATGCGGCGGCCGGGCCCTCCAGGGCGTTGCCGTCGCCCTGGCCACGGGGGCCAGCTCGGCGGCGCTGCGTGAGCTGCTGCCGGAACGCCCGGAGTGGGCCTCCCGCTTCACCCTGCTGGCCTCGGCCGGGGGAGTGGCGGCGGGGCCAGCGATCGGCGGGATCCTCTCCCTCCTGCCTGGCTCCACCACCACGCCGTACCTCATCCATTCGCTCGTCCTGGCAGCCCTGCTGGTCCCGCTCTACCTGCTGCGCGCCCGGCCCGCCATCAAGCCCGCCGCCGGCTCCCGCCCGCTCAAGGCCCTGGCGCCGCGCCGGCCGACCGTGTCCAGCGAGGCCCGCGGTGCATTCTGGCTGGCGGCGGCCGTCGGCTTTCTCAGCTTTGCCGTCTTCGGCTTCTGCCTGTCCCTCGCGCCGGGCTACTTCGCGAAGATCATTGGCACCGACTCCCGCCCACTGATCGGCCTGCTGGCGGGGCTCACCCTCGGCGCCTCTGCGCTGAGCCAGCTGATCGCCGTCCGGAGCAGGTTTGCCGTCCCGGCAGGGCTTGCCGTCCTGGGCGGCGCGGTGGCGCTCATCGCTGCCGCGGCGGCCGCCGGCAACCCGTGGCTTCTGGTCGTGGCGAGCGTGGCCGCCGGTATCGGCCAGGGCGTCGCGTTCCGGACAGTCTTCAACGACGTGGCCGGCAAAGTGGAGGCGTCCCGGCACGCACAGATCATCAGCACTGTCTACGTGATCACCTATCTCGGAAGCGCCGTCCCCGTGATCGGGCTGGGGATTGCGACGGCGGCCTATGGCATCGATGCGGCCGTCGCCGGATTCGTCTCTGCCTGCGCCTGCGCGGCGGGCCTGCTGGCAGTGGTCACCTGGCGCCGCAGCCTCCGGCGGTAGCAGCCCGGGGATCAGGTCGGCGGTAGCGGCGCGGGAACCTGGTCGGCGGCGGGTGGCCGCTGCCGTCGTCGTAAAAGCGTTTCTTGCAAAGAAACGGTTGCAAAGAACTCGTTGCAAAATAATCGTTGCAAAGAAATCTTTGCAAGAGTAGCCTTGCCGTATGGCCACCAAGCCCAACCCCGAAGCCCCCGGCGTGCAGAAACTGCCGTACCCCGTCCGGAAGATGGACCCGGCCTCCCTCAAGGCCCTCGCCCATCCGCTGCGCGTCCAGATCCTGGAAATGCTGTCCCGGTACGGCGCGCAGACGGCGTGCAGCCTCGGTGAGCTGCTGGGGGAGTCCAGCGGTTCCACGAGCTATCACCTGCGCCAGCTGGCCAAGCATGACTTCGTCCGGGAAGTCGAGGGAAAAGGCACGGCGCGCGAGCGGTGGTGGGAGCGGCCCCGCGGCGCCATTGAGGTGTCCTCACCTGAGCTTGCCAGTTCCCCTGCCACGCAGGAAGCGTCGCGGCTGGTGAACAGGGAGTTCGAGCTCCGCCGCCAGGCCGTGCTGGCCGATTTCATGGCGCACGGGGCGGACACCCTCGACCGCGACTGGCTGGAAGCCGCCACCGTTAGCACCGCCAACGTGCGCATGAACGAGGAGCAGTTGGGCGCGTATACGCGGGCCATGGAAGCCTACTCCTACCGGCTGCTGGAGGAGGTCCGCGCCGAGGGGGACCAGGAAGGCGCCAGGCCGGTACAGATCCACTTCAACGCCTTCCCCATCCTCGGCGTCCCCGCATCCGCAGGCACCCGCGGCCAGCGCAAGAGTCCCGCCCAAGCGGCATCCATCAGCCCAGCACCGTCAATGAGTCCTGAAAGGAAAGAGCCATGAGTGCTCTATCGGTCAGCCAGTCCGTCTCCGGCTACCGCCGCGCCTCCGTCCTGGAAGCCCTGGCCGTCCGCGTCGGCGCCGGCCTGGTGGAATGGGCGGAGCGGCGCCGGGTTGTGCCGGAGGAAGCCGTCCGGCAGCAGCGGTACGCCGCGCGGCGCCGCGACGAACTGGCCCTCCTCCGCGGCGACATTCTCGGCGCAGCGCACTCAGGCCTGCTGCTTCCCCGCCGCTGACGGCGAAGGCCTGCTCGGGCGGGCCGGTCAGCCCTGGTGGTGGTCAGCCCTGGTGCCGGGTCAGTCCTGCTCCGGCAGCGGCCCGTGGTTGCCCTGCATGTGGTCGAACACCAGGGTGGTTTCGGTGTGTCCCACCACGGGGTCGGTGGCGAGGTTGTCCAGAACCCAGTCCCGCAGGTCCTCGGTGGTGGCGACAGCGATGTGCAGCAGATAGTCGACCGAGCCCGACGTGTGGAAGGTCGACAGCACTGCCGGCAGCTTGGGGACCCGGGAGGTGAACCGGTCGATCTGCTCGCGGTCGTGGGCGCGGAGCCGGACGGCGATCAGGGCCTGAACTGACCGGCCGATGGCCGAGAGGCTCAGTTTGGCCTCAAACCCCTGGATGATGCCGCGGTCCGAGAGTGCGCGGGTGCGCATGAGGGCGGTGGAGGGGGCGATGCCCACCAGTTCCGCGAGCTGCTTGTTGGAAATCCGGGCGTCGTCCACCAGGGCCGCCAGCAGCCGCTCATCGATGGCGTCGAGCGGCTCGTGCCCCGCCGCCGGCCGAATATTCTTCGGGTTGCTGCTCACGGATCCTCCTGAAGTGTTCTCCGTTCATCTTAGCGGCGTCAAAGTGGCCAAGACATTCACAACCGGGCGGCACTTCCGAACATCTGCGGGTTTGCCTCCCCCTTCTGCGGCGAATTATTCAGGGCTGCTGCAGGCTTGAGCTGTCCTGCGGGCGCTGCCGCCGTTGGCGTCCGGAGGCGGGGTGCGCGACGGCGGTGATCACCGCCGTCGTGCATCCCAGGATGATGACGGCGCCAGCCAGCGCCGGCCAGCCGAGGGACTGGAACACGAGTCCGCCGGCCCAGCCCAGGATGCTGGAACCGAGGTAGTACGCGAGGTTGTACAGCGACGCTGCCTGGGCCCGGCCGGTCTGGGCGATGGCTCCGGTCCAGCCTGCGCCGATGCTGTGGGCCGCGAAGAAGCCGCCGGTGAAAATGATCAGGCCGGCCAGTATCAGCACCAGCACCTGGGTGAGGGTGAGGGCCAGGCCTGCCGCCATCACCGCGGTGCCGGCCAGCAGCACCGTGCGGCGGCCGAAGCGCTGCGTCAGGGCGCCGGCCCAGCGCGAGGTCGCGGTGCCTGACAGGTAGGCCAGGAAGATGAGGCTGATGAGCGTGGCCGGAAGGCTGAACGGTTCGCCGGAGAGCCGGAACCCGAGGTAGTTGTAGACGGCCACGAAGCCGCCCATCAGCAGGAAGGCCTGCACGTAGAGTGCCAGCAGCCTCGGGTTGGCCAGATGGCCGGTCAGGGTCCTGGCAGCACCGCGGAGCCCACTCCCGCGGGCCGGGCTGAAGCCGCGGGCCTTGGGGATGAGGACCAGGAAGAGTACGGCGGCCGCGGTGGCCAGGGCGGAGACCGCGAGCGCGGCGGCGCGCCATCCCCACAGTTCCCCGGCGGGTCCGGCCACGAGCCGGCCGGCCAGCCCGCCCAGCGTGGTGCCCGCGACGTAACTGCCCGCGGCCACGGCGGCGTGCGCGCGGTCGATCTCCTCGTTGAGGTAGGCGATCGCGATGGCCGGAATGCCGCCCAGGGCCATGCCCTCCAGCATCCGGAGACCCAGCAGGACGGGGAAGGACGTGGCCAGCGGCACCAGCAGCCCCAGGGCGGTGGCCAGGCAGATTCCCCAGGTCATCGCCTTTACCCTCCCGATCCGGTCCGCGAGGAACGACCAGGGGATGACGGTGACGGCGAGGCCCACGGTGGCCAGCGAAATGGTCAGCGCGGCTTCCGCTGCGCTCACGCGAAGCTCGGCCGCCAAGACGGGGAGCACTGCCTGGGTGGAATAGAGCTGCGCGAAAGTGGCCACGCCGGCGAACGCCAGGCCGGCCAGGATCCTGCCGTAGGCCTGTGATCCCTTCGGGTGCCCGTTCCACCCGGTGCCCGCCGGCGGCCGGGACTGGCTCGGCGGGATTTCGGGGGCGTGCTTGTGGGACGTTGGCATGCCTTCAGCGTAGATCTATGCTGACTTAGCATCCAATGCATGATTTATTGATAATTCATGCAGGGGCGGATTGATTGACGGAGGAAGCCGTGGATATCGAGCACAGGCAGCTGGTGCAGCTGCTTCCGGTTCTGCCGCTGCTGGCGGAGCTTGGACGCACGCAGCACATCACCGAAACAGCAGAGCTGCTGGGCGTTCCGCAGTCGACGGTCAGCCGTGCGCTGGCCCGCGCCAGCGCTGTGGTGGGGACCGAGCTGCTGGTCCGGGACGGCAGGGGAGTCCGGCTGACTCCTGCCGCCATGACGCTGCTGCCCTACGTGGAGTCGGCGCTTGCCGAGTTCCGCGCCGGCCTGGACGTTGTCCGGCACGAGTCCGAGGTGGTGCGCGGACGGATCGCCGTGACCTTCCAGCACACGTTTGGCGAGGCGACGCTTCCGCTGCTCATCAGTGCGTTCCGGAGCCGCCATCCGCAGACGGAGTTCGATCTCAGCCAGGGTTCGCGCGACAGCTGCCTGGCGGAACTCTCCTCGGGGGCGGCCGATCTGGCCCTGACCGCACCCGTGGCACCCGCCAGCCGGGCCATCGGCTCCGCCGCGCTGTACCGGGAGCCGCTGCGGCTCGTGGTGCACCACCGGCACCCGCTGGCGGACCGGAAGTCGGTGGGCATGGCCGAGATCCGGAAAGACCCATTCGTTGCGCTGGGTTCCGGCTACGGGCTGCGTTCCCTGGCCGATGCGCTGTTCCGGGCGGCCGGCTTCAGGCCGCGGATCGCCTTTGAAAGCCAGGATTCCCACACCGCCCGTGGCCTGGTGTCCGCCGGGCTGGGTGTCAGCATCCTTCCGCCGGAGGGCGGCAGCGGCCCGGGACGTGGTGTCACGGCGGCCACCGGCGACCTGGGCTGGGTGGAAATTCCGCTGGAATCGGAGCTGGCGTACCGCGAGATCGGGATGGCCTGGCGTGAGCGCCGCGGAGTGCGGGAGGGTGAACCGGACGCCGTGCGGCTCTTCCGGGAGCTGGTGCTGGAGGAAGGGCCGGGTCTGCTGGCGGGGCTGGTCCGGGCCCGGTCGGGCGCCTGACCGGCCCCTTCCACCGGCCCCCTTGTTACGGGACCTCCGGGCACGCGGGCTCTAGCCGTCCAGGAGCGCGCCCACCGCGTCCGCCACGGGTCCGGTCTTTGCCGAGCGCCAGCCCTTGCCCGCCCACAGGTTCAGCCGCTCCCGGTCACCGGCGGCCGCCGCCGCCGCGCGGATGGGGGCTGTCAGGTGGTGGATGGCAGGGTAGCCCTCGGGGGCGTCCCCATGGTCGCGGACGAAGTCATTGACGAGTGCCCGTGCGTAGCGCCCGGTGAAGGCCCGGGTGGGTGTTGTTTCGGTGAAGTGCTCGTCGCCGAGGGCGTCTTTGTGCAGCTGCCGTGCGCCGCTTTCCTCGGTCCGCAGCAGCGCCGTCCCCACCTGGGCGGCGACCGCCCCGGCCGCAATCACCGACCTGACGGCGGCGGCGTCGGACACCGCGCCGGCCGCGATCAGGGGAAGACCGACGGCGGCCGTCACCTCCCGGATCAGCTCAGCGGTCGACGGCGGCATGCCGCCCGGTTGCGCCGTGGGCAGGAAGGCCCCGGAGTGGGCTCCGGCGCTGCTGTGCTGGACGACGAGCCCATCGAAGCCGCGGCCGGCTGCCAGCTCGGCCTCGGCGCGGCTGGTGACCGTGGCGAGGACGGTCGACCCCGCCTTCCGGAGCGCCTCGACAACAGCGGAATCGGGCAGCCCGAAGGCGAAGCTGACGAGTTCGACGGGGTGCTCCAGCAGGAGGTCGATCTTGGCCTGCCAGGCATCGTCGTCGTCAAGCACCAGGGGCGGCACGGTCACGCCGTAGCGCGCGGCGTCCTGGCCGAGGCTGCTCCGGTACTCCTCCAGCCTGGCGACGGCCTCGGGGGTGGGGTTCAGCTGTGCCTGGTCGGGCACGAAGACGTTGACGCCGAACCGGACGCCGGCGTCCCGGCAGGCGCGGATCTCCGCGCTGACCGCGTCCGCACTCTTGTAGCCTGCGGCGAGAAAGCCGAGTCCTCCGGCACGGTGGACGGCCGCGACGAAGCCCGGTGTGGACGTCCCTCCTGCCATCGGCGCTGCAATGATGCGGGTATCGATCTCGGCGTGGGGCATGGCCGGCTCCTTGGGGCTAATCAGTAATCTGTTCAGGTGACTAACTCTGACAACCTATCCGGTGCGGCCCCTGCTGCGTCCAACGCTGTTTCGTCCAATGCTCTCCCGTCCCGCGCCACCCAGCCCGACGGCGTCGTGATCGGCCTCGACATCGGAGGCACCAAGACGCGGGGCGTCCGGTTCGAGCACGGGGAGCCGGTGGCCGACGAAAGCGTGGGAAGCGCCAACGTCCAGAACGTCAGCCGCGCCGAAGCCGCCGCGCACCTCGCGGAGCTTTTCGCCAAGATCGGCAGCGGGCCGGTGGCACAGGTTTACGCAGGCGCCGGCGGCATCGACACCGAGGAGGACGCCGCCGCCCTGGCCGCCCTCATCGAGCCGCACGCCCCGGGCGCCCGGATTACCGTGGTCCACGACTCCCGGCTCCTCCTCGCGGCGGGCGGCGCCAGCACCGGCGTCGCAGTCATCGCGGGCACCGGCTCCGCGGCCTGGGGCACGAACGGCCGCGGCAGCGAGGCGCGGGCCGGCGGCTGGGGCTACCTCCTGGGCGACGAAGGCAGCGGCTACTGGCTGGGCAGGGAGGCAGTGCGGCACAGCCTGCGGCGCATGAACCAGGGGCAGGAACCGGACGAGCTGACCCGGGCGCTGCTGCATTCCTGCAGCACCGATGACCCCAACAAGCTGATCGCGCTCTTCCACTCCCCGGACACGGGGCGCCGCTTCTGGGCGCAGCAGGCCCGGCTGGTAGTGGAGGCGGCCGACGCCGGCCACAGCGTAAGCCGGGACCTGATCGACCAAGCGGGAAAGGACCTGGCCGAGATGGCCGCCCAGGTCCTCCGGCAGCTGGAGCTGGACGGGCCGGTCATTCTGGGCAGCGGCCTCGGCATGAACGTTATCCGGCTCCAGGAATCGTTCCGCAAACACCTGGCCGCGGCGGGGGTCAACGACGTGCGGATCCTGGAGCAGGACCCCGTCTTCGGTGTTCCGCTTCTGGTCCGCGAGCAGGCCTGAGGGGCGCTAGGACCGGGCCCGCCGTGCGTCCCTGTGCCAAGGTCGGCGGGCGGGCAGGTTTCCTCCTGCGCGAGAAGCGCCAATTCGTCACAGTCCCACTTAAAAGGACGGCCGCCTGCACGCCGATAGCACGGGGCTACGCTGGAGCGATGACCGTTCTCTTCGACACCCGCCCCGCCGCCTACGCGGTGATCATCCGCGACAGCGCCATCCTCCTGGCGTACTGGAAGCAGGACGGCAAGGAAGGCTGGACGCTTCCCGGCGGCGGGCTGGACCTGGCCGAGCACCCTGTGGACGGCTGCATCCGTGAAGTCTTCGAGGAGACCGGCTACCACGCCGAAATCGGACCGATGCTGGGCATCGACGTCGGGCACTGGCCTGCCGGTACCCGGCTGGACGGGGCGGACCGCGACTTCCAGGCGCTCCGCCTGGTCTACGAGGCGCGGGTGACGGGCGGGGAGCTCACCCACGAAGAGAACGGCACCACCACGCACGCCGCATGGATACCGCTGACTGACATCGGTTCCCTCAACAGGGTCTCCCTGGTGGACGCCGCGCTGCGGCTGTTCCGGGAACGGCCGGTCAACGGCAAGCTGGACTCAATTCCTGACTGAACTCCCTAGCCAGCCGCCGCCCGGCTGGCTATTCTGAGGAGTCCGTGGACATTCTGTCCGGCGGCGGCCGGTCTGGCATGTGAACTTGGTGCAGGGGAGGTGGACCTGATGATTGCAGAATTTGTGCGCGCTCCGCGCCCTTCCGAAAACACTTTCATTACTCCTGCCCCTGCTGCTGCCCACTCGTAGCCCGTCCAGCACCCTCAGTGCACAGCGCACTGCCTGGACGGCCGGCGGCGTTTCGGGGCCAACCCGAGGTCCACAGTGAAAAACCCTTCCGGCACTCGTGCCAACCATCTTCACAGCCCTTCAATCAAAATTGACCCAATGCCGGGCCCAATCCAGGGCCCGGTCCCCTACGGCTTCACGGAGGCAGCGGCGCAGCACTTCGCCGCCCATCCGGCCGACGGCGGCGAGGCCGCCGCCCGCGTGGTCCGGGTGGACCGCAACCGGATTGTGGCAGCCACGGCCGACGGCCTGGTGCACCTGCCCTACCCGGCCGGGGCAGTGCCCGCCACCGGAGACTGGATCTGGCTCGGCCGCAACCGGGCAGCGGAACCGGCCGTCGTCGGCGTTCTTCCGCGCACCTCCGAGCTGAGCCGCAAGCGCGCCTTCGACCCGTCCACGGAGGCCCAGGTCCTGGCCGCGAACATCGACATGGTGGGCGTGGTGGTTCCCGTGGACCGTCCCCTAAGCCACAACCGGCTTGAACGGACGCTCGTGGCCGTCTGGGATTCGGGTGCCACACCCCTGGTGATCATCACGAAGGCGGACCTGGCGGACATCGCCGATGACGTCGTCGGGAAGGTCATCCTGCAGGCGGCCGGCGTGGACGTGGTGACCACCTCTGCCGAGCACGGGGACGGCATCGACGAACTGCTCTCCAGGGTGCGGCCGGGCCGGACGCTGGCCCTGCTCGGGCCCTCCGGCGCCGGCAAGTCCACGCTCATCAATGCGCTCGCGGGCCACCACGTCCAGTCGACGGGTGACGTGCGGGCCGCCGACGGCAGGGGCCGGCACACCACGACGTCCCGGGAACTGGTGCCGCTGCCCAACGGCGCCGTGCTGATGGACACCCCCGGTGTCCGCGGCTTCGGCCTGTTCGACGCCGAGGACGGCATGGAGGAGATGTTCGGCGACCTGCAGGTGCTCTTCGGGCAGTGCCGCTTCTCCGACTGTGCCCATGACAGGGAGCCCGGGTGCGCGGTCCGTGAGGCGCTCGACGACGGGTCCCTCGAGGAGCGGCGGTGGGCCAGCTACCTCAAGCTGCAGCGCGAGCTCGCCGCCCTGGAACGGCGGCATGACGCGGCGGCACGAAGGGCGTACCAGCGGGAATGGCACCAGAAGGTGGTGGTGGCCGGCCGGAGCCAGCGGGCCGCCGAGCGCTACCGCCATTCCTGAGGCTGGAATTTTTGTCCAGATAATGGCTCCAAAACCCCCCGCAGCGGCCATTATCTGGACAAAAACTCTTCCACCCATCCGGGCAGGGGAGGGCACCGAATCAAGGGTGTTTGTCTCCGAATGATTACGGTATCCGCGCCTGCCGCGGTTTTACTTCGGGCGCTGGTTACGCTGTGTCAAGACGCGCTTTACAGCCAAAAAACAGCGTGCTTATGATCAATTCGCTTTACCGTCCGATGTTGCCGCCCAACAGTTAGGTAAGCCGGGTATGGCCGAAGCCATGATTGAGTTCCAGAGCGTCACCAAGCAGTACCAGAGCGGGCAACCGGCGGTGGACCAGCTGAGCATGTCCATTGACCGCGGCTCCATCACGGTGTTCGTGGGACCATCAGGCTGCGGCAAGACCACCTCCCTGCGCATGATCAACCGGATGGTGGAGCCCACGTCCGGCACCATCACCGTGGGCGGACGGGACGTCACCTCCGTGCCGGCGGCCGAGCTCCGCCGTTCCATGGGTTACGTGATGCAGTCGTCCGGGCTGATGCCGCACCGCTCCGTGGTAGACAACATCGCCACCGTGCCCCGGCTGAACGGCGTGCCGAAGGCCGACGCCCGCAAGCGCGCGGAAGAACTGCTCGACGTCGTAGGGCTGGCTCCGTCGCTCGGCAAACGGTATCCGTCGCAGCTCTCGGGCGGCCAGCAGCAGCGCGTCGGCGTCGCCCGGGCGCTCGCCGCCGATCCGCCGGTGCTGCTGATGGACGAGCCGTTCAGCGCCGTTGATCCCGTCGTCCGCGACGAACTGCAGCAGGAACTCCTGCGCCTGCAGCGCGACCTGGCCAAGACCATTGTCTTCGTCACCCACGACATCGACGAGGCCACTGTGCTGGGGGACAAGGTGGCGGTCTTCGCCGTCGGCGGCAAGCTGGCGCAGTATGCCACGCCGGAGGAGATTCTCCGGGCACCGGCCAACGAATTCGTGGCCTCGTTTGTGGGCCGGGACCGCGGTTTCCGGCACCTTGCGTTCACCACGGCCGACGGCGTCGCGGTCCATCCTGTTGACACGGTCACCCGGGGCGGGGACGCCAGGGCGAACGCGGCCACCAGAGCGTACGGGGCGGAAAGCGCCGGCGCCGAGGACTGGCGCCTCGTGGTGGATGACCAGCAGCGCCCGCTGGGCTGGGAAGGCCCCGGCATGGACTCCCAGCTCATTCCCGGCGGCTCGCTGTTCCGGCCGGGCGACACCCTCCGGCGTGCCCTGGACGCCGCGCTGTCCTCGCCCTCGGGACTTGGTGTGGCGGTCGACGGCGACGGCAAGGTTGCCGGCGTCGTCAAGGGCGCGGAGGTGCTCTCCGTCATCGAGTCCGCGCGCCAGACCCGGCAGGGCGCGCTCTGATGGAGTGGTTCTTGGCGAACAGCCCCATGGTCTTCGAGCGGGCCGGCCAGCACCTGGTCCTGGCCCTGGTTCCGATGGTCCTGGGTTTGCTGATCTCCATCCCCTTGGCGCAGTTGTCGCGGCGGCACAGCGCACTCCGGCAGCTCGTGGCCACCGTGAGCTCCCTGCTCTACACCATCCCGTCGCTGGCGCTCTTCATCATCCTGCCGCCGCTGCTGGGAACCCGGATCCTCGACCCGCTGAACGTCATCGTCGCGCTGACCATCTACGCCGTGGCGCTGCTGGTGCGGGCGGCCATGGACGCCTTCGATTCCGTGGATGACGACCTCCGCCAGGCGGCCGTGGCCATGGGCTACAAGCCGGCCGCACGCTTCCTGCAGATCGACCTGCCGCTGTCGCTGCCCGTGATGTTCGCCGGCCTCCGCGTGGTATCGGTGAGCAACATTTCGCTGGTGAGTGTCGCCGCCCTGCTGGGAGTCGGCAACCTGGGGATGCTGTTCACGGACGGACTGCAGCGGAACTTCGTCACCGAGGTGGTGGTGGGGATTGCCGCCATCCTGCTGCTGGCGTTGGTGATGGACGCGCTGCTGGTGATCCTGGAACGGGTCCTCACGCCGTGGACCAGGGCCGGCTCCGTGAAGACCGATGCGCACGCCAGGTCCGGTGCCGAGTTCATTGCCGACGCCAAGGTGCATGCGGGGGCGGGCCCGTGAACATTTTCACCGAAACCTTCGCGTGGCTCGCCGATCCAGCGCACTGGTCCGGCCCGGGGGGGATACCCGCCCGGTTGTTCGAACATCTGCAGTACAGCTTCCTGGTCCTGGTCATCGCCGCCGCCATCGCGGTGCCGGTGGGTCTCTACATCGGCCACACGGGCAGGGGCCGCGTGGTGGCTGTGGCTGTGGCCGGCGCCCTCCGCGCGCTGCCCACGCTCGGGCTGCTGGTGCTGTTCGCCCTCGTCGCCGGAAGCGGGCTCATGCCGCCGGTGTGGGCGCTGGTCATCCTCACGGTGCCGCCCCTGCTGGCAGGCACGTATGCCGGCATTTCCAGCGTGGACTCCAACGTGGTGGACGCAGCCCGGGCCATGGGCATGAAAGAGCTGCAGGTCCTGTTCGGCGTGGAGGTTCCCAACGGGCTCCTGGTGATGTTCGGCGGTATCCGCACCGCCGTGCTGCAGGTGATCGCCACCGTGTCGGTGGTGGCCTACCTTCCGCTCGGCGGCCTGGGGCGCTACCTGTTCGACGGGCTGGTGCTTCAGGACTTCCCGCGGATGCTGGCGGGTTCGCTGCTCATCGCGGCGCTGGCGATCGTCGTCGACCTCGTCCTGGCGGCCGTGCAGCGGCTGGTCGTTTCACCGGGACTTTCCGCACGTTCCAAGGGCGGCCGCAAGGCCGCCACCGATCTCTCGGCTGCCGCACCCGCGGCGGCCGCTGTTCAAGGAGGCACCGCATGAAGTACCCCGTCCGCACGACTCTTACCCGCCGTGGCCTGGGCGGCCTCGCCGCCGGTGTCGGCGTCGCCCTTGTCCTGTCCGCCTGCAGCAGCGGTAGTCCGCTGTCGTCCCCCTCCACGAGTGCAGCCGGCGGTGCCACCTCCGGCGGTTCCCTCGTGGTCGGCTCTGCGGATTTCCCGGAAAGCCAGATCATCGCCGAGATCTACGCCGGCGCCCTGAACGCTGCCGGTGTCACCGCCACCACCAAGCCGAATATCGGCTCCCGCGAGATCTATTTCAAGGCCGTGCAGGACGGTTCGGTGGACGTCGTTCCCGACTACTCCGGCAACCTCCTGTCCCACGTTGACCCGCAGGCTGCCGAGGTCACGCCGGAGGACATCGTCAAGGCACTGCCGGGCAAGCTGCCGCAGGGTCTCGCCGTGCTGGACCCGTCCAAGGCCGAGGACAAGGACGCCATGGTGGTCACCAAGGCCACCGCGGAAAAGTACCAGCTCAAGTCCATCGAGGACCTGGCCAAGGTCTGCAAGGACCTGACCATGGCCGCCCCTGCCACGTTTGAAACCCGCTCCTACGGGTTCCCGGGGCTCAAGAAGAACTACAACTGCGAACTCAAGGCGCTCAAGCCCTTCAGCGACGGCGGCGGCAACCTCACGCTGCAGGCGCTCCTGAGCGACGAGGTCCAGGTGGCCGACATCTTCACCACCACGCCGTCCATCGCGGACAACGACCTGGTTGTGCTGGAGGACCCGAAGAACAACTTCAAGGCCCAGCAGGTGCTCCCGCTCTACAACACGGCCAAGGTGACGGACAAGGCCAAGGAAGCGCTCAACAACGTCTCCAAGACCCTCACCACGGACGACCTCATCAACCTCAACCGTGCGGTAAGCGGAAGCCAGAAGCAGAACGCCAAGGACGCGGCCGCCGCGTGGCTCAAGGACAAGGGCATCGTCAAGTAGGCCCCTTGCCTGATTAGGTGAGTACGACATTTGGGTGAGTACGACGGCGGCTGCCGGTTCCGCGCGGACCGGCAGCCGCCGTCGTCGTTAAGCGGGTAACGGCCCCAACTGACTCGCAGTTGTTGTCGTTTTGGGCCCTCAAAACGACAACAACTGCGAGCTACTTGGGTGGTGCCGCCCGCCCTGGCCCGGCAGACCCCGGAGGAACGCCGTGTGAGGCACGTCTCCCCGGAAGTACATCCCGCTTGTGGCATATTTGATGAATGGCAGAATTCAAGCAGTCCACCAAGCTTCATAATGTCCTATACGACATCCGTGGACCGATTCTTCAGGCCGCCCAGCAGATGGAGGCAGAGGGTCACCGCATCCTCAAACTGAACATCGGCAACCCCGCACCTTTCGGTTTTGAAGCGCCGGACGCGATCTTGGTGGACATGATCCGCCACCTGCCCAACGCCCAGGGATACAGCGATTCCCGCGGCATCTTCTCGGCCCGCACCGCCGTCTCGCAGTATTACCAGACCCGTGGCATCCAAAGCATCCACGTGGACGACATCTACCTGGGCAACGGCGTCAGCGAGCTCATCACGATGTCGCTGATGGCCCTGCTCGAAGAGGGCGACGAGATCCTCATCCCCACCCCCGACTACCCGCTGTGGACCGCCTCGGTGGCGCTGGCGGGCGGACGCCCGGTGCACTACCTCTGCGACGAGGAGTCCGGCTGGCAGCCCGACCTGGAGGACCTCGAAGCCAAGATCACTCCCCGCACCAAGGGGATCGTGGTCATCAACCCGAACAACCCCACCGGCGCCGTGTACCCGGAAAGCACGCTGCGCAAGATCGTTGCCCTGGCAGAGAAGCACGGGCTGGTGATCTTCGCCGACGAGATCTACGAGAAGATCCTCTACGAGGACGCCGTGCACGTGAACATGGCGGGGCTTACCGGCGACGACGTGCTGTGCCTGACCTTCAGCGGCCTGTCCAAGGCCTACCGGGTCTGCGGCTATCGGGCGGGATGGATGGCCATCTCCGGGCCCAAGAAGGAGGCCGCGGACTACCTCGAAGGCATCAACCTGCTGGCCAACATGCGGCTCTGCGCCAACGTCCCGGCCCAGCACGCCATCCAGACTGCCCTGGGCGGATACCAGAGCATCAACGACCTCATCCTGCCGGGCGGCCGCCTGCTGGAGCAGCGCAACAAGGCGTATGACATGCTCAACGCCATCCCCGGTGTCAGCACCCAGCAGGCGCGGGGGGCCCTCTACCTGTTCCCCAGGCTGGACCCTGAGGTCTACAACATCCGGGACGACGAAAAGTTTGTCCTGGACCTGCTCAAGGAACAGAAGATCCTGGTCTCCCACGGCCGGGCGTTCAACTGGGTCCGGCCCGACCACTTCCGGATGGTGACCTTGCCCAACGTCAAGGACATTGAGGAAGCAATTGGCCGGATGGGAGACTTCCTCAGCAGGTATCAGGGGAACTAGCCTTTACCCACAGACAACCGTGGAAAGAGGACCCGATGGCCGGCATTGTGGAATTCACGAAGCTCCCTTCCGAAACTTTGAAAGTCGGGAAGGGATTCCAACTGGCCGACGTTGACCCTGACGCCACGGTGGGCTACCCGGGAAACAAGGCCGACGGCGAGCTGCTCCTTGAGGAATTGGACGCAAAGCTCGCGCAGCTTCAGGAGCAGCTGTTTGCCGAGTCCAAGTTTGGCGGCACCAAGCGCATCCTCCTGATCCTGCAGGGCATGGACACCGCCGGCAAGGGCGGCATCGTGAAGCACGTGCTGGGCGCCATGGATCCGCAGGGCGTCAAGTTCAAGTCCTTCAAGGCCCCCACGCCGGAGGAAAAGGCCTACGACTTTCTGTGGCGCATCGAACGGGAAGTCCCGGCCGCCGGCATGCTGGGGGTCTTCGACAGGTCCCACTACGAGGACGTCCTGATCCACCGGGTTCACCGCTGGGCTGACCCCAAGGAGCTGGAACGCCGCTACCGGTCGATCAACGAGTTCGAGGCCCGGCAGGCGGCGGTGGGCACCAAGGTGGTCAAGGTCATGCTGCACATCAGCAATGACGAGCAGAAGAAACGGCTGCTGGCCCGGCTGGACAATCCCGCAAAGCATTGGAAGTACAACACCGAGGACCTGAAACAGCGCGCGTTTTGGGACGACTACATGGCCGCCTACCAGGCCGCCTTCGACGAAACCAACACCGACCACGCGCCCTGGTACGTCGTGCCTGCCAGCAAGAAATGGTACGCGCGCATCGCGGTGCAGCAGCTGTTGCTGGAGGGGCTCGGCGAACTCGACCTGGAGTGGCCCAAGGCCGAGTTCGACGTGGAGGCCGAGCGGCGCCTCGTCGACCGGTCCTGAACCTGCCCTAATCTCCCGCCATGCCTCCGCCGGCGGGCTGTCCGGCGCTCAGCCGTCCTTGCGGGCGGCCGCAAGCCGCTTCCGCGCGCCCTCCAGCCACTCTTCGCAGCGCCGGGCCAAGGCTTCGCCGCGTTCCCACAGGGCCAGCGAATCCTCGAGGCTGGTGCCGCCGGCCTCGAGCTTGGAGACCACGGCCACCAGCTGTTCCCGTGCTTCCTCATAGCTGAGGGCATCGATGTCCGGAGGAAGCGCGGGGCCGGGCTGGGCTGCGTTGCTTGGCCCTGCGTTGCCTGCCTGATCTGAGTCGGCTGGGTTTGTGTTGCTGCTCGGGTCTGTCATGTTTCCTGGCCTGTCGTGTCGGTGGTGTTGTCTTTGGGTGCTGGCGCTTCGGCGGCGCCGGCGTGCTTTAGGAGCCGGGTTGTGGTGCGGCCGTGGATTCCGCCCCGAACCGTCCGCCGGCTACCCGCACTGAGAGCGGCGTTCCCGCGGGGGCCTGGGACGGCTGGCGGACAACTGCACCGCCGGACCCCGAAAGCTGCACCACGGCATAACCGCGGTCAAGCGTCTGCTGCGGTGACAGGGCCCGCACCTGCGCCTGGAGGTGGACCAGCTGGTCCGAAGCCCTCGTGACTGCGGCGCTGATGGCCGCCGTGGACCGGCGGGCGAGCCGTTCCACATCGTCCGCGCGCGCCGTGATCATGCTCTCCGGAGCCGCGAGGATCGGACGGGACCTGATTGCCGCCAGACGGTCCGTTTCGCGGGCCACAAGCATCGTCACGGAACGGCGCAGCTGGGCTTCAGCCTGCCGGACCCGGGCAAGTTCCTCGGAAACTTCCGGCACGATCCGCTTGGCTGCGTCCGTGGGCGTGGAGGCCCGGAGATCGGCGACGTCGTCCAGGATGGGACGGTCCGCCTCGTGCCCGATCGCGCTGACCACCGGAGTCACCGCGGCCGCCACGGCGCGGATGAGTTCCTCGCTGCTGAAGGGCAGCAGGTCCTCCAGCGCGCCGCCGCCACGTGCAATGACGATGACATCGACCTCGGGAATGGCATCGAGTTCGCGCAGCGCCCTGACCATCTGCGGCACGGCGGTGTTGCCCTGCACCGCGACCTCGCGGATTTCGAACTCGACGGCAGGCCAGCGCAGGGCCGCGTTGCGCAGGACGTCCTTCTTGGCATCGGAATCACGCCCGGTGATGAGCCCGATCCGGTGGGGGAGCAGCGGCAGGCGCTTTTTCCGCGACTCGGCAAACAGGCCTTCCCCGGCGAGGGCATGGCGCAGCCGTTCAATCCGGGCGAGGAGATCGCCCAATCCAACCGGGCGGATGTCTTTCACGGACATGTTGAGGCGCCCGGTCTTCAGCCAGAACTCGGCCTTGAGCAGGGCAACCACCCGGCTGCCGCGCTCAAGCGGCGTCTCCTGCCGGTCGAGCAACTTGGACCAGATGGAGGCCGGCAGGGAGATCTCGGCGTCAACGTCCCGGAGCGTGAGGAACGCACTGCCGCCGCGCCTGTTCAGTTCGATGACCTGGCCTTCAACCCAGGCGGCCGGTGCCCGCTCGATGTGGGCCTTGAGCTTCTGCGACAGCAACTGCAGCGGCCAGGGGTTGTCCGGGCTGGTCTCGGCGGCGGTGGCCGGCACCGTGCTGGGGCTGGCTGCAGGGGCCGTGCCGGGGACAGGGACAGTGGCGTTTTCAGCCATGTGCAGCCCCGGTGGCGGCGAATGCCAGTTGCATGGTCACGGTCCTTTGCCTGTGGATGGTGGTGCCGGTGGGTTATTCAACTCTATCCATAGCTGTATCACCGGGCTCAGACATTGTTGCCAACCCGGCATTGCCGGTGATCCGGCCTTTGTCGATGACCCAACATTTTTGATCGTAGGACAGCGCGCCTAGGATGGCAGTGTCTTCCCGACCAGCCGGGCACCTGGCCAGCCAGGTACCCGACAAGCCGAGAAACCCGACCAGCTAGGAATCCCTTGCGCTCATTTCTTGCGGCCTTGGCCGTCATCCTTGGTCTTCTCCTCTCCGCCGCCGCCGTTCCGGCCATCTGGGTGGACCGCAACATCGTGCAGGAGGACGGCTTCGTTGCCCTGGCGGCGCCACTGGGCAAGAATCCGGAGTTCCAAAAGCGCTTGGCGACCGCCGCCGTCAACAGCATTGACACCGGCGGCACCGTCCCGGCGCAGGTGGCCGCGTTGGTCCGGCCGGTGCTGGAAAAGGCGGCGACCTCCCTCACCGGCCTGCCCGAGTACCCGGCCGCCTGGGAAGAGACGCTGCGGAAGAGCCACCGCCTGAACTTCGCCGATCCGGCGTCCTTGCCGGCCGAAGCGGACTCGGGCACCTCGCTGACCCTGGATGTGGCCCCGCTCGTCGGCCTCGCCGCCAAGCAGATTTCCAGCCAGTTGGGTGTTCAGCTTGAGGCTCCGGGCCAAACCCTGGTGAATATCGGCCAGACAAGCCAGCGCCAACTGGTCGAACGGGTTTCCGCCTACGCTCCGCTGGGATACAGCCTGGCCGTCGGTGCCGGGGTGGCGTTCCTCCTGGCGCTCGTGACCGCCCGCCGGCGGTGGAAAGTCCTGGCCGGCATCGGCGTGGGTGCGCTGGCGCTTTCCGGACTGTGGACGCTGGCATCCCGATGGGCCGCCGACGCCGTCGTGGGCACCGCGAGCGGAAATGAAATGGCAGACCTGTTCAAACGGGAGTTCGTGGCCGCTTCCGCTGCCGGGTATGCGTCCTGGACGCTGGCGGCGGCGATCGCCGGCGCGGTCCTGATCGCGGCCGGCTCGCTGCTCAGGGTGGTCGGCGGTCCTGCCCGCAGGCGTTGAGCCGCAGGCAGCCGATGCGCCAGCCTAAGGCCTGCCGCCCAGCCGGTAGCATGGAGCAATGACCTCCTCTGCAGTTCCCCTTTCGATGCCAACTGTCCCGCGCCGGCGGCGTTCGCCGGAGGAAGTGCTCGCGGCGGCACCGGTCCCGGGCCCCAAGAGGGTCCTGCTGGCAGCCCCCCGCGGATACTGTGCAGGCGTGGACCGCGCGGTCATCGCCGTCGAAAAAGCCCTGCAGCATTACGGACCGCCCGTCTATGTCCGGAAGCAGATCGTCCACAACGTGCACGTCGTCAGCTCCCTTGAGGAGCAGGGCGCCATCTTCGTGGACGAAACGGACGAAGTGCCCGAAGGCGCCCTGGTCATCTTCTCGGCCCACGGCGTGTCACCGGCCGTGGTCCAGTCCGCCGAGGACCGCGGGCTGCGCACCATCGATGCGACCTGCCCCCTCGTGACCAAGGTCCACAAGGAAGCCGTCCGCTTCGCCAAGGACGACTTCGACATCCTCCTGATCGGCCACGACGGCCACGAGGAGGTTGAGGGAACGGCCGGCGAGGCCCCCGACCACATCCAGATCATCAACGGCCCCCACGAGGTGGACAAGGTGACGGTCCGGGACCCCGAAAAGGTCATCTGGCTTTCCCAGACCACGCTCAGCGTGGACGAAACCATGGAAACCGTCCGGCTGCTCAAGGAACGCTTCCCCACGCTGCAGGATCCGCCCAGCGACGACATCTGCTACGCCACGACCAACCGGCAGGTGGCCATCAAGAAGATCGCGCCCCAGGCAGACCTCGTGATCGTGGTGGGTTCGGCCAACTCCTCCAACTCGGTCCGCCTCGTGGAGGTGGCGCTCGAGTACGGCGCCAAGGCGTCGTACCGTGTCGACTTCGCCAACGAGGTGGACGAGTCCTGGTTTGAGGGTGTTGCCACAGTTGGCGTGACCTCGGGCGCGTCCGTTCCGGAGGTCCTGGTCAAGGACGTGCTCCGCCTCCTGGCCGACTACGGATACGACGCCGTCGAGGAGATTGTGACGGCGGAGGAGGACCTGCTCTTCTCCCTGCCCAAGGAGCTCCGTGCCACGCTCAAGGAAGCCGGGGACGTGTCCCGTGCCCTTGGCGGACGCCGCTCGCGCTAGCAGCACCAGGCGAGCCGGCGTCCTTCCGGCGGATGGCTTAGGCGGCGTCCTCTTCGTCCACTGGTGCCAGCATCCCGTTCGTTTCCAGTTCCGGGGCTGCGAGGGACCGCGGGGTGACCTGAACGGCCGGAGGCGTGGCCAGTCCGCTGGTGTCCAGGGCATTCAGTTTCCGCGCTGTGGGAAGCACGCGTGCCTCCAGCGTGCCGACCATCGCGTTGTAGCGGTCCACCGAGCTCTTCAGTGAGGACCCTAGCTTGCCCACGTTGTCCCCGAGCGTGCCCATCCGCTCGTACAGCTGCCGGGCAAGTTCGAAGAGCTCGCGTGCACTGTCTGTGAGAACGTCCTGGCGCCACGTGAACGCCACGGACTTGAGCACCGCGAGCAGCGTGCCGGGGGAGGCCAGCACCACATTCTTGGACAGCGCGTGATCCAGGAGTGCCGGGTCGGCGGAGAGCGCGGCGGCGAGGATGGACTCTGCCGGGACAAAACAGATCACCAGTTCCGGCGAATTTCCGGAAATGTCCCAGTACTTCTTGGTGCTGAGGGCGTCCACGTGGGCCTTCAGCGCCTTGGCGTGCGCCGCCAGGAGGTTTTGCCGCGCTGCCTGGCTGAGCCCCGGCCTGTCGCCGGCCGACTGTCCCAGCTCCTGCGCCTCAAGGTAGGCGGACAGGGGGACCTTGGCGTCGACAACGAGCTGCTTGTCGCCCGGCAGCTGGACCACAAGGTCCGGGCGGACGGCGGCCTCGGCGCCCGACGTGCCGTGGTGCTGCTCATGGAAGTCGACGTGCCGCATCATGCCGGCCGCCTCCACAACACGGCGCAGCTGTACTTCGCCCCACTGGCCGCGCGCGCTGTTTGACCGGAGCGCCGACTCAAGCGCATGCGTGGACCGCATCAGCTGCTCGTCCGTGAGGCGGGCTTCCTGCAGCTGCTGGGCCAGCTGGCCGTACTGTTCAAGCCGGTCCCGTTCCAGCAGGGAGACCTGCTGCTGGACTGCCGTTAGTTTCTCAGCCACCGGCGCCAGTGCGCGCAGGACGCTGGAATCCTGATCGCGGGACATGCCCAGGTCCCGGTTCTGGGCGGACAGGAGCTTCCGCTCCGCATCGGCGGCCGCAAACTGGGCGCTGACCTCCGAGAGCCGCGCCGAAACGCCGTCGAAATCCGCCTCCAGGGCGGTGCTCCGGCGGCGCAACACCACGTACACCGCGCCCGCGCCGGAGACGGCGCCCAGCAACAGCATTAAAAGGGCCAGAATGACTGCAAAAGGTTCCATGCCTTCACTGTGGCATGGGGCTGTGACATTTATTGGGTAGGCAACACCTGCGGCACGGTCAGCGGGGGCCGAACAGGTAGAATCAATGTCCGTGGCTCTTACTATTGGCATCGTCGGACTGCCCAACGTCGGCAAATCAACACTTTTCAACGCACTGACCCGCAACCAGGTTCTGGCCGCGAACTATCCGTTCGCCACCATCGAACCCAATGTCGGCGTCGTGAACCTGCCCGACCCCAGGCTCCAGCAGCTGGCCGGGATCTTCGGCTCGCAGCGCGTTCTGCCCGCGGCTGTTTCCTTCGTGGACATCGCCGGCATCGTCAAGGGCGCCTCCGAAGGTGAAGGCCTGGGCAACCAGTTCCTCGCCAACATCCGCGAGGCGGAAGCCATCGCCGAGGTGGTGCGCGTGTTCGACGACCCCGACGTCATCCACGTCGACGGCAAGGTCGATCCCCGCTCGGACATGGAAACCATCAACACCGAGCTGATCCTCGCCGACCTGCAGACCATCGAGAAGGCCATTCCCCGGATCGAAAAAGAGGTCAAAATCAAGAAGCGGGAGGCGGCCGAGCTCGCCGCCATCAAGGCCGCTCAGGCCGTGCTGGAGCGCGGCGATACCATCTACTCCTCCGTCACGAGCGACAAGCTGGAGATGGAGCACCTCAAGGAACTCAGCCTCCTGACGGCCAAGCCCTTCATCTACGTCTTCAACGCGGACGAAGGAATCCTCGGCAGCGAGGAGAAGCAGGCCGAGCTGCGCGCCATGGTTGCTCCGGCCGACTGCATTTTCCTTGACGCCAAGCTCGAGTCCGACCTGGTGGAGCTCGACGAGGCCGAAGCGCGCGAAATGCTCGAAATGAACGGGCAGGATGAGTCCGGACTGGACCAGCTGGCCCGCGTCGGATTCCACACCCTCGGGCTGCAGACCTACCTCACGGCCGGGCCCAAGGAGGCGCGCGCGTGGACCATCCACCAGGGCGACACCGCCCCGCAGGCCGCCGGCGTCATCCACTCGGACTTCCAGCGCGGCTTCATCAAGGCCGAGGTTGTCTCCTTCGAGGACCTCATCAACGCCGGTTCCATGGCGGAGGCGAAATCGCGCGGCAAGGTCCGCATCGAAGGCAAGGAATACGTGATGGCCGACGGCGACGTGGTCGAGTTCCGCTTCAACGTGTGAGTTTCCGCCGGACTACTCAGTGATTGAGAATTAACGGCAAAAAGCCCCGATCCCTTGGATCGGGGCTTTTTCTGTGATTGGCGCCCCTACCCACAGGGCAACAGGGCGTCAAGGAAAAAGAGGGCGAACTTTTCGTACGGCAACAGCTTGGTTGCATCTCGGTAACAACCTTTACTGAGGGACAACTTTCGGTCCGCGCGCGGCGCGTTCGGGTCTAGGCTACTTGTCATGTGAGACTCGCCACATCTCACTGGGGGGATGTAGCGGGTCTGGCCGGCGCCCACAGCGAAGGTCTTTTCCACACTCACAGAAACATAGGAGGCGGAATGCGATTCAGTCGTATTTCCAAAGCAGTAGGCGTTGCAGCCGCGGCTGCACTGGCGCTCAGCGCCTGCGCGAGCACCAATGGCGGGACAACCCCGTCCAGTAATGCGGCCGGCAAGCAGGGGGGAACAGCCACTGTAGTTGAGGTCAATGCGTTCAATACCTTCAACCCCAACACGGCCGACGGCAACACTGACATCAACTCGAAGGTCAGCTACGCCACACACTCCGGGTTCTATTACATCGACAACCAGCTGAACATCGTCCACAACGACAAGTTCGGCAAGATGGAAAAGACGTCTGACGATCCGCTGACCGTCAAGTACACCATCAACGAAGGCGTTAAGTGGTCGGACGGCACCCCCGTCACGGCAGCGGACCTGCTCCTGCAGTGGGCAGCCTTCTCCGGGTACTACAACGACGCCGACGAAGAAGGCAAGGCGGGAACGTCCTACTTCTCCTACGCCGGCGATCCCACGGGCTTGAAGCTCACCGACTTCCCCGAAATCGGCGACAATAACCGCTCCATGACCATCAAGTACTCCAAGCCGTTCGCTGACTGGGAGATCGCGCTGGGCGGACCTGGCATTGACATCCCGGCCCACGTCCTGGCCAAGAAGGCCGGCCTGGCCGACAGCCAAGCCTTCATCGACCACCTCAAGAGCCTGCCCCGCGGCGACGCCAAGTCGCCAAAGCCCGCGGACGCCAAGCTCAAGGCCATGTCCGACATGTGGAACACCGGCTTCGATTCCAAGACCCTGCCGAGCGATCCGAGCCTGTTCCTCTCCAACGGCCCGTTCGTTGTCCAGAGCATCAACCAGGACCAGTCCCTGACCATGGTCCGGAACAAGGACTACAACTGGGGACCCGAGGCCAAGCTGGACGAGATCACCGTCCGCTACATCGGTTCCTCCCCGGCACAGGTCCAGGCGCTGAAGAACGGCGAAGCAGACATCATCGCCCCACAGGCCTCGGCTGACACTCTCGAACAGCTCAAGGCACTCGAGAGCCAGGGCGTCACGGTGGAGCAGGGCAACCAGCTCTCCTACGACCACATCGACCTGAACTACTCGGGACCCTTCGCCGACAAGAACGTCCGTGAGGCCTTCATGAAGACGGTTCCGCGCAAGGACATCGTCGACAAGATCGTCAAGAAGCTCGACCCCGAAGCAAAGCCCCTGGACTCGCAGCTGTTCGTTCCCGCGCAGCCGGCCTACGACGCCTCCGTTCAGGGCAACGGCTCCTCGGCCTACGCGGAGCCGGATGTCGATGGCGCCAAGAAACTCCTGAACGGTGCGACCCCCGAGGTCCGCATCATGTACAACAAGGACAACCCGAACCGTGTGGACGCGTTCTCGCTCATCCGTGAGTCCGCCACCAAGGCCGGCTTCAAGATCGTCGATGGCGGCCTTGGTGCCTCTGACTGGGGCAAGGCCCTCGGCAAGGGCGGCTACGACGCCACGATCTTCGGCTGGATCAACCCGGGCGTGGGCGTCTCCGGCGTGCCGCAGATCTTCCGCTCCGGCAACGGTTCCAACTTCAACAAGTTCAGCGATCCTGAAGCCGACAAGCTCATGGACGAACTCATTGTGACCACCGACCGCAGCAAGCAGGATGAGCTGATCAAGCAGATCGACAAGAAGATCTGGGATTCGGCATACGGCCTCCCGCTGTTCCAGTCCGTTGGTGTTGACGCCTACAGCGACCGCATCACCGGCGTGAAGTTCATGCCGAACCAGACGGGCGTCTGGTGGAACTTCTGGGAGTGGGCCGAAAAGTAAGCCCATGCCACGAAGTGCAACTAGCTAGGTGAGGCGCCGGGACCACGCACCACGGTCCCGGCGCCTTGCAGCGTCATCCCCCGGCAGTGCCTGTGTTGGCAGCACGAGCAGCTAGGCGCCGCCAAACCTGCGACCGGTCCGGGCAATCCCCGGGCCCGAATCCTGAGGTTCAATCACAATGGTGACCTACATAGTCCGGCGGCTCGTCACCGCCGCACTCATCCTTTTGGGCGCATCGTTCCTGGTGTATCTGCTGACCGCAGCGTCAGGCGATCCGCTCGCCGAGTTCCGCGCCAGCAGCGCGCCGAACAAGCAGCAGCTCATGGACTCGAGATCCGCTCTGCTGGATCTCGACACGCCCGCTCCGGTGCGGTACTTCAAATGGCTCGGTGGCGCAGCCCAGTGCCTGGTGCCCTTCACCGGCTCCTGCAACCTGGGTAAAAACATTGCCGGCCAGCCCATCACGGACGCCCTCGGCCACGCACTCATTCAGACACTGACGCTGGTAACCGGTGCCGCCGTCCTGGCCATCCTCGTGGGCATCACGCTGGGCATCATCACCGCCCTGCGCCAGTACAGCACCCTGGACTATGGCGTGACTTTCATGGCGTTCCTGTTCTTCTCCCTGCCGATCTTCTGGGTGGCCGTCCTGCTCAAGGAATTCGGCGCCATCGGCTTCAACAATTTCCTCCGCAACCCGGAGATACCCCTGCCGGTCTCAATCGGCGTCGGCGCCGTCCTCGGCGCCGTGGGTTTGATCGTGGCCGGCGGTGACGCCAGGCGCAGGGTACTGACGGGCGGCGTCGTCTTCGCCGCTGTCACTGCCGTCCTCATCTACTTCTCGGTGACCCAGTGGTTCAAGACTCCGGGCCTGGGCCCCGTTGTCATCGCCATCGCCGGCGTGGGCATCGCGTTTGCCGTGACCCTGCTGACCGCGGGCCTGCGGAATCGCAAAGCACTGCAGTCCGCCCTGATTGCCGCAGGCGTTGGAGTGGTCCTCTACTTTGTGGTCCAGCCGTTACTGAACCAGGCAACGTTCCTGATGATCGTGCTGCTGGCGGTCGCCGAAGTCCTGATCGGCATGGCCATCGGCTACCTGATGGGCGGCTACGACCGCGGGCAGTCCATGCGCGCTGCTGCCATCACGTCCTTCCTGGTGGGCTTCCTCATCATGCTGGACCGCTTCATGCAGGCCTGGCCCACGTACTTCAACAACAGCCGGGTCCGGGGGCGGCCGATCGCCACCATCGGCGCCGGCACGCCGAACATTGAGGGTGACTTCTGGATCCTCGGGCTCGATTCCTTCACGCACCTCATCCTTCCCACCACCGCGCTCATCCTTATTTCGCTCGCCGGCTACACGCGGTTCACCCGGGCTTCCATGCTCGAGATCATGAACATGGACTACATCCGGACGGCGAGGGCCAAGGGCCTGTCCGAGCGGACCGTGGTCATGCGCCACGCGTTCCGGAACGCCCTCATCCCGGTGGCCACCATCGTCGCGTTCGACATCGGCGGCCTGATCGGCGGCGCGGTCATCACCGAGACGGTCTTCTCCGTCCGGGGGATGGGGTTCCTGTTCCTGGACGGCATCCAGCACGTTGACCCGAACCCCGTCATGGGCGTGTTCGTCTGCGTCGCCATCACGGCCATGGCGTTCAACCTCATCGCGGACCTCGCCTACTCCGCACTGGATCCACGAGTAAGGGTGAAAGCATGAGCCAGCCCAGCCAGCAGGATGAAATCATGGCGGAGGAGGCCGGCCTGCGGCAGGAAGCCGCCGGCATCGAGCCTGTCTCCGAAGCCAGGGGCCTGAGTCAGGGCCAGATTGTCCGCAAGCGCTTCCTTGGCCACTCCGGCGCCATCGTCGGCCTGGCCGTCTTTGCCATCATCTTCGTGATGGCCTTCACGTCCGTCGGATACGCCGGAATCCCCGGCTGGTGGAAATACACGCACGAAGCCGTCTCGCCGCTGGTCAACGACGGCACCCCCACGGCGTCACTGTGGCCGCTGGCTTGGGGGGAGCATCCCTTCGGCCAGGACCGGATCGGGCGCGACCTGTTCGCCATGACCATGCGCGGTGCCCAGCAGTCCATCACGATCATGGTGGTCATCGGCCTCATCGCCGGCCTGATCGGTGTGGTCGTCGGCGCGCTGTCCGGCTACTTCCGGGGCTGGATGGAAGCCATCCTGATGCGGCTCACCGACGTCATCATCATCGTCCCGGCGCTGCTCCTCGCCGCGGTCATGGCGCAGCTGGCAGGACGCCGGGATGAGGGCAGCTGGTTTGCGGCCTTCGCCAGCAGCAACGGTGTCCTCGCGCTCGGCATCTTCCTCGGGCTGATCAGCTGGGTGGGCCTGGCCAGGCTCATGCGCGGCGAGTTCCTCACCCTGCGGGAGCGCGAGTTCGTCGACGCGGCTCGGATTTCCGGAGCCAGCAACGCCCGGATCATTTTCAAGCACATCCTGCCCAACGCGGTGGGCGTGCTGATCGTCAACGTCACCCTCACCATGTCGGCGGCGATCCTCACGGAAACCGCCCTCAGTTACCTGGGCGTCGGCGTCAAGTCCCCGGACACCTCGCTGGGTCTGCTGATCTCCCAGAACCAGGAGGCCTTCGCCACCCGCCCCTGGCTGTTCTGGTTCCCCGGCCTGTTCATCGTCCTCATCTGCCTCAGCATCAACTTCATTGGCGACGGCCTGCGCGACGCCTTCGATCCGCGGCAAAAGAAGTTCAACGCCAAGAAGGCCAAGGACGCCGGTGCAACAGTTCCGGAGGCGACGCCGGTGACGGCTCTGGACAGCCGGGGCGACGACGGACGGACCGCCGGCGGGGACAAGGGAGCCTGACGTGCTGCTGCGACGGCGCCGGCCGGGGCAGTGCGCTGCCTGGCTACAGGACGGCCACGCTCCAGTAGCTGAGGCCGAGAAGGACCAGGGTGACCGCTGCCTCGCGCCAGCGGAACCTCACGGTGACCGGAGTGCTTTCGGCTGCCCCGGCGTCCAGCAATCCGGATTCGACCAGCTGCTGCCAGCGTCCGCGGACCAGCTGGGCGGCCTGCCCCGAGTCGGTGCTCTTCAGGTCGCCCGGGCGGACGGAGTTCCCTGGCCCGTACGTGCTGTCCGGCAGTCCCCGGAGGTCCTCCGGGCGGGCGTTCCGGCCGCCCCAGATACCGGGGGCGGGAGCCGCCCAGGCCCCGTAGCTCCGGCCGGGCGTGACGAGGGTCAGTGCGTAGCGGGTGTCCACCTGCACCAGCGCCGCCCACGGCACCGTGATGGCGCGGAACGGATTGTCGATGGTCACGCCGGCGTCGCGGACAACCACCGCCGGACGCCAAAACAGCAGCCAGCCCAGGTAGGCGATGAGAAGCAGCGGCCCGGCACCTGCCAGCGCGGGGATACCGCCCGCCACGGCCAGGCCGGCCAGCCCGGCAGCCGCCACGAACCACGAGAATCCGGCAAACCATTTGTTGGTGCGCGCTTTGAAGATTGCGGCGTTTCCGGCATGCGGCACAGTGCTCATGCCCCCAATAATTCAGTATTCCCGGCCGCAGCACTAATCTCAGCTGCTCCGCTGGCACGGGTGGAAGGAAAACCCCTACATGTCTGACTACATCAGCCCTGACCGCCCAACGTCGGACCCGCTGGGGCCGGACTCCATTGAGCCCGGCGCCGGGCGGCGGAGGGCAGACGGGAAGGGTTCCGTCGTCCTGGAAGTGCGCGACCTCAGCGTCGACTTCGGCGTCGAAAAGAAGTGGGTGCCGGCCGCCGTCGGACTTAATTATGAGGTCCGCGCGGGCGAGGTGCTGGCCATCGTGGGTGAGTCCGGCTCCGGAAAAAGCGCCAGTTCCATGGCGCTGCTCGGCCTGCTGCCCAGCAACAGCAGGGTGTCCGGGAGCGTCAGGCTGTCCGGCAAGGAGCTGCTGGGCGAGGACGCGGGCAACATCCGCAGCGTCCGCGGCAAGGATGTTGCCGTCATCTTCCAGGAGCCCATGACGGCGCTCAACCCGGTGTACACGGTGGGTGCGCAGATCGTCGAGACTGTGCGGCTTCACAACGAGGTCTCACCGGACCAGGCCAAGGAGCGTGCACTGCGGATGCTGGAGCTCGTGGAGCTGCCGGATCCGGTGAAGGCATTCAAGTCCTATCCGCACCAGCTCTCCGGCGGCCAGCGCCAGCGTGCCATGATCGCCCAGTCGCTGTCCTGCGACCCCAAGCTGCTGATCGCGGACGAGCCCACCACGGCCCTCGACGTCACGGTGCAGGCGGAAATCCTCGACCTGATGAGGAACCTGCGCAACAAGCTGGACAGCGCCATCGTCCTGATCACCCACGACATGGGCGTCGTGGCGGACCTGGCGGACCGGATCGCCGTCATGCGCAAGGGCCTGATCGTGGAGACCGGCACCGCCGGGCAGATCTTCCACAACCCCCAGCACCCGTACACGCAGGCCCTGCTGGCGGCCGTGCCGCACCTCGGGCAGGGCGGAACGGACGCCGCCCCGGACGTGGACGTGACAGCAGCGCTGGCAGCGGCCACCCACGCCGAGCTTGAGTCCGTGGACCACGAGGAGCTGGTCCGCCGCGAGCGGGAGAACGCGGCAGCCCTGGTCGCCGCCGAATCCAAAGGCCCCCAGGGTGAACCGGTCCTGGAGCTGACCGACGTCGCCATCGAGTACCCGAAGCAGGGCCGTGTCCCGGCGTTCCGCGCCGTCGAAGGCGCCAACCTGACCATCCATCCCGGGCAGGTGGTTGGCCTGGTCGGGGAGTCCGGATCGGGCAAGACCACCATCGGGCGCGCCGCCGTCGGACTGCTGCCGGTGGCCGCCGGAACGATGCGCGTGGTGGGGGAGGACATCTCCGCCGCGAAGAAGAACGGCAAGCAGCTGCACCAGGTCCGGCGCCACATCGGCATGGTGTTCCAGGACCCGTCCTCGTCCCTGAACCCGCGACTGCCCATCGGCGAAAGCATCGGCGAGCCGATGTACCTTGCCGGCGTGGCGAAGGGCGCCGACCTGCAGAAGCGCATCGAGGCGCTGCTGGACCAGGTGGAGCTGCCGCGGAACTACCGGAACAGGTACCCGCACGAGCTGTCCGGCGGGCAAAAGCAGCGCGTCGGCATCGCCCGTGCACTGTCGCTCAAGCCGAAGCTGATGGTGGCGGACGAGCCGACGTCTGCCTTGGACGTGTCGGTGCAGGCCAAGGTCCTGGAGCTGTTCCAGAACCTCCAGCGCGAGCTCGGGTTCGCCTGCCTTTTCGTCACCCACGATCTCGCCGTCGTGGACGTGCTGGCAGACCGCATCTGCGTCATGCAGCGTGGCCGGATCGTGGAGCAGGGCACCCGCGACCAGATCCTGCGCAACCCGCAGGAGGCCTACACCCAGCGGCTGCTTGCCGCCGTGCCGCTGCCGGATCCGGAAAAGCAGCGCGAGCGGCGGGAGCTCCGGGCGCAGCTGGCGGCCACCGGGACGGAGTAGCCGGGACTGAAGCAATAGCAAGGGAGCCGGTGTCCGCCTTCGGGCGGCCGCCGGCTCCCTTTGCATTGAGGCCAAGAGCCCCCGCCCCCAACAGAAGCTAGGACAGGGCGAGACCCAGTTCTGCGAGCCTGTCACCCAGCAGCATGCCCAGAGCGCGGTGACCTTCACCGTTCATGTGGACGCTGTCCTTGAGCTGCGACTCCAGCCCGTAGCGGGTGAGCCAGTCCCCGACACTGACGAACGGAATGCCGTGGTCCGCGGCGACGCTCCCCAGCAGGGCGTCAACCTCGGCGCGCCGGGCGCCGCCGTGGTCCGCTCCCTTGCCCAGGGTTCCCACCATGGCCAGCTTCGCGCCCGGGTACCGTTGCTTGATCGTCGTGATGAGCCGGTCTGCGTTGCCCGAGATCTGCTCGTCGGTCGCCCCTTGCTTCGCATCGTTCCCGCCACCCTCGATGAGCACCAGCGGGGGGAAGCCATAGGGCAGGTGCCAGTCGCCGCGCTGCAGGGCATCGACGTAGTTGCCAATGGTGCCGTTGGAGGCGACGAAGCCGGTGCCGCCCTTGCCGCAGAAGAAGACGTCGTAGCCGAGCCCTGCGAGGGCCCGCCGCGGCCAGCTGGCCTGCGGCTCGGACTGCGAGTCACCGATCAGCAGCGCGGTGTGGGCGATGTTGCCCACAATGACCTCGTCCCGGCCGTTGGCCGGATTGCGGTACAGCGCTCCGGCCGGAAGGCTGGCGGGGTCGACGGCGGCCCCCAGGTCGCTCACGACCGTCGAGCCGGCGGCCACGGCCTCACCGGGGGCGGCCACCGGGGCGGCGGCGCGCGGGGCCGCCGTCGTTCCGGTTCCGGACGCCGGCTCCGCTGCGGCGCCGCAGCCCGCCAAAAATACGCTGGCGGCGATGACCGGGCCAATCAGGAGGGCCCGCGTCGAGGCTTGTAACATCCGTGGACTCCTGGCTTTCGAAAACTGGTCTAGCCAATAGTGGTGGATCACTTTCGGAAAAGCCAGTGATTTTGCTCACATGACGCCCCGCGGGATTCACGATTTGGTAACGGGCCCGGGGCTGGGGGAGGTGCCCGTTTTAGGCCAATAAATGGCTGACCGTTTAGACTGGCAGTAGGTGCCCTGTGTTAAGGGTCTGATCCGTCGTGCGTTCCGGTTGGAAATGTCGCGATACAACAGCTGACTTCACCACTGAATCGAGCAATAACGCATGTCTGAAACCACCACCAACACCGCGGTAGCAACTGCAGTTCGCAGTGACCTGCGCAACGTCGCGATTGTGGCCCACGTTGACCACGGCAAGACCACCCTTGTGGACGCCATGCTCAAGCAGACCAACTCCTTTGCCGAGCACAACCATCTCGAAGACCGCGTCATGGACTCCGGTGACCTGGAGCGCGAAAAGGGCATCACCATCCTGGCCAAGAACACCACGGTGGCCTACAACGGACCGTCCTCCAACGGCGAAACCATCACCATCAACGTCATCGACACCCCCGGCCACGCCGACTTCGGCGGCGAAGTGGAGCGCGGTCTGTCCATGGTGGACGGCGTCGTTCTCCTCGTGGATGCCTCTGAGGGCCCGCTGCCCCAGACCCGCTTCGTCCTCCGCAAGGCCCTCGCCGCGCACCTGCCGGTGATCCTCCTGGTCAACAAGACCGACCGCCCCGACGCCCGCATCGAAGAGGTCGTCCACGAGTCCATGGACCTGCTCCTGGGCCTGGCCTCCGACCTCGCCGACGAGGTTCCCGACCTTGACCTGGACAAGATCCTCAACGTCCCGGTGGTTTACGCCGCCGCGAAGGTAGGCCGCGCCTCCCTCGAGCAGCCGGCCGACGGCACCGCCCCGGAGAACGAGGACCTCGAGCCGCTCTTCAGCGCCATCATCGAGCACATCCCGGCCCCGACCTACAACCCGGAGGGTGTCCTGCAGGCGCACGTCACCAACCTGGACGCCTCCCCGTTCCTGGGCCGCCTCGCCCTGCTGCGCATCTACAACGGCACCCTCCGCAAGGGCCAGCAGGTTGCCTGGGCCCGCGCCAACGGTGAGCTCAAGACCGTTAAGATCACCGAACTCCTCGCCACCAAGGCCCTCGAGCGCGTTCCTGCCGAGTCCGCCGGCCCGGGAGAGATCGTTGCCGTCGCCGGCATCGAGGAGATCACCATCGGCGAGACCCTGACCGACGTCGAGAACCCCCAACCGCTGCCGCTGATCACCGTTGACGATCCCGCGATCTCGATGACCATCGGTATCAACACCTCCCCCCTGGCCGGCAAGGTCAAAGGCGCGAAGGTCACGGCCCGACAGGTGAAGGACCGCCTGGACAAGGAACTGATCGGTAACGTCTCCATCAAGGTTCTTCCCACCGAGCGTCCGGACGCCTGGGAAGTCCAGGGCCGTGGCGAGCTCGCGCTGGCCATCCTCGTGGAGCAGATGCGCCGTGAAGGGTTCGAGCTCACCGTCGGCAAGCCCCAGGTGGTCACCAAGACCATCGACGGCAAGGTCCACGAGCCCATGGAGCACATGACCATCGACGTGCCCGAAGAGTACCTCGGTGCCGTCACCCAGCTCATGGCCGCCCGCAAGGGCCGCATGACCAACATGGCCAACCACGGCACCGGCTGGTGCCGGATGGAATTCATCGTTCCGGCCCGCGGCCTGATCGGTTTCCGCACCAAGTTCCTCACAGACACCCGCGGCGCCGGCATCGCCGCCTCCATCGCCGAGGGCTACGAGCCCTGGGCCGGCCCCATCGAATACCGCACCAACGGTTCCATGGTGGCCGACCGCGCAGGCGTGGTGACCCCGTTCGCCATGATCAACCTGCAGGAACGCGGTTCCTTCTTCGTCAAGCCGACCTCCGAGGTCTACGAAGGCATGATCGTGGGCGAAAACTCCCGTGCCGACGACATGGACGTGAACATCACCAAGGAAAAGAAGCTCACCAACATGCGTGCGGCTTCCTCGGACAGCTTCGAGAACCTCACCCCGCCGCGCGAGCTCACCCTCGAAGAGTCCCTCGAATTCGCCCGCGAAGACGAGTGCGTGGAGGTCACGCCGGAGGACATCCGCATCCGCAAGGTCATCCTCGATTCCAACGAGCGTGCCAAGGCCAACCGCGCCCGCGCCAAGGCATAACGGCTCCCTCCCGCAGGGAACTGACATCGTGAACAGAAGAGCTGCCGGCATGGCAGGCGGCCTGGCCGCCGCCGTGCCGGCAGCTCTTTTTGCTGCCCTCGCCGGGACCGCGCTGCACCGCCAGGAGTTCGCGGCCATCGGTGCCGCGCTGCCTCTGGGTGCCGTTGCGGCGCTGCTCCTCCTGGCATCGCTCCAGCTGTTCCTCGGGGCGGCGTTCCGGGCATTGGTTCCGACGGCGGTGTGCGGAGCGCTCTGCTACGCCCTGGCCGGCTGGTGGTCCGGTATGGAGTCCGGCAAGCGGCTGATCGCGGGGGACCTGGCCGGCAGCATCTGGGTCTACGGGATCGTGGTGGTCACCGTCGCCATGCTCGCCTGGTGCCGGCGGTACCGCCGGTAGCCAGGCTGAGTAGCCTGCGCTAGTCAGCCGCCGGGTCCCGGTGGTGGGCGATCATCAGCGAGGTGGCCTCGCCGTCGTCGTCTGCGGGAAGGGCCATGTATTCCTCGACGACGGCGCGAAGCTTGCCCAGCATTTCCTCACGCCGCGCGGCGTTGAACTTCACGCCGAGCCGCCACACCTCGATGTCCTCAGGGGGAAGGTCCCGGGTCTCCTGAAGGAACGTCTCGATGAGGATCCGCGAGACGTTGTCCACCGGCGTGGTCCACGACTTCCGGCTGGCGATGTAGGGCACCTCGGTGGCGCCGCGCCGGCCCTTGCGGCGTTCCTCCGGCAGCAGGAACCCGGTCCGCACAAGGGTCCGGACGTGGTGGAGGCTGGAGGCGGGATTGAGGCCGAGCAGCTCCGCGATTTCCTTGTTGGTCCGTGACTGGTGCAGGCACAGCCGAAGGATCCTCAGCCGCAGCGGGGAACTCAGCGCGCGGCCCTTGGCCACCAGGTCTGCGTCGTCGCTCTCCGGCGGGTGGTTCATAGACGCAAGTGTAACGAGCGATAAGTGATTGACATATGCCAATCGCCCGCCGAGACTGAAGCCGTGACTGCCGAACCCACTGCCGCGGAGCCTCCAGCAGTGCCGCTGTGGCGGGACCGGAATTTCGCCACTTTCTGGGCCGGGCAGGCCCTGGGGCAGTTCGGCGCGCAGCTGGGCCAGCTGGCGCTCCCGGTGCTCGCCGTTACGTTGCTGTCCGCCTCGGAATTCGAAGTGGGCGTGCTGAACGCCGCTGGCCTGGCCGCTTTCCTGGCAGTCGGTCTGCCGGCCGGGGCGTGGGTTGACCGCTGGCTGAAGCGCAGGACCATGATCGCTGCCGACGTGCTGCGGATGGCCGCCATGGCTGCGGTGCCGGTCCTGTGGTGGAGCGGCGGCCTGGAAATCTGGCACCTCTACCTGGTCGCGGGGACCGTGGGGACGGCCACGGTGTTCTTCGACGTCGCCTACCAGAGTTACGTGCCGGTCCTGGTGGCGTCCCCGCAGGTGCGGGAGGCCAACTCAAAGCTTGAGACCACCGCCCAGCTGGCGCGCATCGGCGGACCCGCCGCCGGCGGTGCGCTGCTCGCGGTTGTGTCGGCTCCCGTGCTGTTCCTGGGCGAAGCCGCCGGCTACCTGCTCTCCGCGCTGTTTCTTGCACGGACCCGCGACTCCGAGGCACGTGTGCCTGTGGCCGCACGGCGCCCCCTTGCGGCCGAGATACGGGAAGGCGTCACCTTTGTTGTCCGGCATCCGCTCATCAGCCGCATTGCGGCCTGCACCGGCGGAATGAACTTTTCGGGCATGCTGATCTACACGCTGATGCCGCTGCTGGTGTTGCGCACCCTGGGACTGGGACCGCAGGGCATGGGCCTCATCATGACCGTGGGCGCTGCCGGCGGCCTGCTGGGTGCCGTCGCCGCGCCGCGTCTCGCCGCCCGGATCGGCGAGGGCACCGTGATTCCCGTGTGTGGCATGGTCAGTTCGGTCTTTCTGCTGCTGATACCGTTGGCGGCCGTCGTTTCCGAACCGGGAGTCTCACTGGCCCTGCTGCTGATCTCGGAGCTCGGGTTCGGGTTCAGCGTCCTGGTGTACAACATCATGCAGCTCACCCTGCGCCAGCGGGTCTGCCCTCCGAGGCTGCTCGGCCGCATGAACGCCTCCATCCGGTTTGCGGTGTGGGGCGTGATGCCGCTGGCTGCCCTGGCCTCCGGCTACCTGGGCGAACACCTTGGCCTCGTGCCCACCATGCTGGTAGGGGCAGCAGGCAGCCTCCTGGCCACCGCCCCGGTCCTGTTCTCCCCGCTCCGAAAAATGCGGACGCTTCCGGACGAGGTGCAGGCCGACGGGGGCCAGGATGACGGGGCGCCGGATCACAGTGCGGTGGATGGCAGTGCGGTGGATGGCAGTGCAATGGATGGGGGTGCGCTGGAGGGAAGGGACAGGGCCTAGGCCAGGCGTGAACCGCGCCGCGGAGGCGCCGGCGGCACCTGTTTGGCGGCAACCACCAGGTCCAGCGGAATGCCGACGTCGGAACTCCGGGTCCGCACGGTGCACTCACTTTCGCCGCACTCCAGGAGGTCTCCCAGCGCGTCCGTAAATCCGCCGTCGATCCTGTAGCGCACCACCACGCGTGTTCCGGCCGGGGCTGCGGCCAGGAACTGCCGGGGTGTTGGTGGTGTCGGGCTCACCCGTCCATCGTATGACGCGTCCGGAGTGTGACGCGCCCGCTTCGTTCGCGGGGCGGGCGTGGGAGATAATAGGCTCTGAAGTGGACAGCCCGGCATGCAGGCCGGATGCAGCAACCGGCCAGGCGCCGGGAATCAACGTGGAGAGGCAAGGGACGTGACGTACGTAATCGCGCAGCCGTGTGTGGATGTTAAGGACAAGGCATGCATTGAGGAGTGCCCCGTCGATTGCATCTACGAAGGCGAACGCTCCCTCTATATCCATCCCGATGAGTGCGTCGACTGCGGCGCCTGCGAGCCCGTGTGCCCGGTGGAAGCCATCTACTACGAGGATGACACCCCGGAGGAATGGGCCGACTACTACAAGGCGAACGTCGAGTTCTTTGACGACCTCGGCTCCCCGGGCGGCGCCGCCAAGGTGGGCAACACCGGCAAGGACCACCCGATGATTGCAGCGCTCCCGCCGCAGAACCAGGACCACTAGGCGGACCGTTCGTGACTACAGCTGTGCGCAGTTTCGGCCTAAGCCTGCCCGACTATCCGTGGGAAGCGATGGCGCCGTACCTCGCCAAGGCGGCTGAACACCCGGGTGGCGTGGTCAACCTTTCCATCGGCACCCCCGTGGATCCCACGCCGCCGGTCATCCAGGACGCGCTGAAGGCGGCCGCGGATGCGCCCGGGTACCCCACCGTCCACGGCACACCCGCACTCCGGGAGGCCATTGCCGGCTGGTTCGCCCGCCGCCGCGGCGTGGAAGGCCTCGATCCCCTCGCCGTCATGCCCACCGTGGGTTCCAAGGAACTCGTGGCGTGGCTGCCGTTCCTGCTGGGCCTCAAGCCGGGCGACGTCGTCGTCCGTCCCACGGTGGCCTACCCCACCTACGACATCGGGGCCACGTTCGCCGGGGCCACCGCGGTGGCGGCCGACGACCTCGATGAACTGGACCCGGCCACCCGGGCCAAGGTCCGCCTGGTGTGGGTCAACTCCCCGGGCAACCCCACGGGCAGCGTCCGCGACGCCGCGTCCCTGAAGAAGATCGTGGACCAGGCCCGCGAAATCGGCGCGCTTGTGGCCTCCGATGAATGCTACGCCGAACTGGGCTGGGGGGAATGGGACCTGCAGCGCGGCGGACAGGCTGTTCCGAGCATCCTCGATCCGCGCGTCGCCGGAGCCTCCCACGACGGGCTCCTCGCCGTGTACTCGCTGAGCAAGCAGTCCAACCTGGCCGGCTACCGGGCGGCGTTCGTCGCCGGGGATGCTGCCCTGATGGCCAACCTCGTCAACAGCCGCAAGCACGCCGGCATGATCGTGCCGTACCCGGTGCAGGAAGCCATGCGCGTGGCCCTCGGCGACGACGCGCACGTCCTGGCGCAGAAGGACCTGTACCGCGGACGGCGGGAGCGGCTCCTGCCCGCGCTGGAGTCCTTCGGGCTGACGCTGCACGAGTCCGCCGCAGGCCTTTACCTCTGGTGCACTGCGGGCGAAGCGACTTGGGACACCGTGGCACGCCTCGCGGAGCGGGGGATCGTGGTGGGTCCCGGCGTGTTTTACGGCGAGGCCGGCCACGGCTATGTCCGGGTGGCCCTGACCGGAACCGACGAACGGATCGACGCCGCGGTGGCCCGCCTGGCCTAGGCGGTTTTCCCGGCGTCATGCCGCGGCCCGCCTTGGCCGCCACCGGCCGCGGGTACGGGGGCCCGGGAACGGGCGACTTTTGACGCTCCGGGCGCCGTAACAATGGTGTGACTCGCGCCACAAGTGGCCTGTTTTTGGGATGATTCGGCGCTCCCGGATTAGTGGGAGCCCGCAAGTGGCGGTAGTTTTTAACTGACTATCAATGGTGGCTTTCTACAAGAAGGCAGCACGGCCGTTGGACGTCCCGCCGTGCGGGATCCCGCGCGGCTCACCTGATGTTGGATCAAGCTTTCTAGAGAGGCCAAGAGGCCTCATGAAGGGGACTCCATGACTGAGACCACCAGCGCAACTGAGACCACCAGTGCGATCTTGCGCCACGCAGGCGGGGAGCTCGAGCTCCCGCGCATCAAGGTTGTTGAGGGAAACGAAGGCTACGACGTTTCCAAGCTACTGAAGCAGACGGGCGCCGTTGCCTTTGACCCCGGCTTCATGAACACGGCCGCCACGACGTCGGCCATCACCTACATCGACGGCGACGCAGGCATCCTGCGGTACCGCGGCTACCCGATCGAGCAGCTGGCCCAGCACTCCAGCTTCCTGGAAGTCTCGTACCTGCTGATCTACGGCAACCTCCCGACGCCGGCCGAGCTGGACGACTTCGACCAGAAGATCCGCCGCCACACCCTGCTGCACGAGGAGCTCAAGGGCTTCTTCGGCGGCTTCCCCCGCGACGCGCACCCGATGCCCGTGCTGTCCTCTGCGGTGTCCGCGCTGTCCACGTTCTACCAGGACTCGCTGGACCCGTTCAATGACGAGCAGGTGGAGGTTTCCACCATCCGCCTCATGGCGAAGCTGCCGGTCATTGCGGCCTACGCGCACAAGAAGTCGATCGGGCAGCCGATGCTGTACCCGGACAACTCCATGAACCTCGTGGAGAACTTCCTCCGCCTCAGCTTCGGCCTGCCGGCCGAGCAGTACGAACTGGACCCGGTAGTGGTCAAGGCCCTGGACCTGCTCCTCATCCTGCACGCCGACCACGAGCAGAACTGCTCCACCTCCACGGTGCGCCTGGTGGGCTCCTCCAACGCCAACCTCTTCGCGTCCGTATCCGCAGGCATCAACGCCCTGTTCGGCCCCGCCCACGGCGGCGCCAACGAGGCCGTGCTGAAGATGCTCCGCCAGATCCAGGCCGACGGCGTCAAGCCCGAGGACTACATGGAGAAGGTCAAGAACAAGGAAGACGGCGTCCGCCTCATGGGCTTCGGCCACCGGGTCTACAAGAACTACGACCCGCGTGCCAAGATCATCAAGGCCACCGCGCACGAGGTCCTCAGCAAGCTCGGCGGCCACGACGAGCTCCTGGACATCGCCATGCGGCTGGAGGAAAAGGCACTCGGCGACGACTACTTCATCCAGCGCAAGCTGTACCCGAACGTGGACTTCTACACCGGCCTGATCTACAAGGCCATGGGCTTCCCGGAGAAGATGTTCACCGTGCTGTTCGCCATCGGCCGCCTGCCGGGCTGGATTGCGCAGTGGCGCGAAATGATCAACGATCCCAACACCAAGATCGGCCGCCCGCGGCAGCTCTACACAGGAGAGCCCGAGCGGCAGTACCCCGCCCGCTGAAATCCACGACGGCGGCTGTCCACCTCAGGTGGGCGGCCGCCGTCGGGCTTTAACCACGAACCCTGGCGGGGAGAGTCGCCGCGGTTTTGGCGCACACGCGTGCTAAAAACAAGGGTGCCGAAAATCGTGGACGCCGCGCAGCGCCGGCAGGAGATCGTTGGGGCCGTGTGCAGGATCATCGCTACGGACGGCCTGGAACGTGCGTCCCTGCGGGAGGTGGCGGACGAGGCCGGCCTGGCGGTGGGCTCCGTGCGGCACTACTTCGACAGCAGCGATGACCTGCTGGCCTACTCCTTCGCGGCCGTTTCCGACCGTCTGCTGACGCGTCTGCACGCAGAGCTGGCCGGGCTGGGGCCGGCAGCCGATGACGCGGACAATAGCGCGGCGGTTTTAACACTGCTGGGTGAGTTCCTGCCCCTGGACGAGGAACGCGCCCTGGACGCGTGTGCCTGGCTGGCGTTCAGGAACGCGGCGCGGATCCGGCCCTTTCTGGCCGCCGAGGCGGACAGGAGCCACCGCGCCGTGGCTGCCGTTGTTGGCCAGGTGATCACCCGGCTCCTGCACGGCGATGACGATGCGGTGGCCGGTGCCGGGCCGCAGCTGGTGACGGCTGCCGAACACCTGCTGGCGACGCTGGACGGGCTGACGATGCATGCACTGCTCCAGCCGGGCTGGATGTCGCCGGAAATGTGCCGTGACGTGCTCGAATCCCACCTTGAGGGGCTTCGGAGGAGGCCGGTGCCAGCCATTAACCTCCCCGGGCTGGGGGAATAGACTGAAAGCCGGAGAGCGGGTTGCCGGCAAAACGGGGTGGAAGACGAGATGCCAAGGAGGCATACGCATGCAGCACACAGGCGGTCCAGGCTGGCGAATCACTATGGACACGTCGGGGCCCATGCTCATTGCCCTTTACATACGTGATGTTGCCGGGCTCGACGGCGCCGGCTTCCCCCCACTGTCGCACGCCGCACCGAAGGTCCGCCACGTTGACCATTCCCACCTCACGGCTGAAGTGGGCGGCATCAGCGCGCTGAAAACGGAGTGGGAAGCCTGGTGGGAGCAGCTCCTCAAGGCCCACCCGCAGATGTCACCTGAGCTGTCGCCCCCGGGATTCCGGTCCTTCGCCAATTCGCCGGCCCTGCGCAAGGTCCTGCAGGCGCACTTCGGGGCCGCCCTGACCTGGGCCAGGGAGCGGCGCGCGGAGTACGCCGAACTGGAAGCCGAGCGTGTGGCCGGGGGCTCCGGGCATCTGATCGAGGACATCGTCGAGGACCGGCTCCTGGAGGTAGGCCGGGACTCGCGGGACTTTGCGCTGACGATCATCGAGCTGCCGCTGGACGAGCAGCGGGCGTGGTACCTGGAGCCGGACAAGATCATCATGAGCCACGAGCTGCTGTCCCAGCCCGAGGTGTTCCGCAGCTACGTGCAGCCGGTTGTGGAGATTCTCGTCTAACCTTCAGAATGCGGGCCCGGGCCCAGGATTCACGGCAATTCCGGACCGCATTCAGGACCCTTCGGCTGCCAGCGTGATGGCCACCCGGCCGCCGGTGCCCGGCGCATCCTGCCACCCGTTGCGGGCTTCCCGGTCCCACCGCTTTCCGTCCACGTCAACGCGTTCCACGGAAAGGTCCTTGGCGTTGGCCACCGCCCAGTGGGCCACGGACCAGGCATAGCTGCCGGTGACATCGGCCTCCACCGTCTGGCCGTTGGCGGTTGTGGGGATGCTCCCGTAGGCGGCTTCCAGCTGCGTCAGCAGGGCGTCGGTGGTGCCGGCGGCGTCCGGTGAACGAAGCGTGCAGTTGAGCGCGGCGGGCGTTTCGCCTGTCAGTGCCGAGGCGAAGGACCGTCCCATCGCCTCGTGCTCGGCGTACGCAGTGGGGTAGGCCGAGCGCTGGACCCGCTGGGCGGCGTCGGTGATTTCCAGGGTTGCGTAGCCGGGCACCTTCACGAGGGCATCGTAGAAGGCATTCGTGGCGTAGATCGGGTCCATGACCTGTTCCTGGGTGCCCCAGCCCTGGGAGGGGCGCTGCTGGAAGAGGCCCCTGGAATCCGGGCCGGCGAGGTCGCCGTGGCCGATGTTCCGGAGCTTGGATTCCTGCATCGCGGTGGCCAGGGCAATGCTGGCTGCCCGCGGCGGCAGCCCGCGGCGCACCGAGACGGCCGTGATCAGGGCCGCGTTTGCAGCCTGGTCCGTGGCCAGGTTGGCCCGGTGCGGGCCGGCGGCGGCGGTGCATTCCTCGGTGATCAGCTGCTCGGAGCGCTGCAGCAAGGAGACCGCTGTATAGATGCCGCCGGCCACCAGGGCGAGGGAGAGGCCGGCGATGACAGCCCTGCGCAGCCTGCGTCTGCGTGTCACGTGGTTACTCCAGCAATCCGCCGGCACGCCCGAAGGGGTGGCGTGCCGGCTTTGTCCTCACGGTTGGTGGTCGTGCGGTCAGTTGGCGGGCAATCAGTTGGCGTGCAGGGCGTCGTTCAGTTCCACGGTCTGGCCCTGGCGGGGCAGGACTTCAACTTCACCGGTGGTGGAGTTGCGGCGGAAGAGCAGGTTCGGCACACCGGACAGCTCAATGGCCTTAACGATCTTGCTGGTGTCCTCGCCGTCGGCGTCCTTGGGGCCGGCAACGCGGACGCGGGTGCCCGCCGTGACGTACAGCCCGGCCTCCACCACGGAGTCGTCCCCGATGCTGATGCCGACGCCGGAGTTGGCACCCAGCAGGACGCGCTGGCCCAGGGATACCTTTTCCTTGCCGCCGCCGGAGAGGGTGCCCATGATCGAGGCGCCGCCGCCGACGTCGGTGCCGTCACCGGCCACCACACCAGCGGAAATCCGGCCCTCGACCATGGAGGTCCCCAGGGTACCGGCATTGAAGTTCACAAAGCCCTCGTGCATGACCGTGGTGCCTTCGGCGAGGTGGGCACCCAGGCGCACGCGGTCGGCGTCGGCAATGCGGACGCCCGCGGGAACGACGTAGTCCACCATGCGCGGGAACTTGTCCACGCCGTAGACGGTGACAGCGCCGCGCTTGCGCAGCTTGGCGCGGGTCAGCTCGAACCCGTCCACGGCGCACGGGCCGAAGTTGGTCCAGACGACGTTCGGGAGCTTGCCGAAGATGCCGTCCAGGTTGATGCTGTTGGGCCGGACCAGGCGGTGCGAGAGCAGGTGCAGGCGCAGGTAGGCGTCGGCGGTGTCGGCCGGGGCCTCGTCCAGGTCGATCTGGACGAACACCACCTTCTGTTCGGTGCCGCGGTCGGCGTCGGTGCCGGCGGCTGCGATTTCCGTAAGGGTTTCGTCGGCGTTCTCCACGGCGCGGAGGCTTTCCGCGGCCACACCGAGGGCGGGGGCGGGGAACCAGGCATCCAGCACGGTGGCTTCGCCGTTCCGCTTGGCGATGGTGGCTACGCCGAAGCCATAGGCCGAACGGGATTCGCCGGACAGTGTCTGGGCAGCGGGCACGGCGGAAGAAGCGGTTTCAGTCATGCGCCAAGTCTATCGAGACGAGCTGCACGCACCGAAACCGGTCCGTGCATGTCCGAGTCGCATTTCAGGGCATTGCCGGCCCCTGGATCGCGCCGGGAACGCCGTGGGCTGCCACCCGAACGCCTTGGGCTGCCGCCCGGTTGGCACGGGCAGGTGCGGGATACAGTGGGAGGGTGATTGCCGAAACAGCCCCCGTAACCCTTGACCTGCGCCAGGACGTGGCACTGCTGACCTCCGCGCTGATCGACATCAACAGCGTCTCCGGCAACGAGCGCCGGCTGGCCGACGCCGTCGAGTCAGCACTCAGCGAGCTGCCCGGCCTCGAACTGGTGCGGGACGGCGACTCCATCATCGCCCGGACCAACCTCGGCCGCAGCGAGCGGGTCATTCTGGCAGGCCACCTGGACACCGTGCCGCTGCCCGTCACCGAAGGCTCGCTGGGAACGGTGCCGTCCACCTGGCCGTCCGGCACTCCCGGCGACGGCGTCCTGTACGGCCGCGGCGCCACGGACATGAAGGGCGGCGTGGCCGTCCAGCTTGCGCTGGCGGCGTTAATGTTCGACGGCGGGGCGGAGCCGAGCAAGGACGTCACCTTCGTGTTTTACGACCATGAGGAGGTGGAGGCGGTCAAGAGCGGCCTGGGCCGGCTGGTGCGCAACCACGGCGGACTCCTCGGCGGCGACTTTGCCATCCTCCTCGAGCCGACCGACGGCACCGTGGAGGGCGGCTGCAACGGCACCATGCGGTTCCACGCCACCACCTCCGGCGAGGCCGCACACTCCGCCCGGGCCTGGATGGGACGCAACGCGATCCACGCGGCCGCGCCGATCCTGGAACGGCTCGCGGCATACAGCCCGCAGACCGTGACCGTGGACGGCCTGGACTACCGCGAAAGCCTGAACGCGGTGAAGATCCACGGCGGCACCGCCGGCAACGTCATCCCGGACCGTTGCGTCGTGGAGATCAACTACCGCTTCGCCCCGGACAAGACCCCCGACCAGGCCGAAGCGCATGTGCGTGAGTTGCTGGACGGATTCGACGTGGTCCGCACGGACAGCGCCGCCGGCGCGCGGCCGGGACTGAACCACCCTGCCGCCGCGTCCTTCGTGGCCGCCGTGGGCGGCGAGCCCAAACCCAAGTACGGCTGGACCGACGTCGCCCGCTTCAGCGAACTGGGCATCCCGGCCGTGAACTTCGGCCCCGGGGATGCGCTCCTGGCGCACAAGGACAACGAGCACGTGGAAGCCGAAGCCGTCCGCACTTGCCTGCGGGCACTGCAGACGTGGCTCTCCTGAGCCACCGCAGGTAAACACGAAGGGTCCGCAGCCGGATGGCTGCGGACCCTTCGCTGTGAAATGACTGCCGTCTATTTCACCACTGGTTCCTATTTCACGACCGTGGACACCCCGGCCGTGGGGGCCTTCGCCACACCGCCGGCAGCCTTCTTGGACCCGTGCCGCTCAATCCAGATGGCAAGGCGGGACACTGCCAGGTTGATGGCGATGTAGATTGCGGCGGCCACGAAGAACACCGGGAACAGGAACTGCGGGCCCAGGAAGTCCGCCATCACCTGCACCGCGCGCAGCAGTTCGCCGTAGGCCACGATGTACCCGAGTGATGTGTCCTTCAGCAGGACCACCAGCTGCGCCACGAGGGACGGCAGCATGCGGCGGACCGCCTGCGGCAGTTCGATGGTCAGCCGGGACTGGAAGCTGGTCAGGCCGATCGCCAACCCCGCCTCGCGCTGGCCGCGGGGGAGGGACTGGATGCCTGCGCGGATGATCTCCGCGAAGATCGCCGCGTTATAGAGGACCAGGCCGGCCACCACGGCGATGAACGAGCTGGTGGCGAAGACCAGCAGCACGAACAGCATCATCAGGACCACGGGCATGCCGCGGAGGAACTCGAGCACGATCCTGGTCGGAATCCTGATCCAGGCGACGTCGGAAATGCGCATCAGGCACAGCAGGAGTCCCAGCGGAAAGGCAATGACCGCTGCGATGGCCGCCGCGCTCAGTGTCGCGCCGATGCCATTGAAGATCAGCGCCCAGACATCCGCCTGGCCGAAGATCACCCAGCGCTGGGCCTGGAAGATTCCCTGCTGGGCGAGGGTCATGATGGCCCAGGCCAGCAGGGCTGCGATCAGCACGACGCCGATCACGGACCCGATCAGCGAGATGCGGCGGGCCTTGGGGCCGGGGACGTCGTAGAGAACCGAACTCATCGTGCGATCGCCACCTTTCGTTCGACCTGGTGGGCGAGGTAGCCCAGCGGCACGGTGATCAGGAGATAGAAGAAGGCAACGCCGATCAGCACCCACATGACGGCGTCGCCATGGTCGTTGGCCAGCTGCTTGCCGTAGCCGAACAGCTCCAGCACGTAGAAGGCACCGGCCACAGACGAGTTCTTGACCAGCGCGATGAGGATGTTGATCATGGGCGGGATCACGGTCCGCAGTGCCTGCGGAAGGATGATGAGCCGGAGCACCTGGCCGAATTTCATGCCGATGCTGCGGGCCGCCTCGGCCTGGCCGACCGGAACGCTGTTGACGCCCGAGCGCACCGCCTCGGCAATGAACGCGGCAGTGTAGGCGCTCAGAGCGATGATGGCTGCCACTTCGAACTGCTGGAAGGTCACGCCCAGCCGGGGCAGGACCACGGCCGCGAAAAAGAAGGCGATGGTCAGCGGGGTGTTACGGACCACCTCCACGTAGAACATGCTGAAGCCGCGGAGGGCTGCCACGGGGGAGACGCGCGCTGCGGCCAGCAGGGTGCCGACAACCAACGCGATGATGCCGGAAACGGCGGCCAGGAACAGGGTTCTGAGAAAGCCGTCCCAGTATTGGGGGAGGCTTTCAATGATGACGTCCATAAAGTCCTTTAGCTGCGTTCAGGGGAATGTGCGGAAACGAAAGCGGCGGTTACCGGCAGGCTGGGGCATGCACAGCCGCCGGTAACCGCCACGCTCGTTTTTAGTAGCGGTCGATGGCCGGGAGTTCCGGTGCCTTCTTGATGACCGCGCCTGCCGTGTCCTCCCAGGCCTTCTTGTAGGAGCCGTCCTTGGCGATGGCTTCCAGCTGGTCGTTGATCCAGTTGCGGAACTCGGTGTCGCCCTTCTTCAGGCCGATGCCGTACGGCTCCTTGGTGAAGGTCTCCTCGGACGCCAGCTTGAACGCGTCCGGCTCCTTGTTGACGAAGCCGGCGAGGATGGCGTTGTCAGTGGTCACAGCCTCAACCTGCTTGTTGCGCAGCGGCTCGAGGCAGGCGGAGTAGGTGGCTGCCGGGACCAGGACCGCGCCGTACTTCTCCACGATGGTGGAGGCAGGGGTGGAACCCGTCACAGAGCAGACGTTCTTGCCCTTGACGTCCTCGGGCTTGGTGATCGAGTTGTTGTCCTTGTTCACCATGAGCGCCTGGCCGGCTTCGTAGTACGGGCCCGCGAAGTCGACTTCCTTCTTGCGCTTGTCATTGATGGTGTAGGTGGCCACGATGATATCCACCTTGCCCTGCTTGATGAACTGCTCACGGTTGGCGGAGACGGTTTCCACCCATTCGATCTTGTCCGCCGGAATGCCCAGCTTGGCGGCGAGCAGCTTGCCGATTTCCACGTCGAAACCGACCGGCTTGCCGTCCAGGCCCTTCTGGCCGAACAGAGGCTGGTCGAACTTGGTGCCAATGGTGATCTTGCCTGCGGACGCGAGCTTTTCCATGGTGGTGCCTGCAGCGAAGCTGGGCTTCTCGACCGGTTTGGGGTTGGAGCCGGTGCCGGTACCGCCGCCGCCGCAAGCGCTCAGCGTAAGAGCGATGGCCGCGGTTGCTGCTGCCAGAAGGGATTTCCTTCGGGTCAAAAATGCCTTCATGACATTCCTTTCATTGGGCGGCCGCCGCTGACGGCCTGGGTGCGAAATCGGGTCTTAAAGCTGGTGCTTCTGAAGGGGGTGTCAGTGCGTGAGCAGCTTGGACAGGAAGTCCTTGGCGCGGCTGCTCTGCGGATTGGTGAAGAACTCCTCGGGAGTGGCGTCCTCCACGATCTGTCCGTCGGCCATGAACACCACGCGGTCGGCGGCCTTGCGGGCGAAGCCCATCTCGTGGGTGACCACGATCATGGTCATGCCCTCCTTGGCCAGCTGGATCATGACGTCCAGGACCTCGTTGATCATTTCCGGGTCGAGCGCCGAGGTGGGCTCGTCGAACAGCATGACCTTGGGCTTCATGGCCAGGGCGCGGGCGATGGCCACTCGCTGCTGCTGGCCGCCAGAGAGCTGCGCCGGGAGCTTGGGCGCCTGGTGGCCCACGCCCACGCGCTCAAGCAAGGCCATAGCCTCCTTCTCCGCCTCCGCCTTGGCGACGCCCTTGACCTTGATGGGGCCAAGCGTCACGTTTTCAAGGATGGTCTTGTGCGCGAACAGGTTGAACGACTGAAACACCATGCCGACGTCGGCGCGCAGCCCGGCAAGCTCCTTGCCCTCCTCGGGCAGGCGCTTGCCGTCGATGGCGATGTCACCGTCGTCGATGGTTTCCAGCCGGTTGATCGCCCGGCACAGAGTGGACTTCCCCGAACCTGACGGGCCGATGACCACAACCACCTCGCCCTTGCGGACCTGGAGGTTGATGTCTTTCAAAACGTGCAGCTGACCGTAATGCTTGTTGACGGCATTCAGAGAGACGAGTGCATCGCCGGGCAGTTGAGTAGTCATAAGAAAGAATCTAGCGAACATTGGCCGGTTATGACTGGAATCACTCCAACTTCCCGCTGATCGTAATTCAAGAGATACCTGCAGGTCAGCAGGTTAGCCTTGGGGGATGAGCATCAATGCAGATCCGTCAAAATCAGTACAGCCCCGCCGGAAAGGGCCCTTAGAACTGCGCCGCAAGCAGGCCGCGGTGGAGATGTCGGATCAGCGGCTGCTCGACACCAAGGGCCCCGGCCACTTCATCCACACCGACCCGTGGCGCGTCATGCGGATCCAGAGCGAGTTCGTGGAAGGCTTCGGTGCCCTCTCGGACCTGGGCCAGGCGGTCAGCGTTTTCGGCTCGGCCCGCACCAAGCCCGGCACCGCGTTCTACGACATGGGCGTCGAGGTGGGCCGCAAACTTGCAGAGGCCGGCGTTGCCGTCATCACCGGTGGCGGACCGGGCTCGATGGAAGCGGCCAACAGGGGAGCGGTGGAAGGCAACGGCGTCTCGGTTGGCCTCGGCATCGAGCTGCCGTTCGAACAGGGCCTGAACCAGTGGGTGGATCTCGGCATCAACTTCCGCTACTTCTTCGCCCGGAAGACCATGTTCGTCAAGTACGCCCAGGGTTTCATCGTTCTTCCCGGCGGCCTGGGCACCCTGGATGAGCTGTTCGAGGCCATGGTCCTGGTCCAGACGCAGAAGGTGACCTCGTTCCCGATCGTCCTGCTGGGCGCGGCGTTCTGGGGGCCGATGATCGACTGGATCAGGGGAACCCTGGTGGCCGAGGGAATGGTCTCGGAAAAGGACCTGGACCTCATCCAGGTGGTGGACACCCCGGAGGAAGCCGTGAACCTGGTCCTGCACGGCCACGTCCGGGCGCCCTCCACCAACGGCGACCAGCGGCCCGAATAGCAGCAGCCCGGGTAAGCGGCAGCCGGGGCTGCGTCTGGCACGATTGGTGGTGTGAGTTTCTTCCTCGTTTTCCTCGCCATCGTCCTGATTGGAGCCACCGCCCTCATCGGGACCGACCTCGGGCCGGGCATGCTGCGGAGGAAACGCGCCCGCGCGCCTTTCGCCGGAGACGGGTTCAGCGACGGGTTCAATGACCCCGTGGCGTCCCTGCCCCCGGTGCTGCTTCCCGACGACGCCACGCCGGCCGACGTCGACCACGTCCGGTTTGCGCTGGGGCTGCGGGGTTACCGGATGGACCAGGTGGACCAGGTGCTGGACGACCTGCGGGACCAGCTGGCCGCCAGGAACGCCGAAATAGAAGGGCTCCGCCAGCAGCTGCGCGCCTCTGCCGGATCGACTGCCGCCGAACCAATGACAGCCGCCGAACAGCCGGCGGCCGAGGACCGGACAGCCGCCGAACGGCCGGCCGCCGAGGACCGGGCGTGAGCTCCCCGGTGCCGCCTCCGGGCCCCGTGCCGCCCGCAACGGCCGAGCCTCCGGCGTCCAATTCCGGGACACGCCTTGATGCGGCGTTCCGGACGGCCGCGGCACGCCTCGGCGGCCGCCTGGCCCGCTGGCCGTGGTGGGCCCAGGTGGCCGCGGTCTACGTGGCCGCCCGGCTGGTCAGCGCCTGCATCTTCATGTCGGCCGCCCTGCACCAGGGATTCAACCCCTGGTTCCCGGCCAAGCCCGACTACTGGAACTTCATCAATATCTGGGACGCGCGGTGGTACGAATCGGTCATGACCGGCGGCTACCCGTCCGAGCTGCCGGTGGATGCGGCCGGCAACGTGCAGGAAAACACCTGGGCCTTCTATCCGCTGTTCCCGACGCTGGGGCGGATGCTCTCCGCTGCCACGGGAATGACTCCCGCCGCCGCCCTCATCGTGATTGCGATGCTCGCCGGACTGGCGGCCTCGCTGGTGGTCTACGTGCTGTTCCGCACCCGGACAGCCCACTGGCCTGCCGTGTGGGGCACCGCATTCTTCGCCACCTTCCCTGTTTCGCCTGTGCTCCAGGTGCCGTATGCGGAATCCCTGAACCTCCTGCTGCTGGCCGCAGCGCTGCTGCTGGTGGTCAAGCGGCACTACCTGTGGGCCATTCCCGTGGTTCTGGCCATGTGCCTTTCCCGGCCCACGGGAGTGCCGTTTGCTGCCACGGTCGGAATCCTGTTCCTGTACCGCGCCGGCGAGGCCTGGCTCGAGGCACGGAACCACGGGCTGGCCGCCAGGGGGCGCCAGACCGGCAGCCGGGTCCACAGCCGGAATGAGCTGTGGTCCCTCGCCGGGCTCACCGCCGTCAGCGGTGCCGCCGCCCTCGCCTGGCCCGCCATCGCATGGGCGGCCACCGGCGACATCGCCGCGTACACCAAGACCGAAACCGTGTGGCGCGGAGACGACCTCGTGCCCTTCAAACCCTGGTTCGACACCGGCGTCCTGCTGTTCGGTCCCGTGCTGGGGCTCGTGGCGCCGTTTGTTTTCGTGGCGGCATTCGGGCTCTTCATGGCCTCCCCGCCGGTGCGCCGGCTAGGGACGGAACTTCGGCTGTGGTGCGTGTGCTACATGGGTTACCTCGTGGTGTTCCTGCACCCGCAGACCAGCACCTTCCGCATGCTGCTGCCGCTGTTTCCGCTAGCCCTGGCCGCCGCTCTCGTTTCCCGCTCGCGCGCCTACCGCGGCGCCGTGATCACCATGTTCGTCCTGCTGCAGGTCGTCTGGGTGGTGTGGCTGTGGGCGTGGGCGCAACTGCCGGGCGGAGGGGACTATCCGCCCTGACGGGCCGGGCTTCCCGGAGAGCTTTCCCGGGATCAGGCCGCGGAAGGGCACAGGAATCCGCACATGAACGATTGTCCATCGATTAGCTACAGACGGGTAATTACAGGATAATAGGTATTAAGCAAGGACAAAAAGCATTCGGATTGTTCAGCCATGGCGGCTGCCGAAAGGACCGCCAGAGCGGCTTTGTTTTGACCACGCGGACTCAGCCCGGCCGGGCTGCTCGGTCCTGGGACTACTGGAGGGGATATTCCTCATGGCGGCTATGAAACCACGCACCGGCGACGGCCCTATGGAAGTAACCAAGGAGGGCCGCAGCCTGATCATGCGTGTGCCGCTCGAAGGCGGGGGCCGGCTCGTGGTTGAACTCAATGCCACAGAGGCGGCCAACCTCAAGGACTGCCTCGTCGGCGTCACCGAATAGCAGAAAGGCAGGGCCCGCAGCCGGAAGGCTCCGGGCCCTGCCTTTTTCGTAAGCCCTGCCGGCCAGGGCCGGACGGCCTACCTCTTGACCGCTACCAGCAGCCCGTCGCCGGTGGGAAGCATGGCAGAAGCCAGCCGGTCGTCGTCGCGCACGGCCCTGCCCACCTGGCGCAGCACAACGGTGGTTGCATCGCGGGCCGCAGGGTTGGACACCCGGTCCTTGTCCAGGGCGTCATTGACGATCAGCAGGCCGCCGGTCTTGAGCAAGCGAACGGCCTGCTCTACGTAACGGGGAAAGTTGGGCTTGTCCCCGTCGATGAAAACGAGGTCATAGGCGGCGTCGGTCAGCCTCGGCAGGACATCGCCGGCGCGGCCGGAGATGGTGCGCGTCCGGTTGGCCGGACTGCCGGCTTCCTGGAACGCCTCGCGGGCGGCCTTCAGGTGCTCCACATCCACGTCGATGGTGGTGAGCACAGCCTGGGGGCCGAGGCCGCGGAGCAGGCAGACGCCGGACACCCCGGCGCCGGTGCCGATCTCGACGGCGGTCTGGGCCTTGGATGCCGCGGCCAGCACAGTCAGCACGGCGCCCACGCCACGGCCGATCGGTGTCACGCCAAGCTCGAACGAACGCTCCCGGGCGCGAAGCAGGACCTCATCCTCGGCAGGCAGATCTTCTGCATAGGACCAGCTCGTGGACTTATCGGCGCTCATGGATTTCGCTTTCTGGGCGGCAGGGGGCATGTTCTTACAGCGTACTTGGTTGGACGGCGCCCGACGGGCACGTGACAGCGGGGAGGCCTGTGATGGCGCATACTGTCCCGCTGTGCGGTGAATCGCGAGGACACCGCTCCGGAACCTGGCCTGAAATCGGGGTGAATAAGTTGCGCTTTTAGCAAAGCGGGCCTCCGCAGTCAGGAAATTCCCAGCCAACTTTGACATGATAATAATCCGCTCATCCAAGTGGTGATCGGCGCCGAACCAATGATGTAAAGCACGTCAGGCGTTATTACATCCACGAGGGGAGTGGACGATGTCAGCATCCGTTGCGGCACCTGTCCCTACAACTGAAGAGCAAGCTGCCGAGTGGGCCATGCCCACATGGGAGGAAGTGGTCACCAACCACTCTGCCAAGGTATACCGGCTCGCCTACCGGCTCACCGGTAACAAGTACGACGCCGAGGACCTCACCCAGGAAGTGTTCGTCCGTGTCTTCCGTTCCCTGGAGAACTTCAAGCCGGGAACCCTGGACGGCTGGCTGCACCGGATCACCACCAACCTCTTCCTGGACCAGGCGCGGCGCAAGAGCCGCATCCGCTTCGACGCGCTGGCCGAGGACGCCGAATCGCGGCTGCCCGGCCGGGAACCTGGTCCCGAGCAAAGCTTCGAACTCAACAACCTGGACCTCGATGTCCAGGCCGCCCTCGAGGAACTCCCGCCGGACTTCCGTGCCGCCGTCGTCCTGTGCGACCTTGAAGGGCTGTCGTACGACGAAGTCGCCGAGGCCCTGGGCGTGAAGCTGGGCACGGTGCGCTCACGCATTCACCGCGGCCGGACCATGCTGCGCGAAAAGCTTGCCCACCGCGATCCCCGCCCGCAGCAGGCGCGCAAGCCGCGGTTGAAGATGCCCCGCATCGCCGGCGTTCTCTGATCGGCGCCATGCGTCAGCTACATCGCTTGCTGGAGGGGCTCAGGAAGAAGACACGGTTTTCGCCGCTTGCCGGCGGCCGGCACCCGCAGACACCGGACCATGTCCGGGCATGCGCCGAATGCGCCAGCGCGCTGCACCGGCAGCGCCAGTACATCGAGCGGCTCCGTACCGCCGCCGTCCCGGCTGCCAGTGACGAACTGACCGCGCGGTTGCTGCTTCGGACCCAGCAGTTGGCCATGGCACCGGCCCCCGTTTACCGGCCCAGCCGAATGAGGCTGGCGGGGCTGGCCGGCGGGGTGGCCGTGGTGGCGGCAGGGGCCGTCGCCGCCGGAGCCTACACGGCGGCCGGCGAGCCCCGGCAGTACCCCGCGGGCATGGCCTCCCTGTATGGCCAGTCAGGCCATACCCCGGGAGCGGACAGCCGCCTCGCCGCGCTCCGGTCCTCCGGCTGGACCTGCCCCGAACTGCGCGCCATGGGCTTCCACCTCGTCTCGGCCAGCACAACGGTGCTGGCCGGCCAGCCCACAGTTGAACTGCGGCTCACGGACGGACAGCACACGGCGCGGATCCTGGAACAGCATCTGGGATCGCCGGCAGCGCCCTGGCCGGTCAACCCGCTGACCGGGCACCCGGCGGGAAGCGACGGGTACGTCGCCTCCGACCTGCCGGGAACGACGGCGGACGGCCAGGTCTGGGTCAAGGCCGGATCGCCGTGGAGTGCGATCTACCAGACGTCGCGGAGTACCTTCACCTACGTGTCAGACCTGCCCGGCACTGCGGCCGATGACGCCGTGGCGATGCTCGCCGGGGCCGGAAGTGCGGCCAGCCCGGGCCTTGCCGCCGACGCGGCCAGCGGCAGTGCCGCAGCCCAGGGACCGGCGCAGGAGACTGTCGTCGACCGGGTGGAACGCGGCCTCCGCAAAATAGCCCGCCAGTTGGGGCTTTGAGACGCTTCCCCGTCCCCGCAGAATGGCTCCACAGGGCGCTGACTGGGTCGAAATCGTCACTGCCTCCCCGGAGAGGGTAATCTTCCTAAAGTGTTTGGAATCAACGGCCCGGAGTTTATCCTTCTGCTGCTCATCGGCATTCTGGTGATCGGCCCCCAGAGGCTGCCCGAATACACCCAGAAACTGGCAAACCTGGTCCGTGAAGTGCGGCGGATGGCCTCCGGCGCGCGGGAACAGATCAAGGAAGAAGTCGGCATCGACATCGATGACGTCGACTGGAAGAAATACGACCCCCGCCAGTACGATCCGCGGCGCATCATCAAGGAAGCGCTCCTCGAAGACGACACCAAACCGGTCAGTGCCGGCGGCCCAGCGGCCGTGGCCGCTGCGGCATCAGCCGCCTCGTCCGCCGAGGAGCGGCCGGCGCGCGTCATCGAAAGCCTCGGCGTGGGCGAGCGCGCACCCTTCGATACCGAGGCCACGTAGTCCCCACCGGCTCCCGGCCTTCGCAGGCTCAACCGGCGGACCGAAACACTCACCGGGGCTGGACGTCCAGCTTCATCCCCGCCAGTCCCCGCGGCCTGGCGGCGAGCTTCCCGGCGATGCCGGACAGCGCCCCAGCGGCCGGCGTGTCCGGGCCGCCCAGCACGATGGGTTTGCCTGAGTCGCCGCCTTCCCGCAGGAGGATGTCCAGCGGAATCTGCCCCAGCAGCGGCACGTCCGTGCCGGTCGAGGCGCTGAGCCTCTCGGCGAGCACCTCCCCGCCGCCGGTGCCGAACAGGTCCATCCGCCCGCCGTCGGGCATTTCCAGGAACGACATGTTCTCGATGACCCCGGCCACCGTCTGCCCGGTCTGGGTGGCGATGGCGCCGGCACGCTCGGCGACGTCCGCCGCGGCGGCCTGCGGAGTGGTGACCACCAGGATCTCGGCCTTGGGCAGCAGCTGTGCCACCGAGATGGCGATGTCCCCGGTGCCCGGCGGGAGGTCCAGGAACAGGGCATCCAGGTCGCCGAAGTAGACGTCGGTGAGGAACTGCTCCAGGGCCCGGTGCAGCATGGGTCCGCGCCAGGCCACGGGCTGGTTGCCGGTGACGAACATGCCGATGGAAATGACCTTCACGCCGTAGGCCACCGGCGGGAGGATCATGTCGTCCACCCGGGTGGGGGCCTGCGTGATTCCCATCAGGGCCGGCACCGAGAAGCCGTAAACGTCCGCGTCCACGATACCCACGCGCAGCCCCTGTGCCGCGAGGGAACAGGCAAGGTTGACGGTCACGGAGGACTTTCCCACTCCGCCCTTGCCGCTGGCCACCGCGAAGACCTTGGTGAGGGATCCGGGCTGGTTGAACGGGATGCCCCGCTCGCCCCCGGGACCGCGGAGCTGCTCCTTGAGAGCGTCGCGCTGAGCCTGGGTCATGACCTTCAGGTCCACCTCGACGGCGGTCACGCCGGGTACGTCCAGCAGCGCCGCCTCGGAATCCCTGGTGATGGTGTCACGCAGGGGACAGCCGGCAATGGTGAGCAGCACCGCCAGGCGGACGGTCCCGTCGTCGGAGACCTCCACGGAGTCCACCATGCCCAGTTCGGTGATGGGGCGCCGGAGTTCGGGGTCGATGACGGTTGCCAGGGCAGCATTGACTGCCTGAAGGAGGGGGGTGCTCATGCCGTGGTGCTCAGCTTTCGGGAGTGGTGGGTCGGTGGGCCGCCCGGCTCTGGCGCGTTTTTTCAGACTTGACCTTGGGGATCTGCTGCGTGCGGGGGTTGCGTTGCTTTTCCCGCTTCTCCTTCAGCTTTTCCCGGACCAGTTCGCGTGGCGATTCATGGCTGCCGGGCCCGGTCGGCTCGTGCGTGCGGAGCTCCTCCTGGGCTTCCAGCAGGTCCTCCAAGAGGCTCCGCAGTTCCGCCCGGACATAGTCGCGGGTGGCCACTTCACGCAGCGCGATCCGGAGTGAGGCCAGCTCCCGGGTGAGGTATTCGGTGTCCGAGAGGTTGCGTTCGGCCCGCTGGCGGTCCTGCTGCAGGGACACGCGGTCGCGGTCGTCCTGGCGGTTCTGCGCGAGCAGCAGCAGCGGAGCCGCATAAGAGGCCTGCAGGGACAGCATCAGCGTCAGGAGCGTAAACCCGAGTTCGACCTTGTCGAACTGCCACTCCGTGGGGGCGAAGGTGTTCCAGGCCAGCCAAAAGACACAGAACACGGTCATGTAGAGCAGGAACTGCGGCGTGCCCATGAAGCGGGCGAAGCCCTCCGTCGCGTGGCCGAACGCGTCAGGGTTCGGCGAGAACTTGGGGAGGATGCGCTGGCGGCCGCTCATCGGCGTGTCAAGGCTGCCCTGGGCTGCCGGCTTTCCGCCCGGACGGGTTCCCTTTGCCGTGTTCTCAGCCAATGCGGCCACCAAGCTTCCTGACCGGGGCCTCGCCGTCGTTCGCCCGCCAGTCATCGGGCAGCAAATGGTCCAGGACGTCGTCCACCGTCACCGCACCCACCAGCCGGCCGGCCTGGTTGACCACCGGCAGCGAGTTCAGGTTGTACGTGGCGAGCGTGCGGGCCACTTCACTGATGTGAGCCAGATCCGAGAGCGGTTCCAGGTTCTTGTCCACGAGGTTGCCCAGCGATTCGAACGGCGGGAAGCGCAGCAGCTGCTGGATGTGCACCACACCGAGGAACCGGCCGGTGGGGGTTTCCAGCGGAGGACGGGCGATGAAGATGGACGAGGCGAGGGCAGGGGAGAGTTCCTCGCGCCGGACGTGGGCCAGGGCCTCGGCCACCGTGGCTTCGGGCGGCAGGATGACCGGAACGGGCGTCATGAGGCCGCCGGCGGTGTCCTCGTCGTATTCGAGGAGGCGCCGGACGTCCTCGGCGCCCTCGGGCTCCATCAGCTGCAGGAGTTCCTCCGCCTGGGCGGACGGCAGCTCGCCGAGGAGGTCGGCGGCGTCGTCAGGATCCATCTCCTCGAGGACGTCAGCGGCGCGCTGGACGTCGAGGGCGGAGAGGATTTCCACCTGGTCGTCTTCGGGCAGCTCCTGCAGAACGTCCGCGAGCCGCTCGTCCTGCAGTTCGCTGGCCACTTCGAAGCGCCGCTTGTCGCTCATTTCCTGGAGCGCCTCGGCGAAGTCCGCAGGCTTGAGGTCCTCGTGGTTGGCCACGAACTGGGTGGCGGCCTGCGGTTCCGTCTTGGCGCCCTGGTGCGCGTCGGCCCAGTCGATGATCATGGTCTCGTTGCGGCGCAGCCTGCTCAGGGGCGCGAGGGAATGCCCGCGGCGGACGAACAGCTTGCTCACGAACCAGTCGCCCGATCGGTGCTGGTCCATGGCGATGTCCTCGATGGTGGCGTCGCCGCTGCCGTCGGTGAGGGTGACCCGGCGGTCGAACATTTCGGCCACCACCAGCGTCTCCGCGCCGCGCTGTTCGAAGCGCCGGAGGTTGACCAGGCCGGTGCAGATGATCTGCGTCTGGTCGATGGAGGTGATCCGGGTCATGGGGACGAAGACGCGCTTCTTGCCGGGAACTTCGACGACGATGCCCACCACGTGCGGGGCACCCCGGGTGCCGCGGGAGAGCACGACGACGTCACGCAACCGACCCAGACGGTCGCCCAGAGGGTCGAAGACGTCCAGTCCGAGGAGGCGCGCAACAAAGACGCGGGTAGGATTCGTGCTCACCTCTACAGGCTACCGAGTCTGCTCTCTTTTAGCTGAATTTTCAGCTCGCACCCATGCTTATAGGCAAGAATGAAGACATGGCGAATATTTTTGGTGCTCCCAAGGCTGGACCCAACGGCTCGGACGAATCGAAGACGGTCCCCACCGGGGATACCGTCGGCTCGTATACCTCCTACCTGGACGCCCAGAAGGCCGTGGACTACCTCGCCGACCAGCAGTTCCCGGTGCACCTGGTGTCCATCGTGGGGAACGACCTCAAGATGGTGGAGCGCGTGACGGGGCGCCTCAGCTACCCGCGGGTAGCGCTCTCCGGTGCCCTGAGCGGCATGTGGTTCGGCCTCTTCGTCGGCGTCATGCTGTCCTTCTTCACGCCCGCCGGCGGGACGTTCTCCATCATCAGCTCGGTGCTGATGGGTGCGGCGTTCTTCATGCTGTTCGGGATCGTCACCTACGCCATGCAGCGCGGCAAGCGCGACTTCACGTCCACCAGCCAGGTAGTTGCCACAAACTACGACGTCGTCGTGGCCTTCGAGGCGGCCCACGAGGCACGCCGGCTGCTCCAGCAGCTGCCGATGACGCCGTCCGACGCCACCCCGGGCGGAGGCCCCGCGGCGCACACCCAGCACGATTACCAGAACCAGCACGACTACCAGAACCAGCCCTACCAGCAGCCGGGCCGGCACCAGGGACCGCCGCAGGGTCCGTCCCAGGGCCAGGCGCCGCAGCGGCCGGCGGGCTGGAACGACCCCTACGGCCAGCGCAGCCAGGACGCCAGTGAACAGTACGGAGCGGGCCAGCACGTGCAGGGCGGACAGCCGCAGGATCCCCACCAGCAGTACGGCGCAAACCAGCAGTACGGCTCAAACCAGCAATACGGCGCAGGACAGCAGGGCCAGCAGCACGACGCCGAGCAGCCGTACGTTGCCAACCAGCAGGCTGGCGCCAACCAGCAGGGGCAGGCAGCAGAGGGCACACCCGCAGCGGGCCAGCGCCCGGCGTCTTCCGTCCGCTACCCGGACCTGCCGGACGGCCGGCCGCAGTACGGCGTACGGGTGGATCCGAACCAGGCCGACCAGGACCGGGACGGACAGCAGCAGTAGCAGGGGCCGACATTTAGGCCAGGACAGCAAGAAGGGACGGCCACCGGATCATCCGGTGGCCGTCCCTTCTTGTGTTTGGTACGACTAACCCTGGGCGTCGTTCTCCTGGTAAATGCCGGCCATCCAGGCCTCGACGTCGTCCGCCGTGCGGGGCAGCGCCGCGCTGAGGTTCACGGGGCCCTCGGCGGTCATCAGGATGTCATCCTCGATGCGCACGCCAATGCCGCGGTACTCCTCGGGAATGGCGAGGTCCTCCTGCTTGAAGTACAGGCCCGGTTCGATGGTGAAGACCATGCCCTCGCGCAGCACACCGTCCAGGTAGAGTTCCCGTCTGGCCTGGGCGCAGTCGTGGACGTCGAGGCCAAGGTGGTGGCTGGTGCCGTGCGGCATCCAGCGCCGGTGCTGCTGGCCGTCCTCGCCGAGGGCCTCCTCGACGGAGACCGGAAGCAGGCCCCATTCGGCGAGCCGCTCCGCGAGGACAGTGGTTGCGGCGGTGTGCACGTCGCGGAACTTCACGCCGATCTGCGCGGCCGCGAAGCCGGCATCGGCCGCGTCCAGGACGGCCTCGTAGATCTTGCGCTGCACGTCCGAGAACGTGCCGTTGGCCGGAAGCGTGCGCGTGATGTCCGCGGTGTAGAGCGAATCGGCTTCAACGCCCGCGTCCAGCAGGAGCAGCTCACCGGCGTTGACTTTGCCGGTGTTGCGGGTCCAGTGGAGCACGGTGGCGTTGTTGCCGGAGGCGGCGATGGTGTCGTAGCCGAGTTCGTTGCCCTCCTCCCGGGCGCGGGCGAAGAAGGCGCCTTCCACCACGCGTTCGCCGCGGTCGTGCGTCAGCGCGCGGGGCAGGGCCTTGACCACCTCGGTGAAACCCTCCACCGTGGCGGCCACGGCAGTCTGCATCTGCTCGATTTCCCACTCGTCCTTGGTCAGGCGCAGCTCGGAGAGTGCTTCCGAGAGCTTCTCGTCGAGGGCGTCCAGCACGCCCAGGTCCAGGTTGTCCGGATCCTTCGCGGTGTTGTAGCGGGCAGTGTCCACGAGGGCATCGATGTTCTCATCCACCTTGCGCACCAGGCGGATGGAGATGCCGCCGATTTCGGGGGCGCCGACGTTCTTGGTGACAGCCACCTCGAGTTCGTCGATGTGGGCCGTGGGGATTCCGAGCCGGGCCTCAAACTCGGCCAGCGTGGGCCGCGCGCCGATCCAGAATTCTCCCGACCGCGCGTCGGCGTAGAACTGTTCGGTGTCCCGCCCGGCCAGCGGCCGGAAGTAGAGCGTGGCGCGATGGTTGCCGCCGTCGTCGCCCTTTCCCTCCTCGACAGGTTCGAAGATGAGCACGGCGTCGGGCTCATGGTCCAGCCCGAGGCCGGTGAGGTGGGCGAAGCCGGAGTGCGGCCGGAAGCGATAGTCGCAGTCGTTGGACCGGACCTTCAGGGGGCCGGCCGGAAACACCAGGCGTTCGCCCTTGAACTGGTCGGAGATGGCGCGCCGCCTCCTCGCGGCGTGGCTGGCCACGGCGTCCCGTTCAGGGGTCACCTGCGGCGCGGGCGCCCAATTGCTGGCCATGAAGGCCTTGAAGGCCGCGGAACTGGGCCGCTGGGAGCGGTTGTTGACGCGCTCTTCCAGAGGCTGGGAAGCTGTGTTTTCACCGTTGTGGGTGTTGTCTGCATCGTTCACCGTCCAATAGTCTCACCAGTCCCAAGGACTCACCAGCCGAGGCAGAATCACGCCATCCCGGCCAGAGAGGCGCGCCATCTACTAGGCTGGGCTGGTGAGGATAGATCTGCACGCCCACTCGAATGTTTCCGACGGCACGGAAACACCTGCTGAGGTCATGGCAGCCGCGGCGGCGGCAGGGCTGAACGTCATTGCGCTGACGGACCATGACTCCACGGACGGCTGGGAGGAAGCGTCCCGGGCCGCTGCCGACAACGGCGTGGCACTGGTGCCCGGCATGGAGATCTCCTGCCGGACGGAGCACGGGATCAGCGTCCATCTCCTGAGCTACCTGCACGACCCCACACACCCGGGCCTGCTCGAAGAGATCACAAAGGCCAGGGAAGCCCGCCTGACGCGCGCCGAACGCATGGTCACGCTGCTTGCCGAGGATTACCCGCTGAGCTGGGACGACGTGATCCACCACGTGGCACCCGGGGCCACGCTGGGACGGCCGCACATCGCCGACGCCCTGGTGGCTGCCGGTGTGGTGGCGGACCGTTCCGAGGCCTTCACCTCGATCCTCACCTCCCACTCGCGCTATTTCGTGCAGCACTACGCGCCGGAGCCGGCCCTCGCCGTGGAACTGGTCCGCGCCGCCGGCGGCGTACCCGTCTTTGCCCACCCCGTCGCCTCCGCGCGGGGCCGCATCGTGGGTGAAAGCACGTACCACAGCATGATCGACGCCGGCCTGGCCGGGCTGGAGGTCAACCACCGGGACAACCCGGAGGAGGGCCGGGAATTCCTGCGGAAGCTGGCCGCCCAGCACGGGCTCCTGGTGACCGGGTCCTCGGACTACCACGGCCTGGGCAAGCCCAACCGGCTCGGTGAGAACCTGACCGCGCCCGACGTGTTCGAACGGATCGAGGAGCTGGGCACGGGCACCGCCGTCGTGCGTTAACCCAACTGACTGGCAGTTGTTGTCGTTTTGGGGCCTCAAAACGACAACAACTGCGAGTCAGTTGGGCGGGTAGGACGCGATCTCGGCGTGCGCCCCGAGCCGCTTGGCCATGACGTCGATGGCCGGCTGGTTCTGGTCCACGCAGACGAACCTGCGGCCCATCTTGGCCGCCACCGCACCGAGCGTGCCGGAGCCGGCGAAGAAGTCGAGGCACCAGTCGCCCGGGCGGCTGGACGCGGCCACCACCCGGCGGACCAGGCCCTCTGGCTTCTGCGTGGGGTAGCCGGTTTTTTCCTTGCCCGTGGGGGAGACGATGGTGTGCCACCAGACGTCAGTAGGCAGCTTGCCCAGCTCGCGCTTGGCCGGAGTCACGAGCCCGGGCGCCATGTAGGGCTCCCGGTCCACCTCGGCGCTGTTGAAGTGGTACTTGGCGGGGTTTTTGACGTACACGAGGATGTTGTCGTGCTTGGTGGGCCAGCGGTTTTTGGCGCGCGCACCGTAGTCGTAGGCCCAGATGATCTCGTTGAGGAAGCACTCGCGGCCGAAGATGGCGTCCAGCATCACCTTGGCGTAGTGCACCTCGCGGTAGTCGAGGTGCAGGTACAGGGTGCCGTCGTCGGCCAGGAGCCGCCAGGCCTCCACCAGGCGCGGCTCGAGGAAGGACCAGTAGTCGCTGAAGGCGTCGTCGTACCGGTGCAGGGCGCCCTTGATCGTGTCGTAGGAGCGGCCCTTGAAGCCCACCCGGTCGCCGTCGCCGTCGGCGTTCAGCACCATCCGTGTTTCCTGGCGCTGCTGGGCCCGGCCGGTGTTGAAGGGCGGGTCCACATAGATCAGCGTGAAGGCGCCGTCCGGCAGCGTGGGGAGGAAGTCCGCGTTATCCGCGTGCACCACCAGGTTGCTGCCGTCCGGCGCCCAGACAGTTTCAGTCATTGAGGCTATGGGGCCTCGGTGCCGGGCTGCGCGCCGCTTGCAGCGGATTCGCTGCCGGAAACCACTTCGCCGTTGCGCCGGCGCGTGCGGGTGCGGTTGCGTCGCGGGCGCGCCGGCTGCCCGCCTTCAACGGTCGCGGTGGCAGCGGTACCGGTGCCGGCTTCCGCACCGGACTCTGAGGGTCGGCTGTCGGAAGCACGACGGCGGCGCTCGCCCGAACGCTTGCCCGCGTCAGCGCCGCGGCGGCTGCCTTCCCTGCTGCCGACATCCCTGCCGCCGGAGCGGCCGGAATCGCGGCCGCCCGAGCGGCTGTTCTTCTTGCCGGTCTCGCCGAGGTCCTCCAGGACCTCGGCGTCGACGCCGGCAAGGGTGCGCTTGTTGCGGGGCAGCCGGCCCTTGGTGCCCTCCGGGATGTCCAGGTCGGTGTACAGGTGCGGCGAGGAGGAATACGTTTCGACCGGTTCGGGCACGTTCAGCCCGAGCGCCTTGTTCACCAGGCCCCAGCGCGGCATGTCGTCCCAGTCAACGAACGTCACCGCCGTGCCCTTGTTGCCGGCGCGGCCGGTGCGGCCCACGCGGTGCAGATAGATCTTCTCGTCCTCGACGCACTGGTAGTTGATGACGTGCGTAACGTCCTCGACGTCGATGCCGCGCGCGGCGACGTCGGTGGCCACCAGGACGTCCACCTTGTTGTTGCGGAAGGCCCGCAGCGCCTGCTCGCGGGCGCCCTGTCCGAGGTCACCGTGGATGGCGGCTGCGGCAAAGCCGCGGTCCACCAGTTCCTCGGCCACCTTTGCGGCGGTCCGCTTGGTCTTGGTGAAGATGATGGTGCGCCCGCGCTCCCGCGCCTGCAGGATCCTGGAGACCACTTCGGTCTTGTCCATGCTGTGGGCGCGGTAGATGAGCTGGCGGATGTCGCGCTTGGTCAGGCCTTCGTCGTCCGGATCGGCGGCGCGGATGTGGGTGGGCTGGGTCATGTACCGGCGGGCCATCGCGATGACCGGGCCGGGCATGGTGGCCGAGAACAAGAGCGTCTGGCGGACGGCGGGGGTGCCGGCGATGAGGGTCTCGACGTCGGGCAGGAAGCCGAGGTCCAGCATTTCGTCGGCCTCATCCAGCACGACGATCTTGACGTTCTTGAGCACCAGGTGGCGCTGCTTGAAGAGGTCGATGAGGCGGCCCGGCGTGCCGACGACCACTTCGACGCCCTTCTGGAGCGCGTCGATCTGCGGCTCGTAGGCGCGGCCGCCGTAGATCGTGGCGATGCGGACATTCCGCTTGCGGGATGCGGTCTGCAGGTCGTTGGCCACCTGGACGGCAAGTTCGCGGGTGGGAACGATCACCATGGCTTGCGGCGCGCCGGGGGAGGGGAGCTTGTCGAAGCCGGCGTCGTCCCGGCCCACCACGCGCTGCAGCACGGGGATGCCGAAGCCGAGGGTCTTGCCGGTGCCGGTCTTGGCCTGGCCGATGATGTCGTGGCCGGACAGGGCGACGGGCAGGGTCATGGCCTGGATGGGGAAGGGGTGCGTGATGCCGGCGTCGGCCAGGGATTCGACGATGTCGGCGCGGACGTCGAAGTCGGCGAACGACTTTTCGGCTATTTCGTGCGGCTTCTCGTCCGAGATGATGGTCTCTTCCGGCTCGATGGTCTCGGTGCCGGTGTCGTCGGAGAGAAGCTGGTGGGTATGCAATTCACTCACAGGGGAGTTTCCTTATTCATTTAGGCATTGGCACCGCCTGCTCAACGGGGCGGGCGCAGGGGCCGTTCCGGAGCACGCTCAGGCGCACAAGCAATTCCAGTGGAAGCCGATCGCGGGCTATCTAATTGCCGGCACTGGGGACCGGCGGGTGTGACTCAAGATCGCGTAGGGGCGGGCTTGTTGAATTCAAATCGAGGAAATCAACGACCGGGCATCCATTACTACCCACCCAGTCTACTGGCAAACCCGTGTTTTCCTTGACTCAGGCCGCCGCAGGGGCCTGTGGCGGGCGCGGGAGCGGATCAGTCGACGAGCTCCAGGTGGATCTCGCGGGTGCTGATGTCCGAGGAGACGAGCCGGACGCGGACCCTGGTGCCGGGCTCCATTTCGCCCTCGCACCTGGCTGTCACGGCCGGTTCGGCGATCTGGACCACGCCGGAGGGGCCGGACCCGTTGCTCCCCTTGCCGTTCATGCCCTTGCCGCCATTGCTGTTCCCGTTCCCGTTGCCGTTCCCGTTCTTGGCCGGTTTTGACCCGGTGAGCACCACGGCATCGAACTCCTGCCCGATGTGGTTGATCAGCAGCGCGGCTTCCACGGTGTCCAGGGCCAGGCGTTCCATCCTTGCCGCCAGCTGGTCGGAGTACGCCATGATTTCGGGCAGCGAGGGAAGCGCCTGCCGGGCCCAGGCCGGCACCGGCCGGTCATTGCTCAGGGCCTCGCAGATGACCAGGACGAACCGGTCCACGAGCCGGCGCAGCGGCGCTGTGGTGTGCGCGTACGCGGTGCCGATGGCCGACTGGACGGCGTCCTGCGGGACGGTTCCATCGAAGTGCGTGTACGCGGCTCCGCGGAAGAGCATGCCGGCCGAATGCAGGATGGCCAGTTGTCGGTGGTCGGTGGGATCGAGGGTGCGCAGGTACTCGCCGTAGGTTTCCTGCCCGTCCCACGGTTTGCCCAGCGCGGCTGTCTGCCGCTTGAAGTGGCTGAGCGAGCGTTCATCCGGGGCGGGCATGGTGCGCAGGATCCCCACCTTGCCGTTGAGCATCAGGGAGGCGGCGGCCATCCCGGTCATCAGCGAAATCTGGGCGTTCCAGTCCTCCACCGGAAGCTGGGGCACTGCCACGATCCGGTAGCCGCCGTCGGGAAGCTGGACGATCTCCTGCTCGGGCATGTTCAGGCTGGCGCCGCCGCGGGCCCGCTCCAGGTCCACGCGCTTGCGCCCCACCTCGCGCAGGAGCTGCAGCATGGGCGGGGCCGTGCCGGCATCCAGGTCCGCCTGGACGCCCTTGTAGTTGAGCTTGGCCCGGCTGCGCACGGTTGCCCGGCGCACCACCACGGACACCACCTCGGCGGCGGCGTCGAGCTCGAACTCCCACACGAAGGCGGAACACAGCTGCCCGGCCAGCAGGCTGCCGGCGTTCTCGCTGATGACCTCCGGGTGCAGCGGAATCCGTCCGTCCGGGGCGTAGAAGGTTTGGCCGCGGCGGCGGGTTTCGGCGTCGAGCGCGCCGCCCGGCTGCACGAAGGACGGGACGTCGGCGATGGCGTAGAGGATCCGGTAACCCTCGCCGCGGCGTTCGATGAAGAGCGCCTGGTCAAGGTCGGTGGACGACGGCGGATCGATGGTCAGGAACTCCACCCCGGTCAGGTCCAGGGCCGGGAATTCCCGGCCGGCAACAGCCCCTTCGGCTTCCTTGAGCACGTCCTCGGGGAATTCCCCGGGAAGCTCCAGTTCCGTCCGCAGCGCGCTCAGGGCGTCCGCGAGCGCGTTGGTCTGCTCGTGGACGCTGGGCGAGAGCCGATGATGTGACACGAAAATCAGGTTAGCCCGAATTGCGCCGTTAGTCTTGGATTATGGGCACATCCTCGGCTGACACCGCTCGCTACGACCGCTTTGTCGCAGACCTGTTCGGAGTCATGGCATACGGCGAGCTGTCCGCGTTCGAGCGGCTGTCCTCGGACGCCCGGTACTCGCCCACGCTGCACGACCGCGCCGTGCTCGGCAGGATCGCCGTCATTGAATTCCAGCACTACGAGCTGGTGAGCGCCAAGCTGGCGGAGATGGGTGTCGACGTCGAACACGCGATGCTGCCGTTCCAGCTGGCCGTGGACCATTTCCATGAACGGACCCGCCCGGCGGACTGGTACGAGTCCCTGATGAAGGCCTATGTGGTGGACACAGTGTCCGCCGATTTCTACCGGGCCGTGGCCCGCTTCGTGGATACGTCATCCAGCGGATCCAGCCATCCGAAGAGGCCACGGCCGTACTCCGGGAACGGCTCAAGGGAGCACTGGCCGACGACCCCCGGCTGGCGTCCCGGCTCGCGCTGTGGGGCCGCCGGCTCCTGGGCGAAGCGATCACGCAGGCCCAGCGCGTGGGCCACGAAAACGCCTTTCTGAGCGAGCTGTTCGTCGAGGCGGAACCGGGCGCCACGGACACCACCGCACGCGAGCTGGTGCGCGGCATCACGGCCGAAGTCGCGGAAAACCATTCCCGGCGGATGGTCCAGCTGGGCCTCAGCGGCTAGGCGCTCTTTCCTTAGGAGACGGCTGCCGGCGCCGTTGCGTCCAGAGCGTCGAGCAGTTCTGCTGCAGCGGCCGAGGGGTCAGCCGCCTCGGTGATGGCGCGCACGACGACGATCCGGCTGGCGCCCGCCGCCAGGACCTGCTCCACGTTCGTGCGGTCGATCCCGCCGATCGCGAACCAGGGCAGCAGCAGGCCGCCCACCCGTTCCTCGTTCGCGCTGCGGACGGCCTCCGCCGCGTAGCGCACCAGGTCGAGCCCGACGGCCGCGCGCCCGGGCTTGGTGGGCGTGGCCCACAGCGGACCCACGCAGAAATAGTCCAGGCCGCTGCGCCCCTGCGCGGCGGCGACGGCGGCGTCCACCTGCTCCGTGCTGTGGGTGGACAGCCCGATGACCGTGGCATCGTGCAGCAGCTTCCGGGCGGCGCGGAGCGGCAGGTCCTTCTGGCCAATGTGGAACACCGGCGCACCGGCGATGGACGCGATATCGGCACGGTCGTTCACCGCCCACAGCCGGCCGTGCCGGCGGGCGGCGGCATGGACGACTTCCAGGAGCTCGAGTTCCTCGGCCGCCTCGATGCTCTTGTCCCGCAACTGGATGATGTCCACGCCGCCGGCGAACGCCGCGTCCACGAAGTCCGCAAAGTCCCCGCGGTCCTTGCGGGCGTCGGTGCAGAGGTAGAGGCGGGCGGCGTTGTGGGCAGAGTGCTGGGTCATGGCAACCACCTTAGTTCCTCTAAACTGGGCAGGTACCGCGGGAGCCCGTTACTGCTGTCATAAAAGGCGCAGGGCTGAGAGGGCGTCAGAGCCGACCGCTTGACCTGATCCGGTTAGTACCGGCGTAGGGAAGGATTTTCATGAACCCTGAAACCAGCGGCGCGGACTGTGCCGCCACCTGTCTTGAGGCGGATGTGGCCGTCATCGGCGGCGGCGTGGTGGGCCACGGAATCGCCTGGGAAGCACGGCGCTCCGGCCGTTCGGTGGTGCTCATCGATGAGGCCCCGGGCAGCGGTGCAAGCTGGGCCGCGGCCGGCATGCTGGCTCCGGTCAGCGAACTGCACTACCAGGAGGAAGGGCTCCTGGAGCTGATGCTGGAGTCCTCCGCCAGATGGCCTGAGTTTGCCGCCACACTCACTGCCGGCGAGGACGCCGGATACCTGACGACGCCGACCCTTGCGGTGGGTGCCGACCCGGCCGACCGCCGCGCCCTGATGGACCTGCGGGACGTGCAGCGGAGCCACGGCCTGAAGGTTGAGCCGCTGACCATCCGCGAGGCACGTTCCCGGGAGCCGCTGCTCAGCCCCGCGATCTCCTGTGCCCTGGACATCCCGGCGGACCACCAGGTGGATCCGCGCCGGCTGGTCCGGGCGATTGCTGCCGGGCTGGCCGGCCATCGCCAGGAGATCGCGGCAGCGGAGGGCTACGCGGTGCGGGACAACGCGGCCGGCCTGCTCCGGGACGGCGGACGGGTCAGCGGGGTCCGGCTTGCCGGCGGCGGGTCGGTTCGGGCGGCCGAGACGGTGGTGGCCAACGGCCTGGCCGCGGCGCAGCTGCAGGACCTGCCGGAAAGCCTGCAGCTGCCGCTGCGCCCGGTCCACGGCGACATCCTCAGGCTGCGGGTCCCCGCGCACCTGCAGCCCCTGCTCACCGCAACAGTCCGCGGCATGGTGCGGGGCGTTCCGGTCTACATCGTGCCCCGCCAGGACGGCACGGTGGTGATCGGCGCCACCCAGCGCGAGGACGGCGTGCCGGGCACCAGCGCCGGCGGTGTCTACCAGCTGCTGCGCGACGCCCAGGTCCTGCTGCCGGCGGTCGCCGAGCTCGAGCTCCTCGAAGCCACTGCGCGGGCGCGGCCGGGCACACCGGACAACGCGCCGCTGCTCGGCCGGGTGCCGGCCGGCGGGCAGGAACCCGGCACGGACGTGGCCGGCCTCATCATCGCCACCGGGTTCTTCCGCCACGGCGTCCTGCTGACCCCGGCGGCCGCAGTGATCTGCCGCCAGCTCATGGACGGCATTCGGGATCCGCGCTGGGCCGCCTTCCGGCCGGGCCGGTTTTCCCCGGGACTCCATGAACCGGCTGAATCCGCCCCGGCTGAATCCGCGCCGCTGCAACCCGACATTGCACTCAGCCCTGCCCCCGGCTGATCACCGCGCAGCCCATCACCGCATGACACGCGTCACATTTGACCCGAACAAGGAACCAGCATGAACATCACTCTGAACGGTATCGAACAGGAAGTAGGCGAGGGCGCCTCAGTGACCTCGCTCGTCAGCCAGGTCACGGGACGCCGCCTGTCCGCCAACGGACAGGCCGCCGACGGCCAGCGACTGGGTGTGGCGGTGGCGCGCAATGCAGCCGTCGTGCCGCGCAGCCAGTGGCACAGCACCGCCCTCGCCGAGGGCGACGAGATAGAACTAGTCACGGCAGTCCAAGGAGGATGAGCGCGATGGCAGAAACATTGGTTGAGACAGCAGACAGCCTGGTCATTGACGGGGTGGAGCTGACCTCACGGCTCATCATGGGCACCGGGGGCGCCCCGAGCCTGGACGGCCTCGGCTCAGCGCTGGTCGCGTCCGGCACCCAGCTGACCACGGTTGCGATGCGGCGCTACTCGCCTGCCGAAACGGGTTCGCTCTTCCAGCTGCTGGTGGACCACAACATCCGCGTGCTCCCCAACACCGCCGGCTGCTTCACCGCCCGGGACGCCGTCATGACGGCCGAGCTGGCCCGCGAGGCGCTGGAGACGGACTGGGTCAAGCTCGAGGTCATCGCGGACGAGCACACGCTGCTGCCGGACGCCGTGGAGCTCGTGGACGCCACCGAGCAGCTGGTTAACCGCGGCTTCAAGGTCTTCGCCTACACCAACGACGACCCCGTCCTGGCACTCCGACTCGAAAACCTGGGAGCCTCGGCCGTGATGCCGCTGGGAGCACCGATCGGAACGGGCCTGGGCATCCTGAATCCGCACAACATCGAGCTGATCGTGTCTCGGGCCTCCGTTCCCGTGGTGCTTGATGCAGGGATCGGCACGGCCTCGGACGCGGCTTTGGCGATGGAGCTGGGCTGTGACGCCGTGCTGCTGGCAACCGCGGTCACCCGCGCGCAGAACCCCGCGCTCATGGCAGAGGCCTTCAAACATGCTGTCGCCGCGGGTAGGCTGGCGCGTGCGGCCGGGCGGATCCCGCGCCGTGAGCATGCCCTGGCCTCGTCGGCCATGGAGGGCCGGGCGGAGTTCCTTTAAGCCCGCCCATCCCTGGCGGCCCGGCGGCGGCAGGCTCAACAGGTCCTGCCTAGGAGTGCACCGTGGCCGCCAGGGAAGACATCCTCACCCGACCCCAGATCGACGAAGCGCTCGCAGGCCTTCCCGACTGGCGTTACCGGCTGGGCGGCCTGGTCACCGTCTACAAGACGCCGACGGCGGCCGCTGCGCTGGAGCTGATCGCCGCCGTCGGGCGTGTGGCCGAGGACATGGACCACCATCCGGATCTGGACTGGCGCTACAACCGGGTGTTCATCCGGTTCAGTTCCCACGACGTCGGGGGCGAGGTGACCACGCGGGACACCGGAGCCGCGGCCTCGGTCAGCGCGGCCGCGGCGGCGGCGGGCGCTGAGGCCCAGCCCGGCCTGTACCGGTCGGTGGACATCGGCATCGACACTGCCGACGCCGCGGAGATTTCCGAGGTCTGGCGCGTCGCGCTCGGCTACCGGAAGGGCCGTTTCGGCGATCTCGTGGACCCCTACGGCCGCGGTCCCGGGGTGTGGTTCCAGGAGACCGCGACGCCCAGCGACAACCGCCTGCACCTGGACGTCCACCGTTCGAAGGCCGAGTCGGCACCCGTCCTGGAAAAGACTGCTGCAACCGGGGCCTTAATGAACAGTGACCACGCACCCAATTGGGTGGTGGTCACTGATGCCCAGGGGAACCGGCTCTGCTTGTGCACCGAGGAAGGCCACGAGCCTGACGTCAGCGGGTCCTGACATTGCCGGACTGGCGGGCGCCTAGATCTTCAGCGCTGCCGTCAGGCGGTGCGTGTCCTGTTTGGCCCGCGAGCGGCCCAGGTAGACCGCCACCGCCAGGGCCGCAGCCGTCCCGGCTGCCATGGGAACGACCCACGGCAGCCACGTCAGGCCCGGCTGGTAGCCCAGTCCCGCCCACATGCAGATGATCCACGCCAGCATCCCCACCGCCGCAGCGGTGCCGGCCGGCAGGAGGATGCCGTACTTGGTGTGGCGCCGGTCGTTGGCCCAGACGATGAAGCCGGCAGCGACAGTCACCAGGAGCACAATCACGAGGGACAGCACGGCGCGGCCTACAGGGCGCCGAAGCCGACCCGGCGCACTTCCTCTGCGCCGATTTCGACGTAGCCCAGGACGTTGGCCGGGATGATGATCTGGCGGCCCTTCTCGTCGTTCAGCCGGAGCTCGCTGCCCTTGGCGATGGCCTCGGCCACTACCTTGGCCACAGCGTCAGCATCCTGAGCCGATTCCAGCACAATTTCACGGCCGACATTCTGAATGCCGATCTTTACTTCCACAGCGGGGCCTCCCAGCCAGTCAAGGTTGAATTTTCAAAGGTAGTTTCAGTTGTAGTCTAGGTCTCTTTGGGGAAGCGAGAGATTCCGCGCCAAGCTAAACGGTAAATCAGGTCGCTGGCCACATCCATGTCCAGGGTCCCGTCCGTTTCGAGCCAGTAGCGCGCGCTGACGTGGGCCATGCCCGCCAGCCCGCGTCCCAGCAGCTGGGCCTCCACCAGCGGCAGCTTGGTGTCCTCGGCGATGACCCGCGCAATGGCCTCGGCGAAGGTCTTGTTGAAGGTCTCCAGGCGCGAGCTGACATCGGCGTCGTTGATCAGGTCCGACTCGAACACCAGCCGGTGCGCCTGGTCATCGCTGTCAATGAAGCGGAAATAGGCACGCATCACTGCCTTCACGCGCTCTTTGTTGTCCGTGGTGGAGTTCATCGCCCCCATCATGAGCTCGGTCAGGGACCCGAGATGGCTGTCCAGCAGGGCGAGGTAGAGTTCCCGCTTTGACGGGAAGTGCTGGTAGAGCACCGGCTTGCTGACGTGGGCCGTTTCCGCGATCTCGTCCATGGCTGCGCCGTGGTAGCCGTTGGCGACAAAAACCTCCTGCGCCGCGGCCAGCAGCTGGGCACGGCGCTCGTCGCGCGGCAGCCTGACGGAGCGCTGGCCGGCGGGGCGGGCCTGGCCGGCATTGGATTGCGCGGCCTGAGTTCGATCAACCGGTGCATGATGAACCACTGTTGGCCTTCTTTCCTTTGCAGTTAACTTCACTTTACCCGGGGGTAATATGACCGCGCGGTATCTTCAGGCATACATTGAAGTATGGCTTCTCCGTCCACCGCAAATACAGTCCGCACGTACCCGGGCCCCCTCGTCGAACCCGCGCCCGGGCTGTCCACCGAAGAGGTGGAGCGGTATTCCCGGCACCTCATCATTCCCGAGATCGGCGCCCTCGGCCAAAGGCGGCTGAAGAACGCGCGCGTGCTGGTCATCGGCGCCGGCGGTCTGGGCGCTCCGGCGCTGCTCTACCTCGCCGCCGCCGGCGTGGGAACCATCGGGATCATCGACGATGACGCCGTGGACCTTAGCAACCTGCAGCGGCAGGTGATCCACGGAGTCCACGACGTCGGCCGGCCCAAGATCGAATCCGCCCGGGACGCCATCGCGGAGCTGAACCCGCTTGTTGACGTCCGGCTGCACAACGCCAGGCTCGACGCCTCCAACGCCCTGGAGCTCTTCGCCGGCTACGACCTCATCCTCGACGGCGCGGACAACTTCGCCACGCGCTACCTGGTCAACGACGCCGCCGCCATCCTGGGCAAGCCCTACGTGTGGGGCTCGATCTTCCGTTTCGACGGGCAGGTCAGCGTCTTCTGGGAGCAGCAGGGGCCTACCTACCGTGACCTCTATCCGGAGGCGCCGCCGGCCGGTTCCGTGCCGTCGTGCGGGGAGGGCGGCGTGTTTGGCATGCTGTGCGCGGCGGTCGGATCGCTGATGGTGACGGAGGCCGTCAAACTGATTACCGGCGTCGGGCGTTCCCTGCTGGGCCGGGTGGCGCTGTACGACGCCCTGGGCGGCAGCTGGCGCGAGATCAGGGTGTCCAAGGACCCCGACGCGCCGCGGATCACCGAGCTCACCGACTATGAGTCCTTCTGCGGCATCGCCCCGGAGGCAACAAGCGACACGGAACACACCGTGACGGCGACGCAGCTGGCAACCATGCTGGCCTCGCGGAAGGCGGGGCTGAAGGACTTCGACCTCGTGGACGTGCGGGAATCGGGGGAGCACGACATTGTCCGGATCGACGGCTCCGTGCTGATCCCGCAGGGTCGCATCCTCTCCGGCGAGGCCTGGGGCGAGCTGCCCCAGGACAAGGACATCGTGTTCCACTGCAAGGCCGGGACACGGTCCGCAGCCGTGCTGGCCGCCGCCCGGAAAGCCGGCTACCAGCGCGTCAGCCACCTCGATGGCGGCATCCTCGCCTGGGTTAGGGACGTGGAGCCGCAGAAGCCCGTCTACTGATCCCGGCTCTGTCCCGCTCACCGCGCGATAACGGGGATCTGCCGGCTGTGCAGGACCTCGCGGGTGATCCAGTGCAGCAGGTCCACCGTGAGCTTGTAGTCGCCGGCCGCCGGCGGCTTCAGGAGCATGTCGTAGCGCTCCGCCGCGCCGAAGTTGATGAGGCTGGCGCGCATGGGGCTGGTTTCCGAGATGGGCCGGGCCGGCGCATTTGGGTTTGAGGTGTCCCGGAACGGGCGCCCGTCGTGCGAGATCAGCTCCGCCATGGCCACACGTTTTCCCGCGGCGTCGGTGAAATAGGCGTTCACGGGGAAATAGTTGGCGTTCAGCAGACGCAGCAGGGTGGGCTTGACCGTGCCCCCGTTGGATACCCTGGCACGGATGCGCGTCAGCTGGATCGGACCCTCAGCGGTGGGCACAGGGGCAAGTTCGCCGCCCAGCAGGTAGAGGTGCTGCGGGTTGAACTTATCCAGGCCGGCGTCGTCCCCGGAGAGGCCCGCGGCGTGGTTGAGCTCGTGCCAGCGCGGGTCCACCGAATACGGGACCAGGATGGTCTCGGTGTCGATGTCGTACTCCGGACCGTCGACGAATGCCCGCCGCGCTCCCTTGGTCACCGGGTAGTCCTTGTGTACCGGCGGGTCAATGATCAGCGGGCCGAACATGCCCATCTGCACGTGCAGCGTGGTGTTCACGTGGCAGTGGTAGAAGTACGTTCCGGATGCGCCGACGTTCGGGTTGCCGGGTATGCCGCGTTCGGGGCGCCACTGGTAGGTGTAGGAACCGGAGACCTCAAAGGAGGTGTGGCCCACGCCGTCGTTCCGGGGATCGGGTTCCATGCCGTGCCAGTGGACCGTGTGGACCCGCTTGCTCGGGTGGATGGTGCCGTGGAACAGCTGGCCCTCCGTCAGCCGCACCAGGGGAGCGGGGAAGATCCGGCCCGAGTTCTCGGTCTCGAAGGTCCACATCTCGAACTCGCCGCCGTCGTCGAACTTCATCTTCCGGTTGAAGAACTTGAACTCGTGGGCGATGTCGGGCTTCAGGGGAAACTCGGTCGCCGGGCTCCCCTCGTGCATCTGGTGCGAACTGAAGTCCACCTGGCTGCGGAACAGTTCGTGCGGCGGAGTGGCGTTGACAGGCCCGGGGGCGGCGATGGTCCAGTGGCCCACCAGGCCGCCCGGGTACATGCCGCCGCGCGCCACCTGCGACGGCTCCGCGTGGCAGTGCATGGGGTAGTTCCAGTCTGTCTTCCGGGCGTTCCACACCTGGTCGACGGCCTCCGGCGGGCGCCGCATCGGAAGCATCGACTCCTTGCGGTCCAGCGGATGCATTTCGACGACGTCTTCCCACTGCTGGAGCACCACGTGCCCGTCGGCGTCCACCCTCCCCCCGGTGCGGGGAAATGGCTCACCGTTGCGCTGGACGGTCCAGAGATGGTTTCCGTGGAAATGCAGCTGGTGGTGGACCACGCCCGCATTGACAAAGCGCATGAGCTGGCCGGCGCGGACGGTGCCCGCTGCAGGGCTCAGGCTGAAGTTCCGGACGTCGACCTGGCGCGCCGACCCGGACATCAGGGTGTCCTCCTCCCGGATCCGGTTCAGCGCCTCATCCGTGGAGGCGGCCAGGGACTGGAAGCCACTGCGCCCGTTGAGCGTGAAATAGCGCGGCACCACGGGCGTCTTGTCCGGGTCCACGGTGCCCTGCCGGGACGCGATGCCGGCCCAGACCGGATCCACGTTGTGGAGGATCCACAGCCACTGGCGCTCGAATTCCGGTCCGTCGGCGCCTGCCAGCCACGGCGAGTCCGGGTTCACCACCAGCAGCGTGCCGAACAGACCCAGGACCCGCTGCACCGGATCCACGTCGGGGTCTGCCGGATCGCCGCCGGGGTCGCAGTACAGGTAGGCGCCTTCCGTGGGCGCCTTGAAGGACAGCGTCTTGCTTTGGCCCGGCCTGATGGCCCCGGTTCCTACGTGGCCCTTCGTTGGGCCCGCGTTGAGGAACTGCAGCGCATGCACCTGGGTGAGGTTGTTGGTCACGCGGATGCTGATGGTACTGCCGGTTTCCGCGATGAGCGTCCGGTCCGGGAAGAAGCTGGCCCAGTGCGCGCGGCGGACCAGGAACTCCCCGGGGTTGAGGGGATCCTTGGCTGCCGGTGTGGGCCGCCCCAGAGGAGGCACCGCGGCTTTGAGCGGATAGGTGCGGCTGGCCACGACGGAGCCGTTGCGCAGGAACACCCGGGGACTCACGAAGAGGCTGGGCTTCGGATCCTTGACCGCCGTCCTGCGGTCGCCGAATCCGCGGTGGTAGACCAGCGTGCCGTCCACCATCGGAAGGTAGCCATCGTTGATGTGAAGGTCCAGGGCGCTCACGAGGCCACCTTGGCGACAGTGAGCAGCGGCAGGGCGAGGGCCTGGGCGGCGTCGTCCTCCACTCCCGTGTACTCGATCTCCATGGCGACGGAGTCGTGGGGAGCGAGATAGCTGATCCAGACCTGCTCGGTGGCGCCGGCGGCAATCGTGCCGGGACCGCGGTCGGCGTCCTGTGGGGCCACTGTGATGCCGGAGGGAAGCAGCTTGAGCCGCAGCTGTCCGGGGCTGAACAGGACCGGCTCGGACCGGACATTGGTGAGTGCCACTTCGAGCACCACGACGTCACCCCAGGTGAAGTTGCCGGGCTGCGGCCAGTCGGAGTCCAGGAGGGGGTCGCTGTGGTGGTCATCCGCTGTGGCACCCTGCCGGCTGGAAACGCGCTGGACTCCGGGCTGGCCGGCCGCGGCGGCCCGCCGGGTTCCGTCCGTGACCTGCGATATGGCCGACGCGAGCGGCGTGGCAGCGGGCCGCCCCTCCGCGTCAAGCCTTGCCAGTCGTCCTGCGTCCACGAGGGACAGTGTCCCGAAGGCCGTGGAAAGCCCGGCTCCGCCGCCGGGTCTGCTGCGGGAAACTAGGCCGTAGGTCCCGCCGCCCACCAGCAGAAGTGCTCCGCCTCCCAGCAGAAGTCCGAATTGCCGCCGGCTCAGAGGTGCGATGGCAGGGGCCGGTGAAGGAAAATTCATGGCTGCTCCCCAATATTGTTTTCACGGGCAACCTCAATGCTGCGCGGGGAGCCTATGGAAAGCTTGTGGGGATCTGTTTGTCAGAACATAGGCAGGTTAGGCGGAGTTCCTGCGGGTCTCGTTTTCCTGAGGGGGATTGCCGGCTGTGAGGGTGCTGTGGTCCACGGGGCATTCGGCCTTGGACGCGGTGCCCGGCTGTTCCACCGTGATGCCGTACAGGGTTTCCAGGGCAGCGACGTAGTCGTCCTGCTGGCCGTTGGATGCCAGCTCGCGGGCGCGCACCGTGGGGACGTGGAGCAGCTGCTTCACCATGCGGCGCAGCGCAAACTCCACCTCTTCGGCAGCGGCGGTGCAGCCGTGGCGGGCCCGCACCTTTTCCATTTCCGCGTCGAGCACATTCATGGTGTGGCGGCGGAGGGCCACAATGGCCGAGTCCACGGACCGCGCCTCGCGTTCCTGCTCAAACGCCTGGGCGGCACCGGAAACCATGGTGCTGGCCTGGGCGAGGGATTCCGCCTGCTCCTGGGGCGCTGCGAGCCGCACGGACTCCAGCGTCAGCAGCTCCACGCCGTCGAGCTCTCCGACGGCGGGATCAAAATCGTGGGTGAGCGCCAGGTCGATGGCGATCAGCGGCTGGGTGGACCCGGCGCGGACCTGGGCGAGTTCGTCGGCTTCCACCCGTGTGTCCGAGCCGCTGCAGCCGATCATGACGTCGGCGGCGGCGACGGCGGCGTGCAGGGAGTCGCCGTCGAGGGCGGTCCCGCCCCGCGTTGCCACGAAGGTGGCAGCCCGTCCCGACGACGAGAACACCGAGATGTCGCGGCAGCCGCGTTCGCGAAGGAGCGACATAGTGGCGCCGGCATAGGCGCCGGTGCCGAACACCACGACCTTCTTCTTCGACCAGTCGGTCTCTTCGGATAGGTCGGTGGCCAGGTCGAGCGCCACGGAAACGATGGACAGGCCGCGGGAGCCGAGGGCTGTCTGCGCGCCGACGTCCTTGGCGGTCTTGGAGGCGGCCTGGAACAGGCGGACCAGCCCGGCGCTGGCCGTGCCTTCATGCTGGGCGGTGATCAGGGCCCGGCGTACCTGCCCGGCGATTTCGCGTTCGCCAACCACCGCGGAGTCGAGCCCGGAGCTTACGGCGAACAGGTGCTTGGTGACCTCGGGGCCGGTGTTTGTGCTGAACGAACGGGACACCAGTTGCTCGCTGAGTCCGCTCGATTCGCTGATCTGTCCCACCAGGGCAGCGCGTGCGGCCTCCACGTCGTCGGCATGCGGCGCCTCGCCGTAGATTTCGTAGCGGTTGCAGGTGGCAAGGACAACGGCGCCCTTGACCGCCGGGGAACCGGCGAGGGCGGACGTGGCAATGCCAGAAGAACCGTTGCTCAGCTGAGCAACGGTTTCGAGGTCGATGTCGGCGTGTGTAGCCACCAATGAGAAAAGAACCACAGCAGGACAATCATAGCTTTTTCGCACCGGCGTAGAACAACCCTTCAAACGGATAGGGGCTTTCGGTGCCTGTGATTCTTGCCACCCGCCCGACGGGCGGCCGCGGGCTGACAAGCTGTCGTTATCTTTTGGTTGCGAATTTGGGCACAATCAAAGGCATGACTTCTAGCGCTGTAACCCCCGCCGGTACCGGACTCGACGCAGGCCACCCGCTTCGCGACGGACGCACTGCAGACTCTCCGCTCATCACGGCGTACCGCGGCGGCAAGCCCAGCCGCCGCCCGGTGTGGTTCATGCGCCAGGCGGGGCGTTCCCTGCCTGAATACCTGAAGGTGCGCGAGGGTGTCGCCATGCTGGACTCCTGCCTGCGGCCCGAGCTTGCCTCTGAAATCACGCTGCAGCCGGTGCGCCGGCACGACGTTGATGCGGGCATCTTCTTCTCCGACATCGTCATTCCGCTGAAGCTGGCCGGCGTCGGCGTCGACATTGTGCCCGGTGTGGGACCGGTCCTGGACAAGCCCGTGCGGACCGCCGCCGACGTCGCGGCACTGCCCCGCCTCACCGAGGAGTCCCTGGAACCCATCCGGGAAGCGGTCCGGCTGACCGTGGACCAGCTCGGCAAGACCCCGCTGATCGGCTTCGCCGGTGCGCCCTTCACGCTGGCCGCCTACATGGTTGAGGGCCGGCCCTCCCGTGACCACCTTGGTCCGCGCACCATGATGCACGCCGACCCCGACACTTGGACGGCGCTGGCCAACTGGGCCGCGGATGCCTCGGGCCTGTTCCTGCGCGCGCAGCTGGAGGCCGGTGCCTCGGCCGGCCAGCTGTTTGACTCCTGGGCGGGTTCACTCGGCCTGGCCGACTACACCCGCTTCGTCGCTGCGGCCTCGTCCCGCGCCCTGGACCACGTCCGTGACCTTGGCGCGCCGCTGGTCCACTTCGGCACCGGCACCTCCGAACTTCTCGTGGCCATGCGCGACGTCGGCGTTGACGTCGTAGGTGTGGACTACCGGCTGCCGCTGGAGGAGGCCAACCGCCGGCTGGGCGGCACCGTCCCGCTGCAGGGCAACATCGATCCGGCGCTGCTGTCTGCCCCGTGGGAAGTCCTTGAGGCGCACGTCCGCGAGGTTATCGCTTCAGGCGCGGCAGCCCCCGGCCACGTGCTGAACCTTGGCCACGGCGTGCCGCCGGAAACGGACCCGGACGTCCTGACGCGCGTCGTTGAACTCATCCACTCCATCGCTCCGGAGTAAAGGGCCGTGGCTGCGGGCAGTCCTCCGGCCGCAGGACGCACGGCCCTGGTGGTCGGCGGCGGCATCTCCGGGCTCCTGGCCGCCCGGGAACTGGCCCGGGCGGGCCTCAACACCACGGTGCTGGAAGCCGCTGAGGCGTGGGGCGGCTGCGTGGGCCGGCACGACGTCGCCGGGCTGACCCTGGACAGCGGCGCCGAGTCCTTCGCCACCCGTTCCACCGCGGTGGCCGACCTGGCCGCCGAACTGGGGCTGGGCGGACATATCGTCGCCCCGCGGCCCGGCGGCGCCTGGGTGCAGCTGCCGGGCGGGCCCCGCGAACTTCCGAAGACCGGCGTGCTGGGCATCCCGGCCAATCCGTGGGATCCGGAGGTACGCCGCTCGCTGGGCCTGGGCGGCTCGCTGCGCGCCTCGCTGGACAAGCTGCTGCCCGCCTCCGTGGGAACCACCGCCGAGGTTTCCAGCGTCTCCGCGCTGGTGCGGGCCCGGATGGGACGGCGCGTCCTGGAACGGCTGGTGGAACCTGTGGTGGGCGGCGTGCATTCGGCTGATCCCGGCCTGCTCGACGTCGACATGGTCGCCCCGGGGCTGCGCGCGGGAATCGCCCGGCACGGCTCGCTGGCGGCCGCTGTGGCCGCACAGCGCAAGGGGGCCGGAACCCAGGCCACGCAAGCGCAGAGTAACCAAACGCAGGGCGCGCAAACCCAAGGAAAACCGGCGAAGGCGGGCTCCGCCGTCGCCGGCCTGAGGGGCGGCATGCACACCCTCATCACGGAGCTCGTGGCGGACCTCCGGGCGCGTGGCGTGCAGCTGCTGGCCGGTACGGCGGCCACCGCCGTCGCGCGCACCGCGCACGGCTGGGAGGTGGCGGCGGGGGAGGGGAGCTTTCGGGCCGACGTCCTGGTGGTCGCCCTGGACGGGCCGTCCGCGGTATGGCTCCTCGGGGAAGCGGTCCCCGCGCTGGCCCGGCACCAGCCCGGACCCGGGCCCGTGGTCAAGCTTGTGACACTGGTTGTTGATCTCCCGGCGCTGGACAGGCGGCCGCGCGGCACCGGAATCCTGGTGGCGCCGCAAACGGAGGGAATCCGGGCAAAGGCGCTCACCCACGCCACCGGCAAATGGGACTGGGTGGCGGAGGCGGCCGGACGCGGCAGGCACGTGCTGCGGCTCTCCTATGGGCGCAGCGAGGGCGGATCAGCCGCAACTGCCAGCGCCGCGCCGGGGCCGGAATCGGCGTCTGACGAGGAACTGCTTGACATGGCTTTGCAGGATGCGTCAGCCCTGCTGACCGTGCCGGTCACACGGGAGTCGCTGGTGGACTGGGACGTGGTCAGCTGGGCCGGAGCGCTGCCGTTCGCCGCCGTGGGTCACCGGCAGCGGGTTGCCCAAGTGCGACAGGTCTGCGCCGGCATTGACGGTCTGCTGGTGGTCGGCGGCTGGCTGGCCGGCAACGGGCTGGCGGCTGTGGTGGCCGACACGAAGAAGCAGCTCGCGGCCTTCCTGGCGTAGGGCTGACTCGCCCGGCCGCGGGTCGCCCGGAGACAGGTTCCCTGCCGCCCGCGATACCTGCTGGCCGGCCTGCCCGCAAGTTTTCCCCGGCGCGAAAATGTGTTTAGGGTCGATGACTATGGTCAATCAGAAGTCCGATGGTTTTCGTTCGCTGACTGGTTTCCATGGGGGTCTTCGGCGCGGCACCGCAGCAGCTGCGTTCGGAGCGGTACTGGTCTTGTCCGCAGGTGTGCCTGCATCCAACGCTGCTGCGTCCGAACTTCCGGTGTCCGACCTGCTGGGGGATTCGGAGCAGTCCGGCACTGCCGGCACGGGGCTCACCGCCACCGTCGACGCTGCCGGCCTCGAGGCCTGGGCGGCTGCCGCCCTGTCCAACGACCACACCTCGGGTGATCGAAAGTCAAGGGAACCCCGGCCCTCGGAACAGCCCTCACCATCGGTGCCGCCGTCGCTGGCGCCGGTGGTACCGATTCCGACGCCGAATCCCTCGGTGACCATTTCAGCTGGTCCGGCGCCTGCCGTTCCCGTGCCTTCGCCTTCTGTTCCGGTCCCGTCCGTTCCGGCTCCGACTTCGCCGGTCCCCTCAGTTCCGGTCCCCTCAGTTCCGGTCCCGTCGGTGCCGCTACCGACCACTCCCGCCCCGTCATCCCCCGCCCCGGCGCCAAGCTCGTCCGGAAGTTCGGCGCCTGCCCCGACACGGTCGGCGAGCCCGGCCGCGCCGTCCTCGCCGGGAGCCCCGTCCTCGCACGGAACGGCATCGCCGTCGGGAACGGCAGCAGGAACCGGAGGCTGGTCGGGATCCTCAACCGGCACCGGCAGCACACCTGCCGGCACGGCCCCGGGCACCGCTCCCGGAAGCACCGGGGCCGGAACTGCCGGGTCCCAGGCGCCGGCCGCCGGCAGCTCGGCAGACAGCGCAGCAAACACCGAAACCCCATCCGCGGATGCGAGCCCGTTCGCGGAGATTGCGGGCCTGTCGGGCGGAGCCGGCCTGCGGGGCCGTTCGGCCTCGGGCGTTGCCGGCGGAGTCTGGGGTTCGGCGCAGCTCGCGGGACCCAACAACATGGCCACCATCAGCTCGCCCTACACCCGCGGACCGGCCGAGAACGCAGTCATGGGCTTGTCACGGAGCGGCACCATTGAGCCGCAGGTGTGGTGGGGAGCAGGACTGCTGGCACTTGCCGGGGCTGCAGGTGTGGCGGCAGTCCGCATCCGGCGGTCGCTGTGAGATAAACCACTTCTACGCGTTGTAGAAGTTGAGTTTTTCGACTTAGGCCGCATTGAAGGGGCAGGATAGTAACCATGAGCCACACTCCTGCCGAATCTGTCACTAAAACCGAAGAATCAGCCGAGCAGTTCTTCACCCTCTGGACCGTTTTCAAGCGCTCCGCCGAGGTCCTCCGCAGCGCCGATGCTGCCGAGGACTTCGACGCCCTGGTGGCGCGTCTGGCCGAAGCAGGGGTGACCCACCGCGGAAGCTACGATGTCTCCGCCATGCGTGCCGACGCCGACGTCATGGTCTGGCTCCACGGCCCCAAGCCCGAGGCGCTGCAGCAGGCCATCCGTGACATCCGCCGCAGCAAGCTGTTCGCCGGGACCGAGCTCGTTTGGTCCGCCATGGGCGTCCACCGCGAGGCGGAGTTCGCGAAGAACCACACCCCGGCGTTCTCGCGCGGTGTCGAGCCGGCCGAATGGCTGTGCGTGTACCCGTTCGTCCGCTCCTACGAGTGGTACCTGCTGCCGGACAACGAGCGCGGCCAGATGCTGCGCGACCACGGCCTGCTGGGCCGCGATTTCCCTCAGGTCATTTCCAACACCGTTTCCTCGTTTGCCCTCGGTGACTGGGAATGGATCCTCGGCCTGGAGGCCCCGGAGCTCGTGGACCTCGTGGACCTGATGCGCCACCTGCGTTCCACCGAAGCGCGCAACCACGTCCGCGAGGAAATTCCGTTCTACACCGGCCGCCGGATCACGTCCGGCGAGATCGCTGAGGTCCTCGCATGAGCCCGCTGGATCCCCAGGGCGGCGTCGTGAATCCGGTCACCGAGACCGGCAGGATGGCCCCCAAGGAATACGACGGCATCCTCCTCGCCTCCTTCGGCGGGCCCGAGGGACAGGACGACGTGATCCCGTTCCTCCGCAACGTCACCCGCGGCCGGGGGATCCCCGACGAGCGCCTCGAAGAGGTGTCCCACCACTACCGCGCCAACGGTGGCATCAGCCCCATCAACCAGCAGAACCGCGAGCTGAAGGCTGCCCTGGAAGCCGAGCTGGCGGCGCGGGGCATCGAGCTGCCCGTGCTGTGGGGCAACCGCAACTGGGACCCCTACATCCCGCAGACGCTCCAGGACGCGTACGACGCCGGCCACCGCCGGCTGCTGATGCTCACCACCAGCGCGTACTCCTGTTACTCCAGCTGCCGCCAGTACCGTGAGGACATCGGCATGGCGCTGACCGAAACCGGGCTCGACGGCAGGCTGGAAGTGGACAAGGTCCGCCAGTACTTCGACCACCCCGGCTTCGTGGAGCCCTTCATTGCGGGCACCGCCGAGGGAGTCGCCGAGGTGCGCGCGCAGCTGGCCGCCGCCGGCAAGCCCGACGCCCCCATCCACGTCCTCTTCGCCACCCACTCCATCCCCACCCGGGATGCCGTGGCGGCCGGCCGTTCCGAGGATGAACCCCGCGAGTTCGCGGAGGATTCCGCCTACGTGGCACAGCACCTCGCCAACGGCGCGGAGATCATGCGCCGCGTGGAAGCCGATTCCGGCCTGGCCGCCCCGTGGTCCCTCGTCTACCAGTCCCGGTCCGGCGCCCCGCACATCCCGTGGCTCGAGCCGGACATCAACGACGCCATCGAGGAGCTCGCAAAGCAGGGCGTCGCAGGCATCGTGATCGTGCCCCTGGGTTTCGTCAGCGACCACATGGAGGTCGTCTGGGACCTGGACACCGAGGCGCTGCAAACCTGCCAGGAGCTCGGGCTCGCCGCCACGCGCGTGCCCACGCCGGGAACGCACCGCCGTTTCGTCGAGGGCCTCGTGGAGCTGATCTGCGAACGCACCGTGGCCAACAACGTCGCGGACCGCCAGGCCGTCACCGGCCTCGGTCCCTGGTACGACGTATGCCGTCCGGGCTGCTGCGAAAACTTCCGCGGCGAAAAGCCCACCATTGCCGGCGCCGACACCAGCGTCGGCCAGGGGCACGATCCCTACCCGGCCGGACAGGACGCGAAGTGACGGTACGGATCGGCACCAGGGCGAGCAAGCTCGCCCTGACCCAGACGCAGCAGACCGCAGACCGGCTGGCCGCCGTCGGAGGTTTCGACGTCGAACTCGTCCACGTCAGGACCGACGGCGACGTCCTCACCGGCTCGCTGTCCCAGATGGGCGGCACCGGCGTCTTCGTCGCCGCGCTGCGCGACGCGCTGCTGCGGAACGAGTGTGACGTCGCCGTCCACTCCCTGAAGGACCTGCCCACGGGATCCGCCCCGGGCCTGTCGCTGGCGGCAACCCCGCCCCGGGTGGACGTCCGCGATGTCCTCTGCGCCCGCGACGGCCTCAAGCTGGCCGACCTGCCCAAGGGCGCCCGCGTGGGCACCGGCTCTCCCCGCCGGGCGGCGCAGCTGCGCGCCGTCCGCCCCGACCTGGACATCGTGGACATCCGCGGCAACGTGGATACGCGCCTGGGCCGGGTGCCCGGCCTGCCGGGCAACGCGACCGACGCCGTGGTTGACGGGAAGTCGTGCGACCTCGACGCCGTCATCCTCGCCGCCGCCGGACTCGAACGGATCGGCCGCCTGGACACCGTCACCGAATACCTGGAGACGGACATCATGCTCCCGGCCGCCGGGCAGGGATCGCTCGCCATCGAATGCCGCACGGCCGAGGCACCCCGCCGGGCCGGGTCCACCGAGGGATCACAGGGCGTGCTCGCCCAGGCGCTGGCCGCCCTCGACGACACCGACACCAGGCTTGCGGTCACGGCTGAGCGCGCACTGCTGGCCCGCCTCGAGGCGGGCTGCGCCGCCCCCGTGGGCGCCTACGCGTACCGCAAGGGCAGCATGCTGCACCTCGAAGCCGTGGTCTGTGCCGTGGACGGCACCGCCTCGGTGCGGGACAAGCGGGCCACGGACGGACTCACCGAGGTGGGCGCCACCCTGCTCGGAATCGAACTGGCCGAGGTCCTGCTGGCGGCAGGGGCTGCGGACATCGCGGACCTGACGGCGTCCTGACCGCAGCCGGCCGCATGGGAACAACGAACGGGGAGTACCCGGCGGGCGGACGCCCGCTGGAAGGGTGCCGCGTCCTGGTGACGCGAAGCCCCGACCGGTCCGGGCCCCTGGCGGAGGCTCTGCGGCTGGCCGGTGCCGTTCCCCTCCTGCTGCCATTGACGGCCGCCGAACGCGCCCCGGACCAGGCTGCGCTGGATGACGCTTTTGACGCGCTGGGCGCGGGCCGCTTCGAGTGGCTCGTGGTCAGCAGCGCCACCACCGTCCTCGCGCTGCAGGAAAAGGCCGGGGAACGGGCCGTTGAACTGGGCGACTGGCTCCCGGCGCGCACCCGCGTTGCCGCGGTGGGCCCCGCCAGCCGGAAGGCCCTCGAGGCAGCAGGGATCGCGGTGCACTTCGAGCCGCAGCACGACCACTCGGCGGCCGGGATCGTCAACGGATGGCCCGGCGGTCCCGCCGACGTGCTGCTGCCGCAGGCCGACATCGCCGCCCCTGCGCTGGCCCGCGGCCTGGAAGCGAAAGGCGCCCGGGTCCGCACCGTGGTGGCCTATGCCACGGTGGACTTCCCGGCTGAGCCGGCGCGGCGCCTCGGCCGGCCTATTAGTGAAGGCAGCGCCCCGCTGCCGCTGCTCACCTCCGCCGAAGCGAAAGCCGAGGTCGACGACGGCGCCCTGGCCGCCGTCGTCGCCGCCTCACCCAGCGCCGTGCGGCGCATCAGTGCCACCCTTGCGCCCCTCGGCGCCTGCCGGTTCGTGGCCATCGGCCCGGCCACGGCGGCCGAGGCGGAAGCCCGCGGCCTCGAGGTGGCTGCCACCGCCCGGGAGGCCACGCCGGCAGGGCTCGTCGCCGCCGTCGTCCGGGCGCTTGCCCCCTAAACATCCACTCATCAACAGCAGGCCCACAGTGAAGGACAGGACATGAGCTTTCCGCACCACCGCCCCCGGCGCCTCCGCACCACCCCCGCCATGCGCAGGCTCACGGCCGAACACCGGGTTGCCCCGGCAGACCTGATCCTTCCCGCATTCATCCGCGAGGGACTGTCGGAGCCCAACCCGATCGCCTCCATGCCGGGCGTCGTGCAGCACACCACCGACACCCTCAAGCGGGCTGCGGCCGAAGCTGTGGAACTGGGCGTCGGCGGCATCATGCTGTTCGGCATTCCCGAGACCCGGGACGCTGAGGGCAGCGCGTCCCTGGACCCGGACGGTGTGCTCAACAAGGCCATCCGCGACGTCCGCGCGGAAGTGGGGGACAGCCTCGTGGTGATGAGCGACGTCTGCCTGGACGAATTTACCGACCACGGCCACTGCGGCGTCCTCGACAGCGAGGGTTATGTGGACAATGACGCCACGCTGGAAATCTACGCCAAGATGGCGGTGGCCCAGGCCGACGCCGGCGCCCACGTGCTGGGCCCGTCCGGCATGATGGACGGACAGATCGGCGTGATCCGGCAGGCACTGGAGGAGGCCGGCCATGTGAACACCGCCGTGGTGGCCTACGCGGCGAAGTACGCGTCGGCGTTCTACGGCCCGTTCCGCGAAGCGGTGGACTCGCAGCTGAAGGGCGACCGCAGGACCTACCAGATGGACGCCGCCAACCGCCGCGAGGCCATCCAGGAGGTGGAACTGGACCTTGCCGAGGGCGCCGACATGGTGATGGTCAAGCCGGCCATGAGCTACCTGGACATCCTGGCCGACGTCGCCGACATGAGCCCCGTTCCGGTCGCCGCCTACCAGATCTCCGGCGAGTACGCCATGATCGAAGCCGCCGCCGCCAACGGGTGGATCGACCGGAGGGCTGCCATCACCGAATCGGTCCTCGGTATCCGCCGCGCCGGGGCCAACCTGGTCCTCACGTACTGGGCCAGCGAAATCGCCGGCTGGCTCAGGGAATCCTGATGCCGGCGCCGGCCAGTGGCCTTCCCGCGGGACAGCCCGCCCGCCAGTCTGCCGGGCCCACCGACCCGGTGGGCCCAGGACAGATCCTGCTGGGCCTGAACACCTTCGGCGACGTCGGGGTGGACGGCTCGGGCGAGCCGAAACCGCATGCCCAGGTGCTGCGGGAGCTGCTGGACCAGGCGGTCCTGGCTGACGCCGTCGGCCTTCACGCCTTCGGCGTGGGCGAGCATCACCGCCGCGACTTTGCGGTTTCCGCCCCGGAGGTGTTCCTGGCGGCCGCCGCAGCGAGGACCAGCAGGATCCGGCTCGGTTCGGCCGTGACCGTCCTGAGTTCGGATGACCCCATCCGCGTGTTCCAGCGCTTCTCCACCGTGGATGCGCTGTCCGGCGGCCGCGCCGAGGTGATGCTGGGCCGCGGTTCGTTCATAGAGTCGTTTCCGCTGTTCGGCCTCGACCTCGCGGATTACGAGGTGCTGTTCGAGGAGAAGCTCGAGCTCTTCGACAGGGTGCGGGCGCAGAAGCCGGTCCACTGGGAAGGGCGGACCCGGCCTGCGCTGGCCGGGCTAAGCGTGTATCCGCCGCTGGAGCACCACCTCTTGCCGGCCTGGATCGGCGTGGGCGGCACCCCGGAGTCGGTCCTGCGCTGCGCGGAATACGGCTACCCGATCATCTTTGCCATCATCGGCGGCCAGCCCCGCTCGTTCGCTCCGCTGGTGGACCTGTACCGCGAGGCGATGGCCAAGTACGGCCGGCCCATGCAGCAAGTCGCCACGCATTCCCCCGGCCACATCGCCGAGACCGACGAGGCGGCCCGCGAGGAGCTTTTTCCGCACTGGCTTGCCCAGCGGAACAGGATCGGCGCCGAGCGGGGGTGGGGCCCGGGAAACCGGCGGGAATTCGACGCCATGTGCGGACCCGAGGGTGCGCTGTACGTCGGCTCGACCGAGACGGTGGCGCAGAAGATTGTGCTGCTCAAGCAGAATCTCGGAGTGGACCGCTTCGACCTGAAATACGGGAACGGCACGCTGCCGCACGAATCCATGATGCGCTGCATCGAACTCTTTGGCACCGTGGTGGCACCGCGGGTGGCCGAGCTCCTGTCCGGCGACACTGCCGCCGACTGAAAGAATGGGAACCATGACTTCCAGCACCCCTCGCAACGAGGAACTTTTCGACCGCGCCCGCCAGCTGATGCCCGGCGGCGTGAACTCCCCGGTCCGCGCCTTCGGTTCCGTCGGCGGCACCCCCCGCTTCATGGTGGCGGCCAAGGGCCCGTACCTGACCGACGCCGACGGCAAGGACTACGTGGACCTGGTCTGCTCCTGGGGCCCGGCCCTGCTGGGGCACGCCCACCCCGCCGTCCTCGAGGCCGTGCACGCCGCCGTGGACCGCGGCCTCTCCTTCGGCGCCTCCACCCCCGATGAGGCCAACCTCGCGGCCATCGTCAAGGAACGCGTTTCCGCCGTCGAACGGCTGCGCATGGTGTCCACCGGAACCGAAGCCACCATGACCGCGATCCGGCTGGCCCGGGGCTTCACCGGCCGCAACCTGGTCATTAAGTTCGCCGGCTGCTACCACGGGCACCTTGACGGACTGCTCGCCTCGGCCGGCTCCGGCGTGGCCACTCTGGCCCTGCCCGGTTCGGCCGGCGTCACGGCCGCCACCGCTGCCGAGACCCTGGTGCTTCCCTACAACGACCTCCGCGCCGTCGAGGCCGCCTTCGCCGAACACGGACCCAACATCGCTGCCGTCATCACCGAGGCCGCCCCCGCCAACATGGGCGTTGTCACGCCCGGCGAGGGCTTCAACGCGGGCCTCTCCCGGATCACGGCCGCCCACGGCGCCCTGCTGATCGTCGACGAGGTCCTGACCGGCTTCCGCACCGGGTACTCGGGCTACTGGGGACTGACCGGCGGCGCCGCGGACGCCACGGAAAAGTGGACCCCGGACCTGCTGACGTTCGGCAAGGTGATCGGCGGGGGCATGCCGACGGCGGCCCTGGGCGGCCGTGCCGACGTCATGGATTATCTCGCGCCGCTCGGTCCCGTCTACCAGGCCGGCACCCTGTCCGGTAACCCGGTAGCCATGGCTGCCGGCGTCGCCACCCTGACGCACGCCACCCGGGACGTGTATTCGTTTGTCGACGCGCGGTCGCTGGAACTGTCCGGTGCCCTGTCCGCCGCCCTGCATGCGGCCGGCGTGGACCACTCCATCCAGCGCGCCGGCAACCTGTTCTCGGTGGCATTCGGCACGTCCGAGCACGGTGTGCACAACTACAGCGACGCACTGAAGCAGGAGTCGTTCCGCTACGCGCCCTTCTTCCACTCCATGCTGGATTCGGGTGTCTACCTGCCGCCGTCCGTCTTCGAGGCCTGGTTCCTGTCCGCGGCGCACGACGACGCCGCCATGAACCGGATCTTCGACGCACTGCCAGCCGCCGCGGAGGCGGCCGCCGCAGCGAAGGCCTGATCGCCGTCGGGCTTTCCTTCCGTCCTTACTAAGGCAACAAAAAACTCTGGCACCCGCCGCGGCGGGTGCCAGAGTTTTTTCTTTCGGTGTTCCGGGTGGCCTTTAGAGGACGTCCGAGAGGAAGCCCTGCAGCCGCTCGGTCTGCGGGTTTTCAAACACCTGGCCGGGCGGGCCCGACTCCACCACCACGCCGCCGTCCATGAAGGTGACGGTGTCGGAGACGTTGCGGGAGAAGCCCATTTCGTGGGTCACCACCACCATGGTCATGCCGCCCTTGGCGAGGTCCGCCATGAGTGCCAGGACGCCCTTGACGAGCTCGGGGTCCAGGGCAGAGGTGGCCTCGTCGAAGAACATGACTTCCGGCTTCATGGCCAGGGCGCGTGCAATGGCAACGCGCTGCTGCTGGCCGCCGGAAAGGGTGGCCGGGCGGACGTCGGCCTTGTGCTTCAGCCCGACGAGATCGAGCTGGCTCAAGGCCTCCTCGCGCGCCTGCTCCTTGGGCAGTTTCCGCAGCTTGCGCAGGGCGAATGCCACGTTCTCGCCCACACTCTTGTGCGGGAAGAGGTTGAACTGCTGGAACACCATGCCGATCCTGCGCCGGAGCTCATCGGGGTTCTCCTTCAGGACCGACTTGCCGTCCAGGAGGATATCCCCGGCATCCGGTTCGATCAGCCGGTTCATGACCCGCAGAAGGGTGGACTTGCCGGAACCGGACGGGCCGATCACCGAGGCGGTGGTGCCGGCCGGGACGGTCAGGTCGATGCCGCGCAGAACCTTGTTGTGCCCGAAGGCAAGATGGACGTTTTTCGCTTCGAGAGAGCCTGACGTGAACTTGCTCATGCGTGGGCTCCCTTCCCGACGACGGCGGCAGCCTCGTCCGGTTCCATCTTCTGCGGCCGGCCGGTGCGCAGGCGCGCGTCGATCCAGTTGACGAGGTGTGTCAGCGGGACGGTCATCGCGAGGTAGAACACGGCGGCTGCGACGTAGCCGGACAGGTTGCCGCTTCGGGCGGCGGCGTCCTGGCCGATCTGGAACAGCTCCCGCTCGGAGGCCAGGAGTCCCAGGGTGAAGACCAGGGAGGACTCCTTGATAAGGGCGATGAACTGGTTCACCAGCGCCGGGAGCACCCGGCGGATGCCCTGCGGCACCACGACCATCCGGAGCGAGGGGCCGTAGCCGAAGCCCAATGCACGGGCGGCCTCGAGCTGGCCCTTGTCCACGCTCTGGATGCCGGAGCGGAAAATCTCTCCGATGTATGCGCTGGACATGAGTGAGAGCGCGGCGATGCCCATGGGGTACGGGCTGGTGACCCCGGTCAGCTCGCGGAAGATCGGGCCGAAGCCGAGGCCGATGACGAGGATGGTGAGAACCGCCGGGAGTCCACGGAACACGTCCGTGTACACCCGGGCGGCCCACCGCGCCACAGGATTACGCGAGATGCCCATCAGGGCCAGCACCATGCCGGCCACGCAGCCAATGATGCCCGAGACGATTGCGAGGACGAGGGTGTTGGGCAGACCGACCGAAAACATGGCCGGGAGTACCTCGGCGATGGCCTTCCAGTCGAGGAAGGTCTCGGCGAGCCTGTTCAGATAATCCATGTGGCGCCTGTCAGTTGGTTACTTCGTGGGGACCTGGACGGCCTTGCTGCCCGGCTTCCAGCCCTCAGGAGTCTGCTCCTTGATGGTCGGGCGGTCCGTGTACCACTTGGTGGTGAGCTTGGTCCAGGTGCCGTCGGCGATCACGGCGTCGAGCGCCGAGTTGAGCGCATCGGTAAGGGGCTGGTTGTCCTTGGCCACTGCGTAGGCCGTGAAGTTCTGGGTGTTGACCTTCTTCTCAGCGATCTTCGTGCCGTCGCCCGACTTGACCTGGCCCTCGGCCTGCTGGGAAGGGGCAACCCATGCGTCGATCTGGCCGCTCTTCACGTTGGCGTAGACGGTGTTGTAGTCCGGGAAGCGGACCGGCTCGAGCTTCAGCGTGTTGGTCACGAAGTCGTCCTGGACGGTGCCCTGGACGACGCCGATGCGCACGCCCTGCTTCAGGTCGTCGAAGGTCTTCACCTTCGCGTCATCCTTGGTGACGATCGCCATGTAGCCGAAGTCGTAGCCGTTGGTGAAGGCCACGGTCTCACGGCGGGCGTCCGTGGTGGAGATGGAGGAGGACCCGACGTCGAACTGCTTGTTCTTCACCTGGGCCAGGAGGCTCTGGAACTTGGTGGACGCGAACTCCACCTTGAGGCCGAGCTTGGCCGCCATGGCCTTCAGGAGTTCGTTGTCATAGCCCGTGAAGTTTCCATCCTTGTCGATGAAGATGTTGGGCGGGGCGTCGGACAGGGTGCCGACCTTGAGGACGCCCGGAGTGATCAGGCCCAGCTTGGACTTGTCGATCTTCTCCAGGGGGGTGACGTCCTTGGTGGTGTACTTGTCCAGCGTCTGCTGGTCGCTGCCGGCGAGGGCATCCGTCGGCGAGCCGCTGGGAGCAGCGGTGCCTCCACCGCAGGCTGCCAGGGATACGGCCATGACTACGGCCACGGGAACCGTGGACAGCCACTTCAAGGCTTTGATTTTCATCACGCATCACTTTCATTGGGATAAACGGGGGCGGGCAGTCAAGCCGTCTTTGGCCGGGATCCGGCGGTGCAGAGGCGCGCCCGCAAAACTTAATTGTCTCACCTGCCCTTAACGTGGCCGTTAGGTGGCGTAATGAACGAGACTAAGCCGACTTTGCCGAATATAATACGGCATTACCGCATTTGGTAGGCCAATAGCAATGAGAGAAGTTGCTGCTACAGAATCAGCAAGGCGCTGCCTGGCCACTGGCGGGGCGGACCAGCTTTTGTGAAATGCGTCGCACCAGCCAGAAGCGGCGCAGGTCAGAAGCCGCCGCGGCTGGCGTCCTCAGGCGGCAGCACAGGCCAGTCACCCTCGATGACGGCGGCGGGCTTGGTCTTGCGGAGGTACTGCTGGAAGTCGGCAGCCTGGCTGACCGCCCAGTCCACCTGAAGCTGGTGCAGCTGGCTGGCCGGCATGCTCAGTTTAGGGAATTTGCCGGCCATGGCGTCAAGCACACGAAGTGTTGCGAGTGCGTCCGCCGCCGACGTGTGGGCGTTTTCCAGTTCTACGCCGTACTCCTCGCACAGGGCGGTCAACGTCCTCTTGCCCTTGCGGTACCGGTCCACCTGCTTGTTCATGATGTAAGGGTCCAGGACCGGGAACCGGCTCAGCTGCGGCACGCCGTAGCGGGCCGATTCGGCGGCAAGGACGGTGAAGTCGTAGCTGGCGTTGAACGCGATAACGGGAACACCGTCGTCGAAGAGCCCCTGGAGCACGGCAGCGACTTCCCTGGTGACCTCGGCCGCAGGCCGGCCATGGCTGCGGGCGTGTTCGGTGGTGATCCCGTGCACATCGCTTGCCTCCGCCGGAATCTCAACTCCCGGATCAGCCAGCCACTCATGCTCCTGAACCACGTTCCCGGAGCTGTCCACCAGGGTGATGGAAGCCGTCACGATCCTGGCGGCACGGGAGTTGCGGCCCGTGGTTTCGAGGTCGAACGCGGCGCGGGGGAGAGTGTTCCAAGTGCTCATGGCTCCAAATTACCCGGGGGCACCGACAGTAATGGTACTTGCCCTGCGCGTGTCCGGCATGGTGTGGGAAGAGGCGGTGTGGGAAGACACACACGGCGCCCGCCCTGACCGCTGATGCTGCATCCTGGCCGATAGTCTGAGGATATGCGGGCGGAGTACGTGGAGGCGGTTTTGGCGGTGGTTGACCTCATCCCGGCCGGCTCGGCGGTGGCTTACGGGGACGTCGCTGAACTCCTGGGGGCCGGAGGGCCGCGGCAGGTGGGGTCCGTGCTGAGCCATTACGGCAGCGGCGTTCCGTGGTGGCGGGTGCTGCGGGCCAGCGGACTGGCCCCCGACGGGCATGAGTCCGAAGCCCTCGGACACTACCTGCAGGAGGGCACGCCCCTGCGCGGCGACTATCGCGGGTATGCGCGGACGGGCGAGGGCCGGTGGCGGGTGGATCTGGCCGCTGCGCGGTGGGCCCCGTCCGACGCCGATTTCGATGCCCTGGACGTGATTGCCGAGCGGCTGGAAGCTTCGCTGCGAACAATGTCAGTGCCGGATGATGGAATGTCCGTGTGACCGCAACACTCGATCAGACCGCCGACCCGGCTTCAGTCCACCCGGCATCCGCCCTTACTTCGGAACGGGACCGCGGCGACTCTTTCTCCGCCTCACCATTCCCGCTCACCGGTCTTCGTTTGCTGCCCCCGCGCCAGGTGCACTCCCGCGTTCCGGTCCTGACGCCGGACCAGTTGGCCGCCGTCGAAGTGCCCCAGGGATCCGGCCCGGTGCTGGTTCCCGGAGCGCCCGGCACCGGAAAATCCACCGTGCTCATCGAGGCAGCCATCCGCCGGGTGGAGGCGGACGGGGTGGACCCCGAGCGGATCATCATACTCGCCCCCGGACGGCTTGCGGCCGACACCCTCCGTGACCGGTTCACCGCCAGGCTGAACCGCAGCCTGAGCACCACGCCGGCCCGCACCTGGGCAGCGTATGCCTTCAACCTCATCCGCCGTGCCAAGGCAGAGGGGCTCCTGCCGCTGTCCAAGGCACCGCGGCTCCTCTCCGGCCCCGAGCAGGACCTCATCATCAAGGAACTGCTGGAGGGCCACTCCCTGCCAGGCCTTGGGCTGCCCTGGCCCGATGACCTCACGGCGGCCCTGCCCACGCGGGGGTTCCGGCACGAGGTGCGCCAGCTTTTCGACCGGATTACAGAGACGGGCCGCACGTCCGAGGACCTCGCCGGCCTGGGCCGCTCCTGCGGACGGCCGGACTGGATTGCCGCTGCAGCGCTGTATGCCGAGTACCGCGACGTCCTGGATTTGCGCATGCCCGAGGCCTTCGATCCCGCGGGCATCATCACCGCGGCCCGCCAGCTCTTCCAGGATTTCCCGGACTTCCTCGCGGCGGAACGCGACCGGCTCCAGCTGGTTCTTGTGGACGACATCCAGGAGGCCAACCCGGCCGTCTTCGAACTCCTGGCTGATGTGGCCGCCGGCAAGGATGTCTACGTGACGTCCGCGCCGGACACGGTGGTGCAGGGGTTCCGTGGAGCGCGGCCGGATCTCGTGGCAGAGCTCCCTGGTCTTTTGGGCGGCGAGGAGCGGACGGTCCTTGAGAAGCCGCTGACCCACGCCCACCGCCATCAGCCTGCCGTGGCCCGGGCCTGGCTCGGGGTCGCGGACCGGATCTCCCTCCGGTCCGGGGGCCAGCTCGCCCGCCGCCTGGACCCGGTTGGCGCCGGCGCTGCCGACATTGCCGGGGAACCCGGTACTACTGCTTTGGGCAATACCGCTTCAGCTGATGCCGCCCGGCCGGCAGGCGGCGCGGTGGAGGCGCACCTGCTGCCCTCGGCCGTCCATGAGTTGCGGTACGTCGCGCAAAGGATCCTCGAGGCACATCTCAGGGACGGGCGTCCGCTCGAGGACATCGCTGTCATTGTCCGGAACGGCGGCCAGCTGGGCCAGCTGCAGCGCTACCTCTCCGGCCAGGGGATTCCGGTGCGGATTCCGGTGGCTGAGTCCGCCGTACGCGATGAGGTGGCCGTCCGTCCGCTGCTCGACGCCTACGCGGTGGCCCTGGATCCGGCGGTCCTCACGCCCGAATCGGCCGTGTCGCTGCTGACGTCCCGGATCGGCGGGGCGACGTCCCTCGAACTGCGCAGGCTCCGCCAGTCACTGCGGCGGGAGGAGCTGCTGGGCGGCGGCGGGCGCTCCAGTGATTCGCTGCTCGTGGAGGCGCTTTTGGAGCCCGGCGCGCTGGGCTCCCTGGGTATCGAGGCCCGGTCGGCGCGCAGGGTGGCACGGATGATCCAGGCCGGGCGGAAGGCCGTTGGCGAACCCGGATCCAACGCCGAGACAGTGCTGTGGGCCCTCTGGCACTCCACCGGCCTCGCGGCGGCGTGGACGGCTGCTGCCCTTGCCGGCGGACTCGTCGGGGCACGGGCCGACCGGGACCTGGACGCCATGATGGCGCTGTTCCACACGGCCGAGCGCTACGTGGACCAGATGCCCGGTTCCGGCCCAGAACAGTTCCTGGAGTACCTGCTGAACCAGGAACTGCCCATGGACACCCTCGCGGCCCGGGCCCAGGTTGACGATGCCGTGGAACTCATGACTCCTGCCAGCGCCGCTGGCCGGGAATGGCCGTTCGTCATCGTCGCGGGCCTGCAGGAAGGCGTCTGGCCCAACACCCGCCTCCGCGGGGAACTGCTGGGCAGCACACTGTTCGCGGACGCCGTCGAACACGGCGTGGAGTACGCGCTCCAGCTTGGCCCGCTCAGCCGGCTGCGGGAGATCCGCTACGACGAACTCCGCAGCTTTTCCACGGCGGTGTCCCGGGCCAAGGACGTGCTGCTGTGCACCGCCGTGTCTTCCGAGGATGAACAGCCGTCCTCCTTCCTGGACTACGTCGCGCCGCTGCGGCCTGACCAGGAGGGACGCGGCTATACGCCGGTTGAACGGCCGCTGACGCTGCGTGCGCTCGTTGCGGAACTCCGCCAGTACGCCCAGCTGGACGGCAGGCTTGCCGCCGAGGCGGATGAGGCCGTGCGTGTGCTGGCCCGCCTTGCCACGGCCGATCCGCCTGTTCCCGGCGCCCATCCGGACTCCTGGTGGGGGCTGGCGCCGCTGACCTCCGTGGACCGGGTTGTGCCTCCGGGCGGGACCGTCTTCGTTTCGCCATCCAAGGTGGAGTCGGTGCAGAAATCACCGCTGGACTGGTTCATCCAGGCCGCCGGAGGTGAAGCGGCAACGGATTTCGCCCGCAGCCTCGGCACCTTGGTGCACGCCATCGCCCAGGACCTTCCCGATGCCAGCGGCGCAGAATACCTCGCCGAACTTGTCCGGCGCTGGCCGGCCCTGGGCATGAAGGACAACTGGGAGGGCAAACTGGACTTCCGCAGGGCCGAAGCCATGGTCCGGAAACTGGCGCAGTACGTCCTGGTCATGCGCAGCGAAGGGCGGCGACTGGCGGGCGTCGAACAGGACTTCGAGGTGACCCTGCCCGAGCCGGCCGCCGTCACCCGCGCCGATGTTCCGTCCGATGAGGGTCCCCGGTCAGCCGTCCTGCGCGGACAGGTGGACCGGCTGGAGATCGACGCCGAAGGGCGGCTGGTAATCGTTGACCTCAAGACGGGCAAACGGCAGCCGGGCAAGGCCGAACTGGGCAGGCACCCGCAGCTGGGCGCCTACCAAGCGGCGGTCCTGGCCGGCGGTTTTGGCGACGCAGAGGCTTCCGAGGCCGGGGCGCAGCCCGGCGGGGCGGTGCTTGCCCAGCTGGGCACAACCACCAAGACTCCCGGCATCCAGCACCAGGAGCCGCTGGACCCGGGGGACAACTGGGCGATCGAGATGGTGAACGACGCAGCGGCCGTGATGTCCGGCCACGAGTTCGAGGCAAGGCACGATCCCGCCAAGGCCGGTTACGGCGGCCCCGGCTGCCGGCTGCCGGAGGTATGTCCGCTGTGTTCGCGGGGAAAGCAGGTTACCGAATGAGCCGGACGGCAGAGCTGCCCGAGCCCAGATTCAGTCCGGAAGAGTTGTCCGCCCTGCTGGGCGAGAAAAACCTGCCGACGGCGGAACAGTCGGCCATCATCTCTTCACCGCTTGCGCCCCGGCTGGTCATCGCCGGCGCGGGCTCGGGCAAGACGGCCACCATGGCCGACCGAGTTGTCTGGCTCGTCGCGAACGGCTGGGTCAAGCCGGAGGAGGTCCTGGGCGTCACGTTCACCAGAAAGGCCGCCGGTGAACTGGCCAGCCGCATCCGCGCCAAGCTCAGCGCGCTGCAGCGGACGGCCACGGGTGGCGCCGGCGGCAGTGGCGACCCTGGTGCTGCTGCCAACCCTGGAGGTGCTGGGGCAGGCGCGCTGCTCAGCGCCGACGCCCTGGAACCCAAGGTTTCCACCTACCACTCGTTTGCCAGCGGCATCGTCTCCGACTACGGCCTGCGGCTCGGGATCGAGCGGGACGTGGTGCTGCTGGGCGGGGCACAGGCCTGGCAGCTGGCCAGTGAGGTGGTCGAGGCGTTCGACGGCGAATACTCGCATTTCAGGGTGGCCAAGTCCACCCTCGTCAAAGCCGTCATCCAGCTCGCGGGGGAGTGCGCGGAGCACCTCCAGGACCCGGACGGTGTGCAGGGCTGGCTGATGCAGCGGCTCGCCGAGTTCGAGGCTCTGCCGTACGTGGCCGGCGCCAAGAAAAACCCCACCCAGGCCGCCGGCGAACTCGGCGCCATGCTCCGCACGCGGGCAAGCGTGGCCGAGCTCGTGGGGCGGTATGCGGAAGCCAAAAGGGCACGCGGTGCCCTGGACTTCGGTGACCTCGTGGCGCTCGCAGCACGCGTTGCCCGGGAGGTGCCCCTGGCTGCGGAGATGGAGCGCCAGCGCTACAAGGTGGTGCTGCTGGACGAATTCCAGGACACCTCACATGCCCAGCTGGTGCTGTTCTCCAGGCTCTTCGGGGACGGGCACGCCGTCACCGCCGTCGGGGATCCGAACCAGTCCATCTACGGCTTCCGGGGCGCGTCCGCCGGCCAGCTGTTCCACTTTGTCAACGAGTTTCCGGTCTGTGCCGAGGACAGCCAGTCAGGAACGGCGTCCCGGCGTCCAGCCCCCGTTTCGTACCTGACCACAGCCTGGCGGAACGGCCGCAATATCCTGGCCGCCGCCAACCTCATCTCCGCTCCACTCAGCGCCGCCGCGGCACAGGCCGGACCCGCGGGGCAGCGGACCTCCGGTGCGGCCGTGGAGGTGCCTGCACTGCAGCCGAGTCCGGCCGCGGTACAGGGCCGGGTGGTGATTGGCCGTTTTGCCACCGATGAAGACGAAGCAGCGGCGATCGCCAAGGATCTCCTGAGGTTCCGGGCCACTGACTTCGACGGTTCCCCCGCGGAACCCCGCGTCCAGCCTGCCATGGCCGTCTTGTGCCGCAGGCGTGCGCAGATGGAATGCCTCCGCAAGGAGTTCGAAGCCACAGGAATCCCGTACGAGATTGTGGGCCTCGGAGGCCTGCTGGACACTCCCGAAATCGTGGATCTGGTGTCCACACTGCGGGTCCTGGCTGATCCGGGCCGGTCGGATTCGCTGATGCGGCTCCTGGCCGGTGCCCGGTGGAGGATCGGCACCGCCGACCTCATGGCGTTCCGGGACTGGTCCGCGTTTCTGGCCCGTCGCCGCGGCATGGTCGAAAACGGCCGCGGGCCGGGCGCGAACGGCAATCCGGAAACGAACGGTCCGTCGGCCGACGGGGATCCGCAAGGCGCCGACGTCGTCATCGAGGGTGACATCACCGACGCCGCCAGCCTCGTCGAGGCCCTGGACTGGCTCCCCAACGAGGGGTGGACGTCCGCCCAAGGCCGCAGCCTGAGCCCGGCTGCCCGGGAGCGGCTGCAACGCCTGGGCACGGAGCTGCGGCAGCTCCGGACGCTGATGGGGGAGGACCTGACCACCCTGCTGGGCGAGGTGGAACGGGCCATGCTGCTGGACATCGAGGTTGCCGCGAGGCCCGGCCTCAGCATCCACCAGGCGCGGCGGAACCTGGACGCGTTCCAGGACGCCGCGGCCGGGTTCCTGCAGACCTCCCACCGGGTGGACGTCCTGGCCTTCCTTTCATGGCTGGAAGCGGCAGCATCCGAGGAGGGCGGCCTGGACGTGCCGCCCGCGGACGTCAACCACGAGGCCGTGCAGTTGCTGACGGTGCACGCCTCGAAGGGTCTCGAATGGGACGTCGTGTTCGTGCCGGGCCTAAACTCGGGCGCGTTCCCCAGCAGCCGCGACTCAAGGTGGAGCAGCGGTGCCGCTGCCCTGCCCTGGCCCCTCCGCGGCGACCGTGCCGATCTTCCGCAGTGGGACCTGGACCAGCCGGACCAAAAGGGGTGGCTCGACGCCGAGAAGGTCTTCAAGGGAGACGTCCAGGCCCACGGCGAGGCTGAGGAACGGAGGCTGGCCTACGTCGCCTACACCCGCGCCAAGCATGTGCTCTGGGTTTCCAGCGGAGCGTGGGTGGGCGGGCGCGGCGGGATGGCGGAGATGTCGCCATTCCTAGCCGAGCTGGCACCCCTGGCCGAACAGGAAGCTGCGGAAATCCATCCTGCTTCTGTCGATGAGGAATCCCTGCCGCAGGAAAGTCCCCTGGCCCGGGAACTGGAGGTGGCGGCCTGGCCGTATGATCCGCTGGAAGGTCCTGTGGACCCCCGCAGCGGCAACCGGCTCCGGCTTGTGCCGGGACGGCGGGCAGCCATGGACCGTGCCGCGGAACGGCTGCTCAGCGAGATCGCCGCCGTCGAAGCCGGTGTGCCGGGGCTCCCGGCAGGCCAGGGGCTCCGCCCCCAGGCAGCGGGCTGGGAACGCGAGGCTGCCATCCTTCTGGAACGCCGCGCCAGGCGGGCCCGGAGCCGCGACGTGCATCTGCCCGGCCATATCTCGGCATCCACCCTGGTGGACCTGGGGGAGGACCCCGAGGCCGTGGTGCAGCGGCTCAGGAGGCCCGTCCCGCGGGAACCCGGCATGTCCGCGCGCAAGGGCACCGCCTTCCATGCCTGGGTGGAAGAGTACTTCGGAACGGCCGGAATGCTGGATCTCGGCGAAGCACCCGGCTCCGACAACCACATCGACGAGGCCTATGGTCTCGACGACATGGTTGCCACCTTCAAGGACTCCCGGTGGGCACACAGATCGCCGGCCTACGTTGAGGTTCCGGTGGAGACCCGGATCGGCGACGTCGTTGTGCGAGGCCGCATCGACGCGGTGTTCCGGGACGCCGACGGGGGCTGGGACCTCGTGGACTGGAAGACCGGCCGCCGGCCGTCAGCAGGGCAGCTGAAGACCAAGAGCGTCCAGCTGGCCGTCTACCGGCTGGCCTGGGCCCGGCTCAAGGGCGTGCCGCTGGAGGAGGTCCGGGCTGCCTTCTTCTACGTCGCGGACAACCATGTGGTGCGCCCGCACGACCTGGCGTCGGGCGCCGAGCTCGAACGGATCGTTGCCACGGCCCTCGCCGGTTAGTTCGTCTTGGCCTCAACCACCGTGAGGGCGACAGTGGAAGTGTCGGCGCCCGAAGGCTTCGGAGCCGGGCCACCGTCCTGTGCCTCGCCCTGAACCCCGGCAGCTTCAGCATCTGCAGATCCGCCGGCATCCTGTGACGCCTCATCCTTCCGTGCGCCAGCGTCCCCCGCCGCCCCGTCAGCCGGGCCGTCCGCCCCGTCAGCCGGGATGGGCGTCACTTCGACCGGGATGGGCGTCACTTCGACCGGGAGCGGCTTGGCGTCAACCGGGATGGGCGTGACGTGGACGGCGGGCATGGCCTCGGAAATGTCGGTGGCGGCCGGGGCGTCGAGGAGGCCGGGCGCGGCCGGCTCCTGGCCGGTTGGCGGGGCGTCGGGCTTGGCCGGGGGCAGCGGCTCCACGCTGATGGGCTGGCCGCCGTATTCGGCAATATCGTCGGCCAGCGTGGAAAGCATTGCTTCTGCTTCGGCGATCATGCCCGCGTCGGCTGCTGCGATGCCCTTGACGAGGTACTGGGCCAGGGCAAATTCCGCCGAGAGTGCGGCGCGGCGCAGCAGGTGGGTGTCCGGAGCGTCGCGGCGCTTCGCGGTGTAGTGCTTGACCACGGCGTCGACGAATTCGTGCTCATTGGATGCCACGAGCCAGGCGAGGTCGTCGGCGGGGTCGCCGATGCGCAAATCCGTCCAGCCGGTGACGGCCGTGACACGGTTGTCCTCAACCAGCAGGTTGTCCTCGTGCAGGTCGCCGTGGACCACGCAAGGGTTGAACCGCCACAGTGAGACGTCTTCCATGGCGTGCTCCCAGCGGCGGAGCAGGAGGGCCGGGATCTTGCCTGTGGTCGCGGCCATGTCCAGTTCGTTGAGCCTGCGCTGGCGAAACTCGTTGGGCGTGTAGCTGGGCAGGTCGGCGTTGCTGACCAGAGCGCGGGGCAGATCGTGGATGGCGGCCAGCGCCGTGCCGATCTCCTTCGCCAGCTCCTGCGGCCCGGCCGTAAGCTCCTCAACGGTGCGCGTGGCGCCATGCAGATGGGAGTACACGAAGGTGGTCAGGCTCTGCTGCCGGACGGTGCCGGCCACGGTGGGCATGAGGAACGGCAGTTCGGCCCGGATGCCGGGTGCGAACGCGCGCAGTACCAGGAATTCGGTCTCCAGCCTGGTGCTGGCTTCCGCGTGCCGGGGTGAGCGGACGCGCCAGCGTTTGCCCTCGGCGTCCAGAAGGAGAGCCGAATCAAAGTCTGCCGGGTCATCCGGGGCAGAGCTCACGGCGGTCGGGCTCAGTCCGGGGACTGCCGCGGTGGCCACAGCTGCCAGTTCGATTGGTTCTCTTCTCACGGTTCCACGGTAGATTGAGCGGCGTCCAACACAATGATGTGTCGCGGCGAGTCTCGAGATCCGCCTAAATATGGTTGCGCGGGCCAAGTGAAGACTCTCATTCCGGGCCTGCCGGTGCCCTCCCGAAATGTAAATTGTCACTGCGAGTCAGTACGGTGGATACATGAGTCATGCGGAGGCCGCTGTGCCGGTCGGTCAAGCGGCGGGCACCAGCCCGGAAAATCAGCTCCCGGCCGGCGAACTGCCGGCCAACCATCTCTTTGACACCGTGCTGCCGGTCCGGCCCGCAATGGTCAACAGGGGATCGGTTGAGCGGATGAGGCCCGGCCTCATTCCGGACCTGCTGGCGACGGGAACCGCCAGGGCCATGCTCCTCTCCGGCCGGCAGGCGCTGGTCCACGGGGACGCGCTCGTCCTGGCAGAGGCCCGGCCTCTGCTCGACCGGCTCGAGAGGTCGGCCACTGGCCCGGAGCACATCATCTATCTCGGCGCGGCCCTCGGCTCCGCGGACCTTCCCGCAGGAACCGGCGTCCTGCTCTTCATCCTGCCGGAGCCGGTGGAGCCCGGTCCGGCCGGCCTGCCCGCCGGAGCCACCTGGGAAGGCTTCCGGGACGTAGCAGCGCAACTGGATCCGACGCACACCGCACTGTTCGTTGAGGCCAGTGCCATTGCCAACTGGCACGCCACCCACACCCACTGTCCCCGGTGCGGCACCGTCACCAACGTGGAAGCCGGGGGATGGGTCCGGCGGTGCCCGGCCGACAACTCCGAACACTACCCGCGCACGGACCCCGCGATTATTGTCACGGTGGTTGGCCCGGACGGCCGCGTCCTGCTGGGCGGCGGCGGTCCGCTGGACGCCAAGAACTACTCCACATTGGCCGGATTCGTCGAGCCCGGGGAATCCCTGGAACAGGCCGTGGTGCGGGAAATCCAGGAAGAGGTGGGCGTGCGGGTCAAGGCATGCCAGTACCTCGGCTCCCAGTCATGGCCGTTCCCGGCCTCCCTCATGCTCGGCTTTACAGCCGTCACCGACGACACAGAAGCAAAGCCCGACGGCGTCGAGGTCACCAGGGCGCGCTGGTTCAGCCGGGAGGAAGTCCAGGAGGCCGTGCTCAGCGGTGAAATCGTCATCTCCACCAGGCTTTCCATCGCCAGGTCCCTCATCGAGCACTGGTACGGCGGCGTGATCCAGGACCGCCCGGCCGACGACTGACCCTGTACGACCGGCCGGCACAGCACATCTTCTCCAACGCCTCCAAGGCGGAGCAGCCCATCCATCCCCATATAGCAAGCAGCAAGAAGTGACGACAGAAAATCCTGATGGCAACGCCTCCCTGGAAGACCGGATCCTTGGCGGCCTCGACGCGGAGCAGCGGGAAGTGGCCACCACCCTGACCGGCCCGCTCTGCGTGCTTGCCGGAGCAGGCACCGGCAAGACCCGGGCCATCACCCACAGGATTGCCTATGGTGTGCACTCGGGCGTGTACAGCCCGCAGCGGCTGCTGGCAGTCACGTTCACGGCACGGGCGGCAGCGGAAATGCGCAGCCGGCTGCGCGACCTCGGGGTTGGAAACGTCCAGGCCAGGACGTTCCACGCGGCCGCGCTGCGGCAGCTGCAGTTTTTCTGGCCGCAGGCGGTGGGCGGGGCGCTGCCCAACCTGCTGGACCACAAGGCACAGATGATCGCCGAGGCAGCCCGCCGGCTCCGGCTGAGCACCGACCGCGCCTCCATCCGGGACCTCGCGTCGGAAATCGAGTGGGCCAAGGTGTCCATGCTCACCCCTGCCAACTACCTGGAAAACGCACAGGACAGGGGTGCTCCGGGCGGCTTTGACCTCACGGCAGTGGCCCGGGTGTTCCAGGCCTACGAGGACGTCAAGACCGACCGCAACGTCATCGACTTCGAGGACGTCCTCCTGATTACCGTGGGCATCCTGCAGGAAGACCCCAAGGTGGCGGCGACGGTCCGGGAACAGTACCGGCACTTCGTGGTGGACGAATACCAGGACGTTTCCCCGCTGCAGCAGCGACTCCTGGAGCTCTGGCTGGGCGGCCGCAATGAACTGTGCGTCGTGGGTGACGCCAGCCAGACCATTTATTCATTCACCGGAGCGTCCCCGAAGCACCTCCTCGGGTTCAAGGCCCAGTACCCGGACGCAAACGTGGTCAAGCTGGTCCGGGACTACCGGTCCACGCCGCAGGTGGTCAAGCTCGCCAACGACCTGCTGGCCTCGCGCCGGAGCGGGGGACCGGCAGCCGACGCGGCCTGGGCCGCGCCCCTGAAGCTCGTCGCCCAGCGCAACCCGGGACCCCAGCCCCAATTCACGGAATGCACCGACGACGAAGCCGAGGCCGCAACGGTCGCCGGCAAGATCCGCACACTCCTCGACGACGGCGTGCAAGCGAGTGAAATTGCCGTCCTGTTCCGCACCAACGGCCAGTCGGAGGCCTACGAACAGGCTCTGGCATCGGCCGGGATCGGCTACCAGCTGCGCGGCGGCGAGCGGTTCTTCGCGCGGAAGGAGGTCCGGGACGCGATCCTCCAGCTTCGGGCAGCCACGCGTGCCGTGGCCGAGTCCGACCCCCAGCCGCTGGGCCAGCTGGTGCGCGACATCGTCGCGTCACTGGGCTATACCGACACGGCCCCGCACAGCGGCGGTGCCCTGCGCGAACGGTGGGAATCCCTGGCCGCGCTGGTGGCCCTGGCGGACGAGCTGGCGCAGAACCGCGGGCCGCAGTTCGGCCTGGCTGACTTTGTCAATGAGCTTCAGGAGCGCTCCGTCGCCCAGCACGCCCCCACCGTCCAGGGGGTCACGCTGGCGTCCCTGCACGCTGCGAAGGGCCTGGAATGGGACGCGGTCTTCCTCGTGGGGCTGAGCGAGGGGCTCATGCCCATCTCCTTTGCAGACGATCCTGCCGCGGTGGACGAGGAGCGCCGGCTGCTGTACGTCGGCATCACGCGTGCCCGTGAGCACCTGTCCCTCTCCTGGTCCACTGCCCGGACCCCGGGCGGGCGCGCCAACCGGAAGCCGTCCCGCTTCCTCGACGGACTGCGACCCGACTCTGTGGCCAGCTCGGCGGCCCGGGGGAGGGGAACAGCGCCGCGCCGCAAGGCGGCCGCCCCCGCCTCCTGCCGGGTCTGCGGGAGCATGCTGACCAGCGGAGCCGAACGCAAGGTTGGCCGGTGCAGCCAGTGCCCGCCCAGCTACGAAGAGCAGACGTTCAACGCCCTGCGCGAATGGCGCAAGGAGGTCGCGCATTCCGCCGACGTCCCCGCCTTCGTGGTTTTCACCGATGCCACCCTCACCGCCATCGCCGAAGCACGGCCGTCCTCCTTGGAGGAACTGGCCGGGCTCGCCGGCGTTGGCCCGTCCAAACTGGAGCGGTACGGCGAGGCAGTCCTCGCGGTCCTGACGGAAAGCAGCACGCTGTAATGCCCGGAAAACTACAGGCCCCGCCACTGACCACGCACGATGGGGCTCCCGTGGAGGTGCGCCGCTCCGCCCGCCGGCGCCGTACAGTCGCGGCATTCTGGGAGAATGGCACCGCAGTCGTCGCCATCCCCGCCCATTTCAGCAGGGCGCAGGAAGCCGACTGGGTTCACCGGATGCTGGAGAAGCTGCGGACCCAGGGCGAGAAGCGTTCCAGCGGGGCGGGACGGCGGCCTTCCTCGGACGCGGCGCTGGCCGCGCACGCTGCGCAGCTCTCGGCGACGTACCTCGGGGGCAGGTCGGTCCCGACGTCGGTCCGGTGGGTCAGCAACCAAAACTCCCGTTGGGGCTCAGCCACCCCCGCCGACGGGTCCATCCGGCTTTCCGACAAGCTCCGGCCCATGCCGCAGTGGGTCATCGACTACGTGCTGCTGCATGAACTGGCGCACCTGCTGGTGGCCGGACACAACGCGGCGTTCTGGAAGCTGCTGGAGGCGTATCCGGAGACGGAGCGTGCCAAGGCCTTCCTGGAGGGCGTGTCGTTTGCCACGTCGCGCGGCCTCCCCGCCGGCGAGGCGGAATTGGCCCTTTAAAGCCCCCGGCTCAGCCCTTCGGAGCCTCGCCCTCGTCGCCGTCGGCCTTTTCGCCGGCGTCCCCGCCGTCCTTCGTTCCGGCGTCATTGTCGGCGCCGCCGTCAGTGTCGGCGGGGCTGTCGAAGCCGCCGTTCAGCAGCTTCTGCAGGGCGTCGTCCACTTCGCTGTCGCTGGCCTCGGCGAGCTTGCGGCGTTCGCTGAATCCCTTGGGATCGTCAAGGTCCTCTGCGGTGGGGAGCAGGTCGGGATGCTTCCAGATGGCGTCGCGGCCGTCGATGCCGCGCTCGGCCTTCAGCGATGCCCACAGGGTGGCGGCCTCGCGGAGGCGGCGGGGCCGCAGCTCCAGACCCACGAGGGACGCGAACGCATGTTCCGCGGGACCGCCGGTGGCCCGGCGGCGGCGGACCGTTTCGCGGAGCGCTGCGGCGGAGGGGAGCACCTTTTCGGTGGCAGCCGCGGTGAGTTCGTCCACCCACCCCTCGACGAGGGCCAGCGCGGTCTCCAGCTTCTGCAGTGCCTGGTCCTGTTCGGGCGTGCGCTGCGGCATGAAGACGCCCTGCGACAGGGCCTCCTGGATTCCCTCCGGGTTGCTCGGGTCAAGGTCCCGGGCCAGCTCCTCGATCCGCGACGTGTCGATGTGGATGCCGCGGGCATAGGCCTCGATGGCACCGAGCAGATGCCCGCGCAGCCACGGAACCTGCACGAAGAGGCGGGCATGGGCGGCCTCGCGGACTGCGAGGAAGAGCCGGATGTCGTTTTCGGGAAGGCTGAGGCCCTCGCCGAACTTGGCCACGTTGCCGGGCAGCAGCGCCATTTCCAGGTCGGCCAGCGGAACACCGATGTCCGTGGAGCTGACCACGTCGGTGGACAGGGCTCCGATGGCCTGGCCCAGCTGCATCCCGAAGATGGCGCCGCCCACGTTCTGCAGCATGGAGGAGGCGCCGCCCATCATGGACTTCATTTCCTCGGGCATCTGCTCCGTCATGGCGGTGGAGAGGGCGTTGGCCACGCTGTTGGCCACCGGCTCCGTCAGCCGCTTCCAGGTGCCGAGGGTCTCCTCGACCCACTCGGCACGGGACCACGCCTTGCCGATGAGGCCGGTGGCGGGCAGGTCCGTGACCTGGTCCAGCCACAGTTCGGCGAGCCGCAGCGCCTCATCCACTTCGCGTGACTGTGCGGACGTGACCGAGGGGTCGGCGCTGCCAGCGGCAACACGGCGGGCGTTGTCATGGGCGAGCTTCCAGTTGACAGGGCCCTCCGAGGGCGCGCTCATCATGGCCTGGACCTGGGAGAACATCTGGGCCAGCAGGTTGGGATCGTTCGGCAGCCCGGCGGCTTTGGCCAGTTCTGCGGGGTCAATGTCACCCAGGCCCTTGCCGCCCATGAGGTTCTGCAGCATCTCCGCCAGCGGATCCTTGGGATTTTCGTCGCCGTTGGACGGATTGAGTGGATTGGAGGTCATGATCCCGCCGATCGTCGGTGTGACTATTAATCAACTTCACGCTACCCCTGTGCGGGAGTGGCTGTCTGCCGAAAGCCGGGACGTTCGCTGTAGGCAAAGAGCTGACGGCAGGCCGGGACGCGTAGTGTTAGAAGCCGGAACGTATGTAGGCTGCGCCCCGGCTGTCCGCCGGGCTGCGGCCGCGGTGCAGCGCTGAATGACGCGGTGCGGAGAGGTCCTTCAGTGACGATAACCCAGGGCGGCCAGCCCGCAGAGGAGTCCCCGGCGCCCGCCGCCGGTGGCGGGAATCCCGATGGAACCGGGGACGCCGGCCGGTGGCGGCGTGCCAGGGGCCGGGACCCGCGCATCTCCGCGATGACACTGTCCGGGCTTCTGGCGCTCGGACTCGGCGTGACGGCCGCGGTCCTTCCCGTCCCTTACGTGGTGGAATCACCAGGGCCCACGTTCAACACACTGGGCACGGAAAACGCGAAGCCCGTGATCAGCGTTTCGGGCCGCGAGACATTCCCGGCCAGGGGAAACCTCGATCTCACCACTGTTTATGTCGACGGCGGCCCCAACGGTCCCGTAAGCGTCTTTGAGGCGTTCTCGGCGTGGCTCGACGGCTCCAAGGCGGTGTACCCCGAAGAACTGATCTTCCCGACGGGTGTCACCAAAGAGGAATCGCAGCAGGAGAGTGCCGTGGCCATGGCCACATCGCAGGAGAACGCCGTGGCGGCGGCCCTGAAGGGACTCGACATCCCTTACACGCAGAAGCTTGAGGTGGCGGACCTGTCCGAGGGGTCTGCCGCGCAGGGCAAACTGCAGAAGGGCGACGTTTTCACCTCCATTAACGCGAAGCCCGTAACGTCGCTCGAGGTGATCCAGGAAGAACTGGCCGCCGGAAAGGGCAAGCCCGCCGTCGTCGTCGTAAGCCGGGACGGCAAGCAGGTGACCGAAACGGTCACGCCGGCAAAGAACCCGTCCGGACGATACATCCTGGGCGTTCTGCTGCAGTACCGTTTCACCTTCCCGTTCGACGTGAAGATTTCCCTGGACAAGGTGGGCGGCCCGAGCGCCGGGATGATGTTCGCCCTGGGAATCATTGACACCCTGACGCCCGGGGACCTCACCGGCGGAAAACACATCGCGGGGACGGGCACCATCAGCCCCGACGGCGTGGTGGGGCCGATCGGGGGCATCGCGGTGAAGATGCACGGTGCCCGGGCCGACGGCGCCACCATGTTCCTGGCCCCGGCGGCGAACTGCGCAGAGGTTGTGGGGCATGTTCCGGACGGGCTGCAGGTGGTCAAGGTGGAAAACCTGGACGAGGCACAGTCCGCCGTTGAACTGGCTGCCAAGGGCGCCGACACGTCGGGACTTCCGGCCTGCACCAACAACTAGACTAAATCGAGGAACTAAGGCTCCGGTCCGCTCGTGGCACTAATTGACAGCCGGGGGCGGCGCTGTGCATGACCTCCACTGAAAACTTAAAATTAAGACCAGCAACTGACAAAGCTATGAGGTACGAGTTTGTCCCGTCCTGCCAGCCCTACCCCGCCCGGAAAACTCCAGACAAGGCGCGGTGCATTGACGCCCACGCTCATCGTCGTTGCGCTGGTTGTTGTCGGGTTCATCTTCTTCGCCAATGTATGGACGGACGTCCTGTGGTACCAGCAGCTTGGCTACTTCGAGGTGTTCCTGACTGAGAACCTGGCGAGGATCGGCATTTTCGCCGCCGGCTTCCTCATCATGTTCGCGGCCGTGTTTTACGCGATCCGGATCGCGTACCACGCCCGTCCGGTCTACGCGCCGGACTCCGAAATCCGGGACAACCTCAACCGCTACCAGGCGCAGCTGGAACCCGTACGGCGCGTGGTCATGATCGGGCTGCCTGTGCTGTTTGGGCTGTTCGCCGGCAGCGCGGCCTCCAGCCAGTGGCAGAAGGTCATGCTGTTCTTCAACCAGGAGTCCTTCGGCCAGAACGATCCGGAGTTCGGGCTCGACATCGGCTTCTACCTGATGACACTGCCGTTCCTGGGCTTCGTCACCGGGTTCCTGATCAGCGTGGCGATCGTGGCCGGCATCGCGGGCATCCTCACGCACTACCTTTACGGCAGCATCAGGATCATGGAACGCGGCATCTTCACCAGTCGAGCCGCGCAGATCCACCTCGCGGTCACCGGCGCCTCCTTCCTGATCCTGCTGGGCATCAACTTCTGGCTGGACCGGTACTCCGCACTGCAGAACAGCGGCGGCCGCTGGGCGGGCGCGCTGTACACCGACGTCAACGCCGTCATCCCCACCAAGGCGATCCTGGCCGTCGCGGCGGCCCTCGTTGCCATCCTCTTCGTCGTCGCAGCCGTCATCGGCAAGTGGCGGCTTCCGGTGATCGGCACGGCCATGCTGATCATCACCTCCATCTTGGCCGGCGGCGTCTACCCGTGGGTCATCCAGCAGTTCCAGGTCCGCCCGTCCGAGCAGACCCTGGAACGGAAGTACATCGAGCGCAACATCGGCATGACCCGGGCGGCCTACGGCCTGGACCAGGTGAAGGTGGAGCGGTACAACGCCACCACCACCACGACCGCCGGCGCCCTGGCGCCCGATGCACAGACCACGGCCAACATCCGGCTCCTGGACCCGAACCTGATCTCGGACGCCTTCTCGCAGCTTGAGCAGTTCCGCCCGTACTACCAGTTCCCCAAGGCGCTCAACGTCGACCGGTACATGGTGGACGGCAAGGTGCAGGACACCGTCATCGCCGTGCGCGAGCTGAACCCGGACGGCCTCGCCGCCGACCAGCAGTCCTGGCTGAACCGCCACGTCGTGTACACCCACGGCTACGGTGTTGTGGCAGCGAAGGGCAACAAGTTCACGGCAGACGGAAAGCCGGAGTTCCTGCAGTCCGGCATCCCGTCCACCGGCGTCCTCGGCAATGACCAGACCTACGAGCCCCGCATCTACTTCGGCGAGGATTCCCCGGAGTACTCGATCGTGGGTGCCCCGGAAGGCGCGCCGCACCGCGAACAGGACCGCCCGGCCTCCAAGGAAGGCGGCGAAACGCAGTACACGTTCACCGGAAAGGGCGGGCCGAACGTCGGCAGCTTCTTCAACAAGGTTCTTTACTCGATCAAGTTCCAGTCCTCGGACCTGCTGCTGTCCGACGGCGTGAACGAAGCCTCGCAAATCCTGTACGAACGCAACCCGCGGGAACGCGTGCAGAAGGTTGCTCCCTACCTCACGGTGGACGGCAACGCCTACCCCGCCGTGGTTGACGGCCGGGTCAAGTGGATCGTGGACGGCTACACCACCAGCCAGTACTACCCGTACTCGCAGCAGGAGCAGCTCTCCGACGCCATCACGGATTCCCAGACCACGGCCGGACGCAACGTGGCGCTGCCGAACAGCTCCGTCAACTACATCCGCAACTCGGTCAAGGCCACCGTGGACGCCTACGACGGTTCCGTGACCCTGTATGCCTGGGACGACCAGGATCCGCTGCTGAAAGCCTGGCAGAAGGTGTTCCCTTCCACCCTGAAGCCTTACTCGGAGATGTCCGCCGCCGTCATGAGCCACGTCCGCTACCCGGAGGACCTGTTCAAGGTCCAGCGTGAGCTGCTCGGCCGCTACCACGTGACGGATCCCGTGAGCTTCTACAAGAACGACGACGCGTGGAGCGTTCCGAACGATCCCACCGTGTCGCAGGAGGTCAAGCAGCCGCCGTTCTACATGTCGCTGCAGATGCCGGACCAGAAGACACCGGCGTTCCAGCTGACCTCGTCCTACATCCCGCAGGTGGTCAACAACAACGCCCGCAACGTCCTCTACGGCTTCCTCGCGGCCGATTCCGACGCCGGCTCGAAGAAGGGCGTGAAGTCGGAGAGCTACGGGCAGCTCCGGCTGCTGCAGGTCCCGCCCGAAGCCCAGGTGCCCGGCCCCGGCCAGGCGCAGAACAAGTTCAACTCGGACCCGGCCGTCTCCCAGGCCCTGAACCTGCTGCGGCAGGGCGCGTCGGATGTGCTCAACGGCAACCTGCTGACACTTCCCGCGGCCCGCGGCATGCTCTACATCCAGCCTGTCTACCTCAAATCCACAGGTGAGACCTCCTACCCGACCCTGCAGCGGGTGCTCGTGGCCTTCGGCGACAAGATCGGCTTCGCGCCCACCCTGGACGAGGCCCTCAACCAGCTGTTCGGCGGCCGGTCCGGGGCCCAGGCCGGGGACTCACCGAACAACGGCAAGACACCGACGACCCCGGGCGGCGGGACGACGCCGCCGTCAACGGGCTCGGCCGATGCCAAGGCAGCGCTGAAGGCAGCCCTGGATGAGGCTAACGCGGCCATCAAGGCGGGCCAAGCTGCGCTGGCCAAGGGTGACTTCGCGGCGTACGGCGAGCAGCAGAAGAAGCTCTCCGCCGCGCTGCAGAAGGCGCTCGACGCGGAAGCGAAGCTGGGCAGCACCGGAACGGCCAGCAGCCCGACGTCGCCGTCCGCAACGCCGACGCCGTCACCCAGCAGCTGACCCGGCTGATCAGGTAAAGGGCCGGCCCTCCCCGACAAGGGGAGGGCAGGCCTTTTCCATAGGAGGTAGCTTTGGGCTGCTGGAGACGGAGATCACGTCGTTTGGATTTGGCCTCCTGTTCACCGCCCGGTAGAGTAGTTCTTGCGACGCGGGGTGGAGCAGTTCGGTAGCTCGCTGGGCTCATAACCCAGAGGTCACAGGTTCAAATCCTGTCCCCGCAACTGAAGAAAAAGACCCGGATCACCGTATGGTGGTCCGGGTCTTTTTGTTGTCCCCGGAGCCTGCGGCCCGGCGAAAACAGCCGTGGTCAAAGTGCCCCGGAAAGTAGGGTAATGTTAACCAAGCGACGCGGGGTGGAGCAGTTCGGTAGCTCGCTGGGCTCATAACCCAGAGGTCACAGGTTCAAATCCTGTCCCCGCAACCAGAAGGAAGCCCTGACCACAACGTGGTCGGGGCTTTCTGCATTACCGGAGCATTTGTTCATGTGCTGAGGGTTCCTAGTATTCTCTATTCGCAGGGCCCGGAATTCCTGGCCGGCGCAGGGCGCCCACACTGGTCAGTCATTCTCGAGAGGAACGTGTAGCTCGATGTCCACAACGAAGAACAAGTCCGGCACTGCCAGGGGCAAGCGGGCCAGGCTGTACTGGGCGGTGCCTGCAACGCTCTTGGGCCTGGTGCTGGTGGTGCTCCTCGCAAAGTGGATCACTGGCCTGCCCGACGTTCGGTCGTTCCTTGCGGACTACCCGGGGCATTCCGAGCTTCCCGCCGGCGCCCCCGTCGGTTTCCCGGCCTGGTTGGCTTGGCAGCACTTCCTGAACGCGTTCTTCCTGCTGCTCATCATCCGTTCGGGCTGGCAGGTCCGCACCACCACCCGCCCTGCGGGCTACTGGACCCGGAACAACAAGGGCTTCATCAAAACCAGGACGGCGCCGACCAAGATCAGCCTGGATCTCTGGTTCCACCTCACGCTGGATGCGCTGTGGATCCTGAACGGGCTGGTCTTTGTGATCCTGCTCTTCGCCACGGGCCAGTGGACCCGGATCGTTCCCACCTCCTGGGATGTTTTCCCCAACGCCGTCTCGGCCGCCCTGCAGTACGCCTCGCTGAACTGGCCCACGGAGGACGGCTGGGTCAACTACAACGCCCTGCAGCTGCTGACCTACTTCGCCACGGTGTTCATCGCAGCTCCGCTGGCCTTCATCACAGGCCTGCGGATGTCGGCCGCATGGCCCAAAAAGGCCGCCGGGCTGAACAAGGCTTTCCCCATTGAGGCCGCCCGTGCGGTGCACTTCCCGGTGATGATTTATTTCGTGGCCTTCATCGTGGTGCACGTGTTCCTGGTGCTGGCCACCGGCGCGCTGCGGAACCTGAACCACATGTACGGGGGCAGCGACGACGTGAGCTGGGTCGGCTTCTGGTTCTTCGTCGCGTCGGTCGCGGCCATGGTTGCAGCCTGGTTCCTGGCCAGGCCTCTGTTCCTGCGCCCCATCGCCTCGCTCATGGGCAAGGTCACCAACCGGTAGCCGCTCACCCCTCCTTGAGCCGCTGGTAGGTGTCCAGCGCCCGTTCCCGGGATTCCGGCAGGCCCACCAGCGGTCCGGGGTAGCCCGGAGCCGCCGCCGGGTTCTTCCACGGCTCGTGCACCGTCCGGTCATCCAGGTCCGCAAGTTCCGGGATGTAGCCGCGAAGGTAACTGCCGCCGGCGTCGAACTTCTTGCTCTGCGTCACGGGATTGAAGATCCTGAAATAGGGGGAGGCATCCGCGCCTGAGCCTGCCACCCACTGCCAGTTGGCCGGGTTGTTCGCCGCGTCGGCGTCGACCAGGGTGTCCCAGAACCAGGCCTCGCCCACGCGCCAGTCGGCCAGCATGTTTTTCACCAGGAACGACGCCGCAGCCATGCGGACCCTGTTGTGCATCCAGCCGGTCTGCCACAGCTGCCGCATGCCGGCATCCACCAGTGGATAGCCGGTGCGCCCCTGCTGCCAGGCCTCCAGTTCGGCGTCCGACGGCGTTTGCCAGGCAAAGCGGTCAAATTCCCGACGGTAGTTTTGGGTGGCCAGGTCCGGATTTTCGAACAACAGCTGCCAGCAAAATTCCCGCCAACCCAGTTCGCTCCGGAAAATCCCGACATCGGCCGGTGCGTGGCGCGGGAAGCGTTCCCTAAGGGAATGCCAGACCCGGAAGGGGCTGATCTCGCCGAAGCGCAGGTGCGGTGAGAGACGGCTGGTGCCCTCGACACCTGGCAGGTCGCGGCCCCTGCCGTAGTCCTCCACGGGACCGTCCAGGAAGTCTTCCAGCCGTTCGTGGGCGCCGTCCTCGCCGGGCGCCCAGGTCTCGGCGAGGCCGCCGCTCCAGTCCGGCCGACGGGGGAGGAACCGCCAGCTGTCCAGCCGGTCGCCGGCCGGCGGGCGCCCGGACTTTCCGGCTGCCGGCTCCGGGAACCGCTCCGGGGAATCGGAAGGGAGCCGCGGTTCGGTGCCGGCCAGGCAGGAACGCCAGAACGGGGTGAAGACCTTGTACGGGCCGCCCGAGCCTGTTCGCACGGTCCACGGCTCGAACAGCAGGTTCGCGTGGAAGCTGGTGGCCTCGATGCCCTGCCCGGCAGCCCACTCCTTGATGCCGGCGTCGATGGTCCGCTCGGGCTGGCCGTACCGACGGTTCCAGAACAACCTCTCCGCACCGGTCTCAGCGGCCAGCTCCTCGATGACCGGAGCGGATGCGCCCCGGCGCAGCAGCAGCCGCGACCCGTGTGCTTCGAGGCTCGTGGCGAGGGAGGACAGTGACTGGTGGAGCCACCACCTGGCTGCGGCGCCCAGCGGGCGGATGCCGGGGGAGTCCTCGTCGAGGATGTAGACGACGGTCAGCGGATCCGGCAACGCAGTTGCGGCGGCTAGGGCTGGGTTGTCGTCGAGCCGGAGGTCGTCCCGGAGCCAGACAATCGTGGAAGCCATGGTTTCAAGCTACACGGCCCTGAGACGGCAGAGGCCGGGATCCCGGTGGATCCCGGCCTCTGCCGGTGAAGCTGACGGCGCCTTCGGTTCTGTGCGTGCTTACAGCTTGTCGAAGTCGGCCTCGTCCACCGTGGACGACGACGCCGATGCTGCGTTGCCGCCGGCTCCGATGGCGGGCTTGGCGTTGCCGGACTTCAGCGCGGCAAGACGGGCCTCGATCTCGGTCTGCTCGCCGAGGTCCTCAAGCTGGTTGAACTGGGCGTCGAGGCTGGAAGCGGCAAGTTCCTGCTGGCCGCGGACCTTCGCCTCTTCACGCCGGATCTTTTCTTCGAAGCGGCCCACCTCGCTGGTGGGGTCGAGGATGTCGATGCTGCGGAGGGCGTCGTGGACCTGGGACTGCGCGGCCGCGGTCTTGGACCGGGCCACCAGTTCGTTGCGCTTGCTGGTCAGCTGGTTCAGCTTGTTCTTCATCTGGTCCAGGCCGGTCTTGAGACGGTCCACCACGTCGCTCTGGGAAGCGATGTTGGGTTCTGCGGCGCGCGCCTCGTTTTCGGAAGACATCTGGCGCTGCAGGGCCACCTTCGCCAGGTTGTCGAATTTCTGGGCGTCGGCCGCATTGCCGGCAGCGCGGAATTCATCGGCCTTGCGGGAAGCGGCCAGGGCCTTGTTGCCCCAGTCCTGCGCGTTTTTGATGTCCTCGTTGTAGTCGTCCTGGAGCATGCGCAGGTTTCCGATGGTCTGGGCCACCGCGGACTCGGCTTCGGCAATGTTGTTGGTGTAGTCGCGGACCATCTGGTCCAGCATCTTCTGCGGGTCCTCGGCCTGGTCCAGCAAGGCGTTGATGTTTGCTTTCGCCAGCTGCGCCATGCGGCCAAAAATGGACTGCTTAACCATGGTGTTACCTTTCGTCCTGCTCCGTATGTGCCACTGAGTTCAGTGAACAGTTGTATACCGCTTTTACCCGCCGGCCCGGCTGCGCGGGCCGGCGCTTAACCTGTGCCGGTCAGAAACTGCCCGAGTCGCCGCCACCGAAGTCGCCGCCGCCGAAGTCCCCTCCGCCGCCGCCGTCGCCGCCCCAGCCCCCGCCGTCACCCCAGCCTCCGCCGTCGCTGTGGCCGCCGCCCCAGCCGCCGCCGCTGCCACCGTTGAGGATGGAGTTGATGAGGATGCCGCCGAGGATGGCACCGCCCAGGCCGCCGCCTCCGCCGCCACCAAACATGCCGCCGCGGCCGTAGCCCTGGCCATATCCCTGGTTGGCGTAGCCGAAGCTGTCGACGTCGGACTGGGCCAGCTGGGCGGCCTGCGCAGCCAGGGCGTGCGCCTGCTGGGCGTAGGTCAGCGCGGTCACGGGGTCGTTGCGCGAGATGGACAGCGCGTAGTCGAGGTTCCGCTGTGCCTCCGCGAGCCGGGTCCGGGCCTCGGTGCCCACGCCGCCGCGGCGGGCGGTGATGTAATCCGATGTGGCACTGATCTGCGCCTGGGCGGACATGATGGTCTGCTGCAGCGACGCCTGCGCCCTGCGGGCCTGCTCCTGCTGGTCCCGGATGCCGCCGAGGGCCTGATCGAGGGCCTGGTGCGCGGATTCGACCCGCTCCAGGGTGGCGATGGGGTCAATCTTGCCGCTCTGGATTTCGCTCTTCACGCGGGCAAGGGCTGCCTCCACCCCGGCCACGGGACCCTCGAGCTCCGGGTGGGAACCGGACTGGATCATGGCCTTGGCCTGGGCCAGGTCCTGGGAGGTGTCTACGACAGCCGACTCCAGTGCCTGGCGGGCCGAGTCCAGGTTGCCGGCCACCTTGGAAATAGCGTCCAGCAGCACGTTCGTCTGGTGCAGGCTCTCCTCCGCTGCGCGGACGGCGACGGCGGCGAGGCTGCTTTCTCCGGAAGCGAGCTTTTCACGCGCCGTTGCGCTGGCGTTCTGCACGAAGGCCAGGCGCTCCTTGGCCTGCAGGATGTTGTCGGAGATCTGGGCGAGTGCGCTGTCCGCATACTTGCCGCGCAGTTCGGCCAGGGTCTGGTCCGCCCGTGCGATTTTGGCGTCCGCCTCCGCGGCGCCGGCGTCCACTGCCGCGAGGGCCTGCGGCGCGTTCTTCTCGAGTTCGCGCAGCGAGTCGAAGTCCGCCTTCTGTTCCTGCAGCGATGCCAGGGCGGCCTCCGATCTGCGGATGATTTCGCCAAGCCAGCTGCGCTGCTGCTCTTCGGTGTCCGGGATGTGGTCGTCCAGCTGCTGCTGCAGCTTGAACGATTCCGACATGTGCGCTTTCGCCTCCTGGAGCGCCTTGGTGAAGTTGCCCACGGCCGCTTCCCCGTATTGAGCCTCGGCGAAGCCCAGTTCCTGCTCGCTGGTCTTGATCGCGTCGTCTGCCTCAATCAGCAGGGAGCCGCTCTTCCGGCGGAGATCCTCGATGCTCATCCCGGCCAGGGGGTCGAGTTCGGCCCCCTGCGGGCCGTAGCTTGCGCTGGAGGCCTGACCGGCCTTCTTGCGCCTGTTCCGCAGGTAAAGATACGTGCCCGCGCCGCCGGCGGCCACGACCCCCGCACCAACGAGCACGGCAGTGCCTGCGCCCGCGCCAGAGGGGACATTGCCGCTGCCTCCGCCCGCAGCGTCGCCGATGGCAGCCGCGGTGTCAATGGCGGCCTGGGCAAAATCCCTCTTGCCGCCACCAAGGTTGGCCGCGATGGCGTTCTGCGTAATCGTGGTCCGTTTGGGATAGATCGGGCTGGAGGTACTGGGGGCAAAGTAGTACTTGCCTTGGTCTGTGGCGATCGCGAGGAGCACATCGGCAGGGCCCATGCCCTTCCGCTCCGCGACGGTCTTGCCCCAAGCGGCAGGGTCAGCAGGATTTTCGAACGACTTTACGGTGACCACGTACAGGTTGTACTTGTGATCCTTGAGGAGCTTTTGGATCGAGTCCTGAACTTCGCCCTTGCGGCTGCCGAGGACATTGGCGTCGTCGACGATGTTGGTGCCGGAAGGGATGGTGACCGGATCCTCCGCCCAGGCCGCCGCGGCCGGAGCCGCCAGCACTGCCGTCAGGCCGATCACGGCGAGAACACGTTTCAACATTGACCGCATGGCAACCCTTCAGCACGCCGCGGCTGGTTCGGGACGAACAGCCGTCATAGAATGCAGCAGCGCCCCCACGCCGGGTGTAAAGCCGCAGGTCGCTGTGGCAATTCTTCTTGATTCTATGGTGCACCAGCGGGACCGTCCACGGCGGGGAATATGCCACCAGCGAAAAGCGCTGGAGACATCGGTGGCGGTCCAGAACACTGGCAGTACTGCCCCTACGGAGGGCACTCAGGAACCTCCCAGCAAACGTCCGAATTAGTTTCAGTCCGATCGTCCATAGTTAATACAGACGCGGATGAAAGGAAGTCCAATGACTGAGCACCCAGAACCGGGCGCAGCACCTGAGAACCGAGATCCTTCAGGGCGCCCTGTTGATCCGACCCCTCGGCCTGAGCCCGCCGAGGGTCTCCAGCCTCCTGCACCGCAGGACAGCGCACACCGCACCGCCGGCGGTTCCGAGAACCCTACGGTACGCCTTGACTCCGACAGCAACCCCACCCGGCCGTTGTACCGGCCCGCCCAGGACGCAAGCCAGCTAAATGAAGGCCACGCCCGTGCAGCCCGGGCCGATGAAGGCCAGCCGTATGGCAGCCCTGCCGGGAGCCGCGAGCACGCGCAGCAGCAGCGTCCCGGCGGTCCGCATCCCGTTTACCCCCAGCACGCTCCCTTCTACGGGCAGCAGTCGGCACCGGCGGCGCAGCCCACCGGTTCCCAGTACTCACAGCACAACAGCCATTCCGCTTTCCAGGACAACCGCACCAACCAGCCCAGGCGCAAGGCGACGTTCGGCGTCGGCACGCTGGTGGCCAGCATCCTGGCCGCAGGGCTCGTGGGCGGCGGCGTTGCCACTGTCGGCTCCGGCAACTTGTTCGACGCCGGCGGAACCGCGCCGGCCGTCAGTTCCGGCAGCCAGCCAGGAACGGTGATCGTCAACAACCAGGATTCGGTCAACGAGATCACGGCCGCGGCCGTCAAGGCATCACCGAGCGTAGTGACCATTAAGGCCACCAGCGGAAGCGACGGCGGCACGGGGTCGGGGATCATCCTCGACGACCAGGGCCACATCCTCACCAACACCCACGTGGTGACTCTTGACGGCGCCACCGCGAACGCGGACATTGAAATCCGCACCAATGACGGCCGCGTCCTCACCGCCAAGGTGGTTGGCACGGACCCGCTGTCCGACCTCGCCGTCATCAAGGTAGATAACCCGTCCGGCCTCACACCGGCAGCGCTGGGTGATTCCAGCAAGCTGAACGTCGGGGACACGGCCGTGGCCATCGGTTCGCCGCTGGGCCTCACCGGCACGGTGACGGACGGCATCGTCTCGACGCTGAACAGGACCATCAGCGTCGCGTCTTCGGCGGCCCCGAAGGAAGGGACGGACAACTCCCAGGGCGGCGACCAGGGCTTCGAGTTCGCGCCTCCGGGCCAGGGGCAGGGCCAGAGCTCAGCAAGCAAGGGTTCGATCTCCATCAACGTCATCCAGACCGATGCTGCCATCAACCCGGGCAACTCCGGTGGTGCCCTGGTGAACAGCAAGGGTGAAGTGATCGGCGTCAACGTCGCGATCGCCTCCGCTGGCGGCAGTTCGGCAGCCGGCGGAACAGGCAACATCGGCGTGGGCTTCAGCATCCCGATCAACAACGCCAAGCGCGTGGCGCAGGAAATCATCAACAACGGCAAGGCCACCCACGGCCAGCTGGGCGTCAGCGTCAAAGAGAAGGCGGCATCGGCCTCCGGGTTCTCCACGGGAGCCGATGTGGCCTCCGTGGAGCAGGGCTCGGCGGCGGCCAAGGCAGGGATCAAGGTGGGCGACGTGGTGACGCGCTTCAACGACCTGGCCATCAGTGACCCGAACCAGCTGACGGCAGCTGTCCGCGAGCAGCCGTCCGGGTCCTCGGTGAAGATCACGGTCCTGCGCAACGGCCGCGAGCAGCAGCTGGACGTCACGCTCGGCGCAGCGGCAGAACAGTAGAGCGCAGTAACTGGGCCAAGCGCGACGGCGGGCCGCACCTGGGGTGTGGCCCGCCGTCGTTGTGCCTGCCATGGGCCCTGGCCTTTTGACACAGGCGTTAACGGGACGTCATATGACGGGCCCAATATGGTTAGCTAGGAGCTACCCGTATCCCGGGCGTTCCACGGCCACGACCCCACCCGGCTGGCTATCCACAAGCACGGAAGGCTGCTGTAAATACAGTGGAAGAGACATTGAAGATCGTCGTCCTGGTCAAGCATGTGCCGGACGCCCAGTTCGACCGGCACCTCAGCGGCGAGGGCCACACCACGGACCGCGACGAGAGCATCCTGTCCGAACTGGATGAGTACGCCCTGGAAGCCGCGCTGCAGCTTGCCGAAGCCCGTGGCGGTGCCAAGGCCGGCAACAAAGTGATCGCGTTGAGCATGGGACCGGCCGGTGCCGTGAACGCCATCAAGAAGTCCCTGCAGATCGGTGCCACCGAGGGTGTGCACCTCACCGATGCCGCGCTCGCCGGCTCGGATGCCGCCGCCACCTCGCTGGCGCTCGCAGCCGCCGTCCGCCACCTCGGCGCGGACGCCCCCGTTGACCTGGTGCTGACCGGCATGGCCTCCACCGACGGCGAAACCTCCCTGGTGCCCGCACAGCTCGCCGAGCGCCTCGGGCTTCCGCAGGTCACCTTCGCCTCCTCCCTGGACGTCGACGGCGGACGGGTCACGGCGCGCCGCGACGCGGACACCCACTCGGAGACGGTCGAGGCATCCCTGCCCGCAGTGGTTTCCGTGACCGACCAGATCAACGAACCGCGCTACCCCAACTTCAAGGGCATCATCGCGGCCAAGCGCAAGAGCATCACCACGCTTTCCCTGGCTGACATCGGAGTCGATTCCTCCCAGGTTGGTCACGCCGGATCCTGGACCCGCGTGACGGCGGCCGAGGAACGCCCGCCGCGCACCGCCGGCACCATCATCACGGACGAAGGCGACGCCGGCATCAAGCTGGTTGACTTCCTGGCCGCCCAGAAGCTGCTCTAAGAGGACTCCACAACATGGCAAACGTACTGGTATTCATTGACAACCCCGGGCAGGCTCCCAAGAAGAGCAGCCTGGAACTCCTCACCATCGCCCGCTCCCTCGGGGAAACCGCCGTGGCGGTCAACGGCGAACTGTCCGACGACGCCGCCGGCACCCTGGGTGCCTACGGCGCCGCCAGCATCTTCCGCCCCGCCGCAGCGGACCTCGACGACTACCTCGTCGCCCCGAAGGCCGCCTTCCTGGCCGCGGTGGCGGACAAGTCCGGCGCCACCACCGTCCTGCTGGAGAACTCACCCGAAGGCAAGGAAATCGCTGCCCGGCTCGGCATCCGGCTGAGCGCCGGCGTCATCACCGACGTCGTCGCGGTGGACGCCGACGGCACAGCCCACAAGTCGGTGCTCGCCGGTTCATACACCACGGCGGCGAAGGCCACCACCCCGGTGACCGTGCTGTCCGTGAAGGCAAACTCCGTGGACCCGGAGCCCGCGGCGGCTCCCGGCACACCCGAAACCGTGACCGTCGACGCCCCTGCCGACGCCACCGCAGCGGCTGCCCGCATCACCTCCCGCGAACAGAAGGTCGCCAGCGGCCGCCCGGACCTCACGGATGCACGCATCGTGGTGGCCGGCGGACGCGGCCTCGACGGCGACTTCGGCCCCGTGGAGGAACTGGCGGACGCACTGGGTGCGGCCGTGGGCGCATCCCGCGCGGCAACTGATGCCGGCTGGATCAGCCACGACGCACAGGTCGGCCAGACCGGCAAGACCGTCTCACCCCAGCTGTACATCTCCGCCGGCATCTCCGGCGCAATCCAGCAGAAGGCCGGCATGCAGACCGCCAAGGTGATCGTGGCCGTGAACAAGGACGCCGAATCGCCCGTGTTCGAGATCGCCGACTTCGGCATCGTCGGCGATCTCTTCCAGGTGCTGCCGCAGGCAACCGAAGAGATCAAGAAGCGCAAGGGCTGAATCCTTGACCCAAAACGCTGCAGCGCAGAGCCCGTTCAATCCGGAACAGCACCGGATTGAGCGGGTGCTCTGTTTCTCCGCCCATCCCGACGACATCGATTTCGGCGCCGCCGGCACCATCGCCGCGTGGACTGCGGCCGGCGTGGAGGTCAGTTACTGCATCATGACCGACGGCGACGCCGGCGGCTTCGACCCTGCGCAGCGCGCCGAAATCATTGCCCTCAGGGCGGCCGAGCAGGAACGTGCCGCGGCCCTCGTCGGCGTCACGGACATCCACTACCTGCACCAGCGGGACGGGTACCTTGAGCCCAACCACGAGGTGATGCGCGGGGTGGTGAAGCTGATCCGCGAAGTCCGTCCCGACGTCGTGCTTTCCATGCACCCCGAGCGCAACTGGAAGCGGATCCAGAAGAGCCATCCGGACCACCTGGCGGTGGGGGAGGCGGTGACCCGCGCCGTCTACCCGGCAGTCGAAAACCCCTTCGCGTACCCGGACCTCGCCGAGTCCGGCCTGGAGGCCTTCAAGCTTCCGTGGCTGTGGCTCTACGCCGGCCCGGAGGAGCGGGAGAACCACTTTGTGGACGTTACGGAGCATGTGGAGAGCAAGCTCGAAGCGATCCACGTGCACGTCAGCCAGCATCCGGATGCCGAAGCCATGGAGGCCACCGTGCGGCGCGGCATGCGGGCGAACGGGGAACGTGGCGGCCTTTCCGACGGACGCAGCGCCGAGGCGTTCCACGTGGTCATGGTCAACGGGCCCGGGACGATCGCCGGCTTCTAGCCCGCCAGGCTGGCGTCAGCCTTCGGACGGGCGGAGCTGTGACGCCGCGTAGACCTTGATCCCCTCCAGCAGGTAGGGGGCGAGGCCTGCGCGGCTCTGGTCGTAAAAGGCGGTGAACCGCGGGTCCTCCACGTACATCCGGCCCAGTCCCACGTAGCTGTCCGCATCCGGCGTCCAGCTGACGCAGATCCAGCGGTAATGGCGTTCGACGGCGGCCTGCACCCGGGCGTCGTCCGCCGGCAGACCGGCGTCCAGGCAGCGGGCCAGCTCTTCGTTGATCGCGCCTGCCTCGGCCAGAAAGGCCTGCTTGTCGGCAGGGCCAAGCGCTGCGTGCCGGGCCTTGCTGTCCTCGACGGCCCGGTCGCCCCACCGCTGGCGGGCCTCCTCCTCGTACGGGTTGGTGTCAAAGTCCTTGAAAATTTCCTCGCCTGACATGGCGTCTCCTTGCTGCAGTGCCGATATGGTCGCCCCGACGGTCCTGGCCATCCGGTCCAGGCGGTCGCGCTCGGCCAGCAGCCACTTCCGGTGCACGCTCAGCGCATCCAGCTGGTCTGCCTGGCCATCCAGAACCTGGCCGATGGTTTCCAGGCCCAGGCCAAGTTCGCGGAGAAGCAGGATGCGCTGGAGACGCAGCAGTTCAGGCTGCGTGTAGTAGCGGTAGCCGTTGTGCCCTGTGTAGGCAGGCGGCAGCAATCCCACCTGGTCGTAGTGCCGGAGGGTCCTGGACGAGACCCTGCTCAGCTTCGCCAGCTCGGCGATGGACCAGCTCCGGAGTTTTTCCTGCTTCATGCCACCAGCGTAGAAGTTGACGCAGCGTCAACGTCAAGCGTCCGGCGCCGAGCGTCAGGCGTTCAGCGGAGCGGCAGCGACGGTGGGCAGCGTGGGGGTCGCCGATCCGCCGACGGGCTCGACAGTGATGCCGAGCGCGGCCGCGGAGCGGATGCCCTTGACGAGGGCCGGTTTCGACAATGCCTCCGCATCCATCAGACCCTCGGAGACAGGTTTGGAGCCGTCCTTCGGAATCAGCCACATCTGGTACACCTTGCCCGCGGGCGGCGGCGGGACATCCTTCATCCGCACCACCAGGGCATCGCGCGACGCCGAGATCGAAACCGTGGCTGTGCCTCCGCCGGTGACGTCGACGGTTGCCTGCCGAGCGTCCTGCGCCTCGATGACCTGCCTGAAGGGATCGTTCTGGTTGGCCACGTAGGCTCCTATCCCCACCCCGCCGAGCGCGATCACGGCAGCAGCCGCAACGCCGATCAGCCAGTTACGCAGGCCGGCCGGCCGGCGTCGTGCTTCACGGCGCTGGCGCGCAGCGGAAAGTTCGTCTGCGGCCGGCTCAGGCAGGACGTCCGCTTCCGTGTGGGCCCTGGCCGCCTCCGCTGCCGGTGCGGCAGCGGGAAGCTGCGCGACGATCCGGGCGAACAGGTCAGCGGGCGGCTCCTCCTCGGCGGTAAAGGACATGGCCAGGGTCTCCCTCGCCTGGCGGACGCGTTCGTTGAAGGATGCGCGTTCCGCCTCGGGAGCGCCGCTGACGTAAGAATCGATTGCTTCGCGCTCCGCGTCGGTGATGGCGTCGAGGGCGTAAATCTCGGCAAGCTCAACGGCCCGGCCCGCCGTGAGGTCGGTGGGAATGTCGGCGGCAAATGCCCGGGGCAGCTGGCGGCCGCGGGGATCATTCGAATCAGTCATTGTCAGCTCACCCCCAGGCAGGTCTTGAGTCGGATCAGTCCGTCGCGGATGCGGGACTTGATGGTTGGAACGGCCGCATTCAGTTTCTCGGCCACTTCGCGGTAGGTGAGGCCGCCGTAGTAGGCGAGCCGCACGGATTCCTGCTGCGTTTCGGTCAGCGTCTCCAGACAGCGGACCACGGCTTCAGCCTCGAGCCGGCTGTCCACCTCGTCCGACACTGAGTCATGGTCGATGTCCTGGCTGTTGGCGCCGTACCTGGCCTCACGCTCGCTCGCGGACTGCGAAGACCGGACCCGGTCCACTGCCCGGCGGTGCGAGATGGTCATGAGCCAGGCCAGGGGGCTTCCGCTGGCCGGATCGAACTTCGCGGCGTTTTGCCAGACCTGCAGGAAGACCTCCTGGACGGTGTCCTCGCTGAGCTCCGGGTCGATCAGCACCCGGCGCGCCATGCCGAACACCCGCCGCGACGTCAGCCGGTAGAACTCGGCGAAGGACGCCTGGTCGCCCTGGGCAATCCGCTCCAGCAGCTGTGCCAGCTGCTGGTTAAGGTCGACGGCGGTGCCGGGCGGCGCGGTGGCGTCAAAGTTCGGCGCGTTGGGAGTTTCCATCACTCTCAAGCATAGGTTGCCTGCCGGAGGGTGTGGCACACCGTAACCCGCCCCGGCAGCATCGTGGCGGCCAAAACGGAATGCTGTGCTGCCCGGCCGCCGTGCTGTCACCTGCCGCTCCTTCCGCCCTGATGTTGCATGCCCGTTGGATGTGCTCAGGAGGGATTCGGTGCGGCGAGGGCTTTGGATGGGTGGCAGTCCAGACGGGCTGCGCTCAGAGCTGGGCGCCGGTGAAACCCTGCTGGCGCCAGGCTTCGTAGACGGCGATGGATGCCGCGTTCGCCAGGTTCAGTGACCGCAGCGACGGCAGCATGGGCAGGCGGACCCGGGACGTGACGTGCGGATCGCGCTTCAGGTCATCCGGCAGGCCCACCGACTCCGGGCCGAACATCAGGACATCGCCGGGCCGGTAGGCAATATCTGTGTACGACACCTCACCGTCGGAGGTGAAGGCGAAGACGCGCTCCGGCTGCAGGGCCTCCCAGGCGGCCTCGACGTTGGGGTGGACGGTAACCACTGCCAGGTCGTGGTAGTCCAGGCCGGCGCGGCGGAGCTTGGCATCGGAGAAGTCGAAGCCCAGGGGCTCCACAAGGTGGAGTTCGGCGCCGGTGATGGCGGCGAGACGGATGGCGTTGCCCGTATTGCCGGGAATTTCGGGCGTGTGGAAGAGGATGCGGAACACGCTTCCATCCTAGCGGCGGCAAAAACCGACTCTCAGTGCATGCCCCTCAGCAGCCGCGCGAGCACGGGGACGTTGACGGTGTTCGGCGCCGGACCGGAGGACAGGAAATCCTTCAGCCCGCGGGCCAGGCCAGCGGCATTGACCACCTGGACAAGGTCGGAGCCGCCGTGGGAGCGGCGGTGGCGGTCGATGACAGGTTCGTGGAGGTTGCCGTCCGGGCTGTGGACCACTGTCCATCCGGTCACGTTGAGCTCCGGAAAGATGTCCTGCATGCGCCGGACCACGTGGGCCAGCTGCGGCGGGGCGATTGACCTGCCGCCGTGGTTCAGCGTGTTTCCGTCCCAGGCGTAGGCCCCCTTGGGCAGCAGCATGGAGCCGATCAGCGCCAGCCGGTAGCCCGAGAGCAGCGCGTGGTCGATGTGGCTGTTGTCCGCCGGGGACTGCAGGCCGTTGATCAGGCGCGCCGCAGGGATCGCCGGCAGGACCTGCCTGCTGATCAGCTGGACCGTGCGCAGCTCGCGCTGGATCCTGGCTTCAGCGCCGAAGATGCCGCGTTTCCTGGGCATGCCGTGGACCTGCTGGCTGGCCAGCTCCGGCGGGAGAAGCGGAACGGTGCCTGGCGTGTCGAGCGGCGGCACGTAGACGGGGGCATCGCCGGAGGTGTTCCGGGGCGTTCCCGGCTTGTGGATCGTAGCGGACGCGTGGCTGCCGGCAGCGGGGGCGTCGAAGTGCGCCTCGTCGCCGTCTGCGCGGCTCCGGCGGGGGCCGGCCGCGTAGGAACGGTCATAGGCGGCCCGGCGCTGGGGGTCGATGAGTGTTTCATACGCAAGGGTCACCTGCCGGAACGTGGCGGCGTCGCCTCCGTGGTCGGGATGCGACGTGCGGGCAGCCTTGCGGTAGGCCACCTTGATCTCCCTCTCCGTCGCGGTCGCCGCCACGCGGAGCACTTCGTAGTGGGAGCTGCTGCCCTGGGTCAAGCATGATCCTTAGGTCGTTGTTGCCGGCGTGCCTGCGCGGCCCGGTGTGCCAAGCATATAAGCCGGTCCTGACGGTCTTCTGGATCAACGACCGCAGCATGGCTGCGGGTTCCCGACGGTGGAAACGCGGGACGTCTAGACTTTTCGGAATGGGAGTTCGGACAGGTCGCGGCGGAGTCCGCCATTCACGCGTGCTGGTGGCAGCCGTTGCAGCCACGGCCTTCCTGGGCGGCTGCAGCATCGGCGTCCCGGATCCGGCGGCCCCAAGCAATCCGCCTGTCACCAGCGGGCCGGGCACGCCGAGCATCACCCCCGGGCACGACGCCGGTGCCGTGGCTGCCCGCGACATGCCCTTCTCGGCAGGTTCCACGCTGGCGCACGGCGTTCCCGTTGGGCTGTCGGAAGACCTTGCCGAAGCCCCGCACTGGAAACAGGTGGTCAGTAACGCCGGCGGCACGAGCCAGTATCAGAAATCCGACGGCTGCCAGGTTGCGGCCGGGGTGCGCCAGAACCAGTGGCCCCTGGTGGCGGCCGACGACAGGGCATCGACAGCCGCGCTGTTTGCCTACCTTGACCCTACGATCCTGCCCGCCTATCTGAAGCCGGCATCGCTGCGCTGGGGAGGCGAACGGGGCAAGCCCGCGCCGGCCGTGGATGTCCTCGTCCTGGAACGTGCCGCGAAACCGACAGGCCGGAAAGCCAGCCCGGCCACCGCCGTACTGGCCAGGGTTTTTGGCGAGGCCGGCTCCTCGGTGTACGTGTCGGCGTCGTGCCCGACGGCGGCGGCGCTCGCCGCCGCCCGGGCAGACATTGCTCAGTGGCTGACGGTGGTCCCGCCGGGCTGACGGGCCGCTGCGGCGGTGGCCAGCCGGTTAAGGGCCAGTGCGGCCACGAACAGGCCGAAGTCGCGCAGGGCGACGTCGAAGAAGGCGCCGAGGATGATCAGGTTCAGGATGATCCCCAAGAGCCAGGCAGCCACCACGAGCGAGCCGATCCGCGGCCGCAGGGCTACCAGGATTCCGGCGATGATCTCGACGCCGCCGACGACGTACATCACTGTCTGCGCGGGCAGGTGCAGGGTATCCGGAACGATTGGTGCGAGATAGCCGGTCCAGTCGGTCAGGAGGTTGGTGAACTTGTCCAGGCCGAACAGGATGGGCGCCACGGTGAAGACGGTACGCAGGAGCAGGAACGCCTGGCGGGCCGGATCCGCGGCGAGCGTGGTCGGGCCTGCAGACTCCCTCAGTGCGGTTGTTTTCATGACGAACTCCCTTCTAAAAGTAGGTAACTTGATTTTAGAGCCGACCGTCGTTCTTTAGCAACAGATCTTGATTTTAGAGTTACGCTGGCTTTATGAGCCGCAAACCTGAAGACCGTGAACCAAGAACCGCTCTTTCGTGGACCGGACGATTGGCCGCCCTGGCCTCGCTGGGTGATGCGAGCAGGCGGCGTCTTTTTGAGTACGTCGCCGGGCAGCCGTCTGCTGTAGGGCGGGACGACGCGGCTGCCGCACTGGACATGCCCCGGTCCACGGCGTCATTCCACCTGGACAAGCTGGTCCGGGACGGGCTGCTCGCCGTCGAGTTCCGCAAGCTCGGCGGAAAGGCCGGACCGGGGTCGGGTCGCCCGGCGAAGCTCTACCGCCCGGCGCTGGAGGAGGTGGGCGCGTCAGTTCCGGAACGGAGCTACGACCTGGCCGGAGAACTGATGGCCACCGCCATTGAATCCTCCATGGCCGGCGGGGGAGGGGTCCGCGAGGCATTGGCCGATGCCTCCTACTCCCGTGGCCGTGCCCTGGGCGGCAGCGGGGCATCGCTGGATGAGGTGCTCGGCAGTATCGGCTACATGCCGGAACAGGACGGCAAGGGCGGAACCATCCTGATGAACTGTCCTTTCCACCGGCTCGCCGACGGACACGCGGACGTGGTGTGTGCCATGAACGGAGCATTGTTGAGTGGTGCCGCAGCTGCCTGCGGGATCCCGGAGGACAAGGTGGTGGAGGACCGGACGGCCGGGCGCTGCTGCGCCCGGATCAGGCCGTGACCGCCGGGGCCCGCCCCCCGGAATCTTGCGGCGTCTAGAATTTAAGCGTGCCTGTTTACCTGGACCATGCCGCCACCACACCCATTGCCCCGGAAGCCCTGGCGGCCCTGACGCGCGAGCTGTCCCGGACCGGGAACCCTTCGTCCCTTCACGGCTCCGGCCGCCGGGCGAGGCGTTCCGTGGAGGACGCGCGGGAAACCCTTGCCGCCGCGGCAGGTGCCCATCCGTCGGAGGTCATCTTCACCTCGGGCGGCACCGAAGCGGACAACCTGGCTGTCAAGGGCCTGTATTGGTCCCGGCTGGCTGAAGACCCGCGCCGGCGGCGGATCCTGTGTTCCGCCGTCGAGCACCACGCCGTGCTGGACACCGTTGAGTGGCTGGAACGCCACGAAGGCGCCGAGGTCTCGTGGCTGCCCGTCGACCATGACGGCGTGCTGGACCTCGAAGCGCTGCAGGCCGAACTGCAGCGTGAACCCGAGTCCATTGCGCTGGTGACGGTCATGTGGGCCAACAATGAGGTGGGGAGCATCCAGCCCGTCGGCCGCGTCGTGGAGCTCGCGCACGCCGCCGGGGTTCCGGTGCATTCGGACGCGGTGCAGGCGTTTGGCTCCGTCCCCGTGGATTTCCGGGCCTCCGGGCTGGATGCCATGGCCATCTCCGGCCACAAGATCGGCGGCCCGGTGGGCGTCGGTGCGCTCATCCTGGGCCGGTCGGTGAAGCTCACGCCGGTGCAGCACGGCGGCGGCCAGGAACGCGGCGTCCGCTCAGGAACGCTCGACACCGCATCCATAGCGGCCTTCGCCGCCGCAGCTGACACGGCCGCAAGAAACCTCGACTCCGAGGCTGCACGGATGTCCGGGCTGCGCGACCGGCTCATCGCGGGGGTCCGCGAAGCAGTTCCGGCGGCGGTGCTGCGCGGACCGGCGGGGGAGGGGCGCCTGCCGGGAAATGCCCATTTCACGTTCCCCGGCTGCGAAGGTGACTCCCTGCTGTTCCTCCTGGACCTGGCCGGCATCGAATCATCGACGGGCTCAGCGTGCACGGCGGGCGTTCCGCGTCCGTCGCACGTCCTGCTCGCCATGGGCATGGACGAGGAGGCGGCGCGCGGTGCTCAGCGCTTCACGCTGGGTCATCCGTCGACGGAAGCGGACGTGGACGCACTCCTCGCGGCCCTGCCCGGCGCCTATGCCCGGGCGCGGCAGGCCGGAATGGCCGGACACGAATCCTCCATCCAGACGGCTGCCACTGTTGCCCGTCAGGTTTCCGGCATCAGCTGATCGAACGCCACGTCCTCGTCGGTAAGCCGCTCGGCAGGCACCTCGGCCCGGGCGGTGATGAGTGCCTTGATGGTCTTCTGGGCGCTGGGCTTGACGGACCTTGGCCAGTTGACGTTCATGCCGGCCACGACCCGGCCGTCCTGCTGCCAGAACGCCACGAACTCCTTGCGTTCCAGCGAGCCGCGGATGACCGGGGCCGCCTTTGCCGCGAGGGACGGGAAGCCCGAATACTCCATGCTGACGTCGAACTGGTCGGTGTAGAAGTAGGGAACCATGTCCAGGGCAACGTCCTGGCCGAGCATGGCCTTGGCCGCCACCTTGCCGCCGTTGAGCGCGTTGGACCAGTGTTCGCTGCGGTGGTGCTCGCCTGTGAACGGATGCAGGGCATTGGCGGCGTCGCCGGCGGCAAAAATGTCCGGCGCGCTGGTGCGCAGTGAAGCGTCGGTGAGGATCCCGTTGCGGACCTCCAGCCCGGCCGCGGAGGCAAGTGCCGTTTCCGGAACCACCCCCACAGCGATGACCACGATGTCTGCCGGAAGGAGCTCTCCGGCGTCGGTCACCACGCCGGTCACCTTCCCGTTGTGTCCGGTGATCTCCCTGGCTGAGGCGGGAAGCCGGAAGCGGACGCCGTTGTCCTCGTGCCGGGTCCGGAAGAAGCTGCCGAGCTCCGGGCCGATCGCCGCGGCGAGCGGAATGTCCTCAAGTCCGAGGAGGGTGACCTGGTTGCCGTAGGTGCTTGCCGCCGCGGCCAGTTCCATCCCGATCCAGCCGGAGCCGATGAGCACGACGTTCCGCCCGCCGGGCGCCAGCCGTTCCCGCAGGCGGCGGCTGTCATCGATCGTGCGGAAGGTGGTGACGCCGTCGTATTCGGCGCCGCCCAGGGGGAGCGTCCGGGGCGTGGCGCCGGGCGCCAGCAGGAGTGCCCCGTACCCCTGGACTGTTCCGTCCGCCAGGCGGACGGTATGTGCCGCCGGATCGACCGACGCCACCGGGCTGCCCAGCCGGAGGTCGACGTCGTTCTCGGCGTACCAGCTCCCCGGCACAACCTCGACGGCGTCCTCCCCGGCCTTGCCGAGCAGGTATTCCTTGGACAGCGGCGGCCGCAGATAGGGAGGATGCGGTTCGGTCCCGGCGATGGTGATGTTCCCGGCGTAGCCTTCGGCGCGGAGGGTGCGGGCCGCCGTTGCTCCGGCCAGCCCGGCGCCGGCGATGACTATGCTTTCAGGGGTCATGGCGCTACTCGATTCGCACGGCAGGCCAATGGCCTGCGTTCTAAAAACATTACTCGTGACTTTAGAAGGGCGGGCCGGAGCCGTCAAGGAAATTTAGGTCCTGATTCCGACGGGCAGTAGAATAGTCCGGCAACCCGTGCGTCATGGGGCCAATCCAACAGAAAGCCATAATGCGAGTTCTAGCAGCCATGAGCGGCGGCGTTGACTCCGCCGTCGCAGCCGCCCGCGCCGTCGAGGCGGGCCACGATGTCGTCGGCGTTCACCTCGCGCTGTCGAGGATGCCGGGCACCCTGCGCACCGGCAGCAGGGGCTGCTGCACCATTGAGGATTCCCGCGACGCCTGGCGGGCCTGCGACGTCCTGGGAATTCCCTACTACGTGTGGGATTTCTCGGAGCGGTTCAAGGAGGATGTGGTCCAGGACTTCATCGACGAGTACGCCGCCGGCCGCACCCCCAACCCCTGCATGCGCTGCAACGAGCGCATCAAATTTGCCGCCCTGCTCGAAAAGGCGATCGCCCTCGGGTTCGATGCCGTCTGCACGGGCCACTACGCCAAGGTCATCGAGGACGCCGACGGAAACCGCGAGCTGCACCGCGCCGCCGACTGGGCCAAGGACCAGAGCTACGTCCTGGGCGTGCTCACCCATGAGCAGCTGAAGCACTCCATGTTCCCGCTTGCGGACACCCCATCCAAGGCGGAGGTGCGCGCGGAGGCCGAACGGCGCGGGCTCTCCGTGGCCAACAAGCCGGACAGCCACGACATCTGCTTCATCCCCGACGGTGACACCGCCGGATGGCTCGCGGAAAAGATCGACATGACCACCGGCGACATCGTGGATGAAACGGGCGTCAAGGTGGGCGAACATGCCGGGGCGAACGCGTTCACCGTCGGTCAGCGCCGGGGTCTGAAGCTCGGCCGTCCGGCGCCGGACGGCAAGCCGAGGTTCGTGCTGGAGATCCGGCCGAAGGAAAACAAGGTGGTGGTGGGGCCCGAGGCCCTGCTGGCCATCGACGAGATCCGCGGCATCAAGGTTTCCTGGGCCGGCCTGCCCATCACCGAGGTTGGCTCCGGCGCCGACTTTGACTGCCATGCCCAGGTCCGCGCGCACGGCGACCCCGTTCCTGCCATAGCGCGGATGGAGCGGGTTGCCGACGAGGCAGGAATCGAGCGGGACAGCCTTGTGGTCACCCTGACGGATCCGCTGCGCGGTGTTTCGCCGGGCCAAACCGTGGTCCTGTACCAGGGCAGCAGGGTCCTCGGCCAGGCGACCATCGACGCTGCGCGATCCCTGCAACGGGCCCAGCTTTGACCGTACTCCGGCTTCCGGAGTGAGGACGGCCGGCGGACTGTTCCGTCGGCCGTTTTTTGTGGCCATTTCCGGGTTTCCGACCGTTCGGTCAGCGGAATGGAAATCCTTCTGGTAAATTTTGTGTCTCAACTCACACGATGCAATGTTTCACCGGGCAACCATCTGGTTGAATCAGAGGCATCAGCGGGCTGCCCGCACACGAGTCGGATCGGGCACCCCGCGCGTACTCATCGAACAGAAAGTTCACAGATGGCAAAGAATCAGAGGGCCTTGCGGAGCGCTATCGCGCTGGCAGGCGTTTCCGCTTTCGCACTCACAGCCTGCACCGGACCGTCCGGAGGCGGCGGCACATCCACCGGCGGCGCCGGCGGAGGCACCATCACCTACGGGACCACGGACAAGGTTGTCACCCTGGACCCCGCCGGTTCCTACGACGCCGGCTCTTTTATGGTGATGAACCAGGTTTATCCCTTCCTCATGAACTCCAAGCCGGGCAGCGCCGACGCTGTTCCGGACATCGCCGAATCGGCGTCGTTCACCAGCCCCACTGAGTACACCGTCAAGCTCAAGCCCGGACTCAAGTTCGCCAACGGCCACGCGCTGACCTCCTCCGACGTGAAGTTCTCGATCGACCGCGTGGTCAAGATCGCCGACCCCAACGGCCCGGCCGCCCTGCTGTCGAACCTGAAGTCCGTGGCGGCCAAGGACGACTCAACCGTGGTCTTCACCCTCAAGGCCGGCAACGACCAGGTCTTCCCCGGCGTGCTGGCCGCCAACTCCGGACCGATCGTCGACGAGGAGGTCTTCCCGGCGGACAAGGTCCTCAGCGACGACGAGATCGTCAAGGGCAAGCCGTTTGCCGGGCCCTACACCATCGAGAGCTACAAGAAGAACGAGCTCGTCAGCCTCAAGGCCAACCCGGACTACCAGGGGCTCCTGGGCAAGCCGGCCAATGACGGCGCCAACATCAAGTACTACGCCGACTCCAACAACCTGAAGCTGGACGTCCAGCAGGGCAACATCGACGTCGCCGGCCGCAGCCTGACGGCCACCGACGCCGCCGACCTTGAGAAGGACTCGAAGGTCAAGGTGCACAAGGGCCCCGGCGGTGAACTCCGCTACATCGTCTTCAACTTCGACACCATGCCGTTCGGTGCCAAGACGGCCGACGCCGACGCCAAGAAGGCGCTCGCCGTACGCCAGGCGATGGCGGACATCGTGGACCGCGAGGCCATCGCCACCCAGGTCTACAAGGGCACCTACCTTCCCGCCTACTCCGTCGTCCCCGACGGCTTCAACGGCGCCATCCAGCCGCTGAAGGAAATGTACGGCGACGGCAACGGCAAGCCCAGCCTGGACAAGGCAAAGAAGGCCTTCTCCGACGCCGGCATCACCGGCACCGTCAACATCAAGCTGCAGTACAACCCGGACCACTACGGCAAGTCCTCGGGCGACGAGTACGCCATGATCAAGGAACAGCTGGAAAAGTCGGGCCTCTTCAAGGTTGACCTCCAGTCCACCGAATGGGTCACCTACTCGAAGGCCCGGACGGCGGATGCCTACCCCGTCTACCAGCTCGGCTGGTTCCCGGACTACTCCGACGCCGACAACTACCTCACGCCGTTCTTCATCCCCGGCAACTTCCTGAAGAACCACTACGAGAACCCCGCCGTCACCGAGCTGGTCACCAAGCAGCTCACCACGGTGGACAAGGCCGAACGCGAGAAGGTGCTGGGCGATGCCCAGACCGCCGTCGCCAAGGACCTCTCCACCCTGCCCCTGCTGCAGGGCGCGCAGCTCATGGTTGCGGGGGCCGACGTCAAGGGCGTGGACCAGACCCTCGACGCCTCGTTCAAGACCCGCCTCGGAGTGATCTCGAAGTAGGGCTCCACCCCAGGTCCTGACCAGCCAAGGAGGCGGGTCGCCTTCCCGGCGTCCCGCCTTCCTGCTGGCCAGTGAACAGCCGATTCCGGGTCCGTTGCGGAACCGGAAACACAGAATCAGGCAGTAATGACAACTCTCATTGAGGCGCCGCCAAGCGACGCCGACGGCCTTTTGCCGACTAAGAAAAAGAAGTCCGGCGGGGGACTGGGCCAATACCTCCTGATCAGGTTCCTCCTGATCTTTCCGACAATTTTCATTCTGGTCACCATGGTGTTCTTCCTCATGAGGATCACGGGCGATCCCATCACGGCCGCGCTGGGCGGCCGGCTGCCCCCGGAGCAGCTGCAGGAACGGATCCACGCGGCCGGCTATGACCGCCCGCTTCCCGTGCAGTATTTCGAATACCTGGGCCAGCTCATCACCGGCAACTTCGGAACCACGCTGTCCGATAACCGCAAGGTCACCGAGATGCTGGTCACGTACGGCTCAGCCACGCTCGAACTGACCATCAATGCGCTGATCGTCGCGCTGCTGGTGGGCATTCCCTTCGGGATGATCGCAGCCCACCGGCGGGACCACCTGCCCGACGCCGTGCTGCGGGTCTTTGCCATCCTCTGCTATGCCACCCCGGTGTTCTTTGCCGGGCTCCTGCTCAAGCTGACCTTCTCCGTCTGGCTTGGCTGGCTCCCCGTGGCGGGCCGGGCGAAGACCTCCACCGAACTGGCGCTCACCGGGCTCCAGGCGCCTACGGGAATCTATTGGCTGGATGCGCTCAGAAGCGGCAACATGGCTGCCCTCGGAGACGTGATGGCGCACGCGGTCCTGCCCGCCGTCGCGCTGGGCCTGCTGACGGCCGGCATCTTCCTCCGGCTGGTGCGCACCAACGTCATTGGAACCCTGGGCCGGGACTACATCGAAGCGGGACGCTCACGGGGTGTCAGCGAATTCCGGCTGGTCACCAAACACGCCTACAAGCCGGCCCTGATCCCCATCATCACCGTGATGGGCCTGCAGATCGCCGTGCTGCTGGGCGGTGCTGTGCTCACCGAGACCACCTTCGAGTGGAAGGGCCTGGGCTTCCAGCTGGCCAACTACCTGACCGCCCGTGACTTCGTGGCCGTCCAGGGCATCGTGGTGCTCCTGGCCGTCATCGTCGCCGTCACCAACTTCATCGTGGACATCGTGGCCGCGCTGATCGATCCCCGCGTGAGGTACTGACATGAGCACTGCCACTCCGGTGGAAACCACCGTGGACCGCAGGGCCCCGCTGCTTAAGCGGCTGCCCGTGATCTCCCATTTCAACAAGAGCGTCGGACTCCAGCGCGGCATGCTCGTCGTCGGACTCGTCCTGACCGGCGTGTTCCTTCTGACCGCCATCTTCGCGCCGCTGCTGGCACCCTACGGATTTTCCCAGCTCTCCGACGCCGACGGCAGCTTCCCCACGCAGCAGCCGCCCGGCGGAAAGCATCTGCTGGGCACCACCGTGGGCGGCTACGATGTCCTGTCCCGGGTCATCTGGGGCTCCCAGACCGCCATCCTCGTGATCGTGGTGGCCGTGGTGCTGTCCATCTTCGCCGGCGTCATGCTCGGCCTGGTGAGCGGATACCTCGGCGGCTGGCTCGACCGCGTGCTCGTGGTGGTGGCGGACGCCGTTTACGCGTTCCCGTCCCTGCTCGTGGCCATCGTCATGGCCATCGTCATCAGCGGCGGCGAGTCAAGCCTCCTTGGCGGGGTGTTCGCCGCGGCGATCTCCATCACCGTGGTGTTCATCCCGCAGTACTTCCGGGTCATCAGGGCGGAGACCATCAGGCTCAAGGCGGAACCCTTCGTCGAGTCGGCGAAGGTCGTGGGTGCCTCCAGTATCCGCATCATGGGACGGCACATCTACCGGAACGCCACCCGCACGCTGCCGCTGATCTTCACCCTGAATGCCTCCGAAGCGATCCTGACCCTCGCGGGCCTGGGCTTCCTGGGCTTCGGCATCGAGCCGTCATCCGCCGCCGAATGGGGCTTCGACCTGAACAAGGCCCTGGCAGACACCACGTCCGGCATCTGGTGGACCGGCGTGTTCCCGGGTCTCGCCATTGTGTGGACGGTGCTTGGCCTCACCCTGGTGGGCGAGAGCATCAACGACCTCAACGATCCCCGCCTCCGCGGCCGCAGGCGCGCCGGGAACAAGGGCGGACCGGACTCGACCCTGGCGGCCCAGGCAGCCATTTCAGCAGATGTGAGAAGCTCATGACCATCAATATCGGATCTGTTTCTGACCGGCACGCGGCCGGCGCCGGGCCGGTGCTGGACATCGACCATCTCAAGGTCACGTTCGCCACCGACGCCGGGGACGTCCACGCCGTCAAGGACGTGAGCCTTGAGGTGAAGGCCGGTGAGGTGCTCGCCATTGTGGGCGAATCCGGCTCCGGCAAGACCGTTACGGCCAAGACCATCCTGGGCCTGCTGCCGGAAACGGCCATCAGCTCCGGTGCCGTGGTGATCAACGGCAGCAACGTCATCAGCGTCTCTCCGGGCAGGCTCCGCCAGATCCGGGGACGGGACGTGGCCATGGTCTTCCAGGAGCCTTCCACGGCACTGAACCCGGTGTTCACCGTCGGCTGGCAGATCGCCGAAGGGATCCTCGCCCATGCGGGACGCGACGGCGGAAAGCGGGTTACCGCGAAGGAGGCGAAAGCCAGGGCCATTGAAGCCCTGCGCAAAGTCGGCATCCCGGACCCGGAAACGCGCGTCAACTACTACCCCCACCAGTTCTCCGGCGGCCAGAAGCAGCGCGTGGTCATCGCCGCCGCGCTCGCCCTGAACCCGGGGCTGATCGTGGCGGACGAGCCCACGACCGCCCTGGACGTCACCGTGCAGGCGGAGATCCTGGAGCTCCTGCGGGATCTGCGGGACAAGTATGGGACGTCCATCGTGCTGATCACGCACAACATGGGCGTGGTGGCCGACCTTGCCGACCGCGTCGTGGTGATGTACCGGGGCGACGTCGTCGAGGAGGCCCCGGCGAAGACCCTCTTCGCCGAGCCGCGGCAGGAGTACACCCGCAGGCTGCTGGCCGCCGTGCCCCACCTGGGCCGGCATTCGGCGTCGGAAGGGATGACTGAACGGGCGCACCAGGACGGCAAGGTCCTGGTGGAGGCGAAGGGCCTCACCATCGAATATCCCGGACGGCTGGGCAGCCCCGCCTTCAAGGCCGTGGACGGCGTCAGCTTCACGGTATCCGAGGGTGAGGTGTTCGGGCTCGTCGGCGAATCGGGATCGGGCAAGACGACCATCGGGCGGGCCATCGCAGGACTCAACCGGACCACCGGCGGAAGCCTGAACGTGCTCGGCTACGAGATGCTGAACTTCAGAGAACGGAGCTTCAAGCCGCTCCGGAAGGAGATCGGGTTCGTCTTCCAGGACCCGGCGGCGTCCTTCAACCCGCAGCTGACCATCGGCGACTGCGTCGCCGAACCACTGGTGATCCACACCAACCCGTCCCCGGCTCAGGCGCGCAAACGCGTCGGTGAGCTGCTGGAGTCAGTCCAGCTGCCGGCGTCGTACGCTGACCGTTTCCCGCATGAGCTCAGCGGCGGGCAGCGCCAGCGCGCCTCACTGGCACGGGCGCTGATCCTGAACCCGAAACTGCTCATCGCAGATGAGCCGACGTCGGCACTGGACGTTTCGGTGCAGGCGAAAGTCCTGGAACTCTTCAAGGAAATCCAGCAGGAGTTCGGCTTCGCGGCGCTGTTCATCAGCCACGACCTCGCAGTGGTGGACATGCTGTCGCACTGGGTGGGCGTGCTGTACAAGGGAAAACTCGTGGAGCAAGGGATTGGCCACCAGGTCATGGGTGCCCCCCAGCATGACTACACGAAGCGCCTCATCGCATCGCTGCCTGTCCCGGATCCCGCCGAGCAGGCCAAGCGCCGGGAGGACCACCGCGCCCTGCTGGGTATCTAGCGCACCAGGGAAACCGCGCGGCAGCCACGCGTCCCCGTCCTCCGCCGAGGACGGGGACGCGTGCCTTTCGGATGGCTACTCAGAGACCACCTTGATGTTGAACACGCTGTCTCCCTGCTTCAGGAAGATCCGCAGCCACATTGGCAGCCACATCTCAAGCCCGCGTGCCGCGTCGAGCGGGCCAAGATCCCTGATGTGTTCGGTCCGCCAGCCGAATTCCCGCAGGAGTCGGGCCACCACGTCCTTGGCCTCCGCGTCATCCCCGGCCATGAAAACATCGTGGTCCCCGCCGGCCAGCCGGTCCGGCGCCACCATGACGTCGGCGCGCATAGTGTTCAGCGCCTTCACCACGCGGACCGTGGGAAACGCCCGCTGGATCGTCTCCGCCAGGCTGTCGGTGTTCGAGATGGAGAGCGACGGCGGAAATCCCGCGGAGTGATCCAGCGGATTGGCCACATCGATGAGCACCTTGCCGGCGAGGTTCGCCGTGCTGGCCGCGGCCAGCACCTCGAGCGATACTGCGCCGGGTGTCGCGTTGATAACAACCTCGGCCTCCGCAGCGGCATCGAAGAAGGTCGCGGCCCTGGCCCGCGGCCCCGCCTCCGTTGCCCACCGCACCGCGGCCTCGTTGGTTGCGGTTCGTGACCCGAGAACGACGTCGTGCCCGGACTCCACGAGTTTTCCCGCCAAAGTCCTGCCCACCACACCGGTACCAAGAACAGCGATCCTCATGTGCATTCTCCTCCATCGGTATGTGCGAACAGTTACATTCTCTGCCAGCATCCTTAACACGGGCAGAGTATCCGGCGCTGCCCATAGACTGGAACCATGACCGAGCTTAACCATGATCTGCCTGACACCGACTCCTACAATCCCGCCGCCAGCTCCCTGGCCGGGCATGTGGATCCTGCGGTGATGGCGGAGCTGCTGTCGATCCGGTCGAGCATCGATAACATTGATGCAACCCTCGTTTACCTCCTGGCGGAGCGGTTCAAGGCGACGCAGAAGGTGGGTTTCCTCAAGGCGGCCCACCGCCTCCCGGCGGGGGACCCCGGGCGTGAAACAGCCCAGATCGCCCGCCTGCGCCGGCTCGCCGAGGACGCGCAGCTTGACCCGGCGTTTGCAGAGAAGTTCCTGAACTTCATCATCGGCGAGGTGATCCGGCACCACGAGGCGATCGCCGAGGACCACAACGCCGCCGGCGCAACGGCCAACGGGACGGCCAGCCCCTCCGCACCGTTCACCGCTTAAGCCGTGCCGGACGCAAAGATCCAGCTGCCGGCCCAGGTAACGGCCACGGCCCTGGGACCCTGGCCGGGCCAGGACCCCTTGGAGGCCACCCGCATCATCCGGGGTGAGCTCGGCAGCCCGCACTTGCCCTTCCTCGCCGAACTGCCCGACCGCGGCGTCGGCGCCGACGCCATTGGACGGACCGCGTCACTCCTGGTGGACCTGGCAGTGGATGTCCAGCCGCATGGCTGGCGCATCGTTGACCGGCCCGGACGCGACATGGTCCGGGCGAGGTCAGCGCTGTCCACCGACATCAACGTTCTGGCCGATATCGCCGGCGAAGAGGACAGCGCGGCCGGCGAGCTCAAGGTCCAGCTGCGGGGCCCCCTCAGCCTTGCGGCGGGACTGCACCTTCACAACGGTGAGCGTGCCCTGATCGACCATGGCGCCCGCCGCGACATCGCTGCCTCCCTGGCCGCCGGGGTTGGCGCGCACCTGGCCAAGGTGGCTGCTGCGGTGCCCGGGGCCAGGCTCGTGGTGCAGCTCGACGAACCGGACATCGCCCCGGTCCTTGCCGGAACCATTCCCACCTCCAGCGGGTACCGCACCCTGCGCTCCGTCCCGGGCCAGGAGGTGCAGGAGCTCTGGCACGTGGTGATCGACGCCCTCCGCGAGGCCGGCGCGGTGGAGGTCGCCATTGCGGTGCCGGAAATCGAGGCCCCGTTCGAGCGGATCCTGTCTGCGGGCGCTGACGGCATTGCCGTTCCGCTCCGGGCGCTGACCACCCGGCAGTGGGAACAGCTCGCGGAGGCAGTAGAAGCAGGCAAGCGGCTTTGGGCCGGAGCGCTGCAGGCCGACGGTCCGGGCGGCGTGCCGAAGGCGTCCGATGTTGTTGAATCCGTCCGGCGTCCGTGGCAGCAGCTCGGACTGCCGCTGGCGGGGCTCGGAACGGTGCGGGTCACGCCGTCGGGCGGCCTCGAAAATCAGTCACCGGCCGCCGCAACGGAAGTCCTTACCCGGCTCACGCAGGTTGCCGACGGCCTGAACCAGCTCGCGCTCGGCTGAGCCAGCTCACTAGGTTCGTCGCTCCCAGCGGTCCGGCCTGGCATAGGCCGGAAGGAAGCCCGCCGAAGATTCCCCGGAGGGATAGGGCTCCAGCCGGTAGTCGAAGTGGCCCGCATACACCAGGACGAGGCCGAGCTGCGGCTGGATCACCTTCACCTGGATCCTGTGCCGTCCGGATTCGCCGGCGGCCGGGTCCCACCACTGCTCCGCGTACGCTTTCGCGTCGAGGGCAGCGGGGAGGGGCAACCGGACCGGGCCAAGGAACAGGCGGGATACTTCGGAGACTCCCCGCAGCCGGCCCCCGGCTGTCACACCGAGGTTGAGGTCAGTGACCAGCCGGCGGTACCGGCCCACATAGTCCACCAGGCGGGCCTGGTTGCCCAGGACCTGGGCGCCGGCGCCGCCGGCCTCCACACTCGTGGTGTCCTGGAAAATCCTGGTGGTCCCGGGGAAGAAGATCTCCCGCCGGGCTGTCAGGCTGGAGCGGCCGAGGGGGTCCAGGTGCGCATGGTTTTCGATCCGGAACGGGACGCCCTCGCCGTACTCCGGGAAGAAGGCCTGCTCGCCTGCGGTCAGCCGCATCAGCGGCCGCAGCCACCGCTGCCTGCAGCCCACCACCTCGAATACGCCCTCGCCGACGCCAAAGGTGCCGGAGCCCGGGGCCAGCGAAAAGTACTCCTGCAGTTCCGGCTGCAGTCTGCGGAAGTCAGCGCCAAGGGCCTGGCGGTAGATCGGATCAGTCATCACAGCCGCCCCGCCGCCTTGAGCCGGATATAGGCGTCGGCCAGTGCCGGTGGCAGCTGATGCGGCTCCGCGTCCACCACCTCCACGCCGAGCTGGCGCAGCTGGACACTCACGGCTTCCCGCTCGAGCAAGGCGCGTTCCGCGGCTGCAGCACGGAACACCTGGGCCGCCGTCGTCCTGTCCTCGAGCATCTCGCCCAGCAGCGGGTCGCGGACCGAAGCCACCACCACGACGTGCTGCCGGGCGAGCCGTGCCGCCATCGGAATGAGCCCTTCCTCCGGCGCGCCGCTGTCCAGCGAGGTCAGCAGGACCACGAGGGAACGGTGCGCCGAAACCGTGCGGACCTGGGCCGGCACCTGTGCCCAGTCCAGCTCGATGAGTTCGGCCTGCAGCGGAGCCATGGCCTGCACCAGCTGGCCCAGCAGATTGCCGCCCGCCGTCGTGCCTGCCCGGGCGCGCATCCTGCGGTCGAAGGCGAAGAAATCGACGCGGTCACCGCCGCGTTCGGCCAGGACGCCCAGCAGCAGCGCGGCCTCCATGCCCGTGTCCAGCCGGGGTTCGTCGTGCACACGCGCGGCGGCGGTCCGGGATGTGTCCAGCATGATCACCACGCGGCGGTCGCGCTCCGGCCGCCAGGTGCGGACGACGACGGCGGACCGTCTCGCCGTCGCCCGCCAGTCGATGGAGCGGACGTCATCACCGCGGACATAGTCGCGCAGGGAGTCGAACTCTGTTCCCGCGCCGCGGATCTGCACAGCCGCCTTGCCGTCGAGCTCCCGCAGGCGGCGCAGTTTTGACGGCAGGTGCCGCCGGGAATTGAAGGGCGGCAGCACCCGCAACGACCCGGGTGCCCGCACCGTTTTCTGGCGGGCGGCCAGCCGGAGCGGCCCGAAGGAGCGGACGGTGACGTGGGGCGCCCTGAGGTCACCCCGCCGGACGGGCCGGAGCCTGACTCTGAGGCGGCGCCGTTCACCGGCGGGAATCTCTGCGGCCTGGACCGGGTCTTCCGCCCCGGCGGATGGCTGCCAGGCGTCACGCACCACGGCCCTGAGCCTGCGCGTGCCGCGGTTATGCAGCGTCAGAACAGAGTGCGCCGTGCCTCCGAGCGTAACGTTGACGGGCGCCGACCTTTCCACCGAGACCTGCTGCAGTGCCGCGGCCAGAAGCACGTCCACCAGGACCAGGGCGCCGAGGACCAGCAGCACGGAAAGCACTGTCAGCCAGCCGGGAAACAGCAGTACCGGCACCAGCCCGGCCGCCGCCAGGAGCACCAGTCGTCCGGAAATCGCCACGAGATCAGCGGGGGACCGGCACGGAGGCCAGGATGCTGCCCAGTACGTCGTCCACCTGGACGCCGTCCATCAGGGCTTCGGGCCGGAGCGCCACACGGTGCCGCAGGCACGGCTGGGCCAGGGCTTTGACGTCATCCGGGGTGACAAAGTTCCGGCCGGACAGCCAGGCCCAGGCCCGAGAAGTGTTCAGCAGCGCGGTGGCACCGCGCGGCGAGACACCAAGCTGGAAGGACGGGGCGGCGCGCGTTGCCCGGACCACGTCCACAATGTAACCGAGCACCTCGGGCGAGACCTCGACGGCGGCCACGGCCCGCCGTGCCCGTTCCAGTTCATCGGCGCCCGCCACCGGGCGGATGCCCGCGGCGGCGAGGTCGCGGGGATCGAAGCCGGCGGCGTGCCTTCGGACCACCTCGATTTCGGCGGCCCGGTCCGGCAGGGGCATGGTTAGCTTGAGGAGGAAGCGGTCCAGCTGGGCCTCGGGCAGCGGGTAGGTGCCCTCGTACTCCACGGGGTTCTGCGTGGCCGCCACGATGAACGGCACGGGCAGCCGGCGCGACACACCGTCCACGGACACCTGGCGTTCCTCCATGGCTTCCAGCAGCGAGGCCTGGGTCTTCGGCGGCGTCCTGTTGATTTCGTCCGCCAGGAGCATGTTGGTGAAAACGGGGCCTTCGCGGAAGCTGAACTCCGAATTGGCGGCGTCGTATACGAGGGACCCCGTGACGTCGCCGGGCATGAGGTCCGGGGTGAACTGCACGCGTTTGGTGTCCAGGCTCAAGGCAGCCGACAGGGCGCGGACCAGCAGCGTCTTGGCCACGCCCGGCACACCTTCCAGCAGTACATGCCCGCGCGACAAGAGAGCGATCAGCATGCCGGTGACGGTGGAATCCTGGCCCACAACAGCCTTGGCCACCTCCCGCCGGACATCAAGCAGGGCCTGCCGGACAGGATCCGGGGAATGGTCTGGCGTGCGCGGAGCGGCCATGGTGCCCACCGGCGCCTCGCCGTAGGTGCCGTGCTGGTGCCCGTTTGGCTGCTGGCTCATCTGGCCTTTACCTCTTTCTCGAGTCGGACAAGGTCCTGGGCCCAGCGGACAAGCTGGGCCTCGGTTGCGGGACGGTGTTGCAGGATCTGCTGGATTTCTGCGGCGTTGCGGTCCAGATGCCGGGCAGCGGCAGCCGCCACGTCAGAGCCGGCGATGTCCGCAAACCCGGCTGCGGTGCCCACCCGGAGGGCTAAGGCAAGCCGGACGATGGTGCCTGCCCGGAGAGTGTCCGCCGCCCGGGCTACGTCGTGGGCCTCGTGGTACAGGCGGGCCCTGCCCTCGGCGGTTTCAGCGGACTTCACCACCACCGGCAGGGGCTCGAAGACCAGCGGGCCCAGGCGGCGTCCGCGCCACAGCACGGCGAACAGGGCCACCACGATGAGCCACGGGGCCACAAACGCCGACCACGCCGGGGCAAGTTCGGCAAGGGTCTTCGGTGCGGGGTTGCCGCCGAGGTCCCCGGGACCCGGCAGGTACCAGACGAGGTGTCCCTGGCTGCCCAGGGTCCGGAGGGTGAGGGCGGCGTTGCCGTTCGAGGCCAGGAACTGGTTGCTGATCACCGCCGTGCTGCCGATGACCACAAGCCTCCCGCTCTCTGCCGTGGCATAAAGGCCCCGGCCGGCGGCACCGGCGCCGTAGCAGACGGTGCCGCCGGTGTAGAGGAAGCCGCCGTCGGCGCTGATGTCGCCGGCGGCCTGGGCATCCTCAACGGCGCATCCGGGCTGCAGGGTCTGCTCAGAGCCGGGGACCACCCCGGCCTGCCGGATGGTGCTGCCGAGGCCGGCCAGCGTGGCCAGGCGCGGCGATACCACCACCAGCCGGTCTGTCTCTGCGAGCAGCCGCCGGAGCCTTTCGGGCGCGAGGAACCCGCGTTGGTCGTAGACCAGCACCGTCGAGCCGGACCCGCTGCTGCCGGCCGCACGCGCTGCTGCCACAGTTTCCTCGAACGACGCCGTCTGTTCGACAGTGACTCCTTGTCCTGCCAGGATCTGGGCTGCTGCCCTGGCGCCCCCGGGACCGGGGTTGCGGATGGACAGCTCCTGGCTGTCGGCCCGTTGCGTCGTCTGGAGAATGAGGATCACCGCAAGGGCGACAGCCATGGCTATGCCGAAGAGCAGCCCCGCCCGGTGCCTGCGGAACCAGCCAGCTCTCCGGCGGGGGGCCGCGACAAGAACACCGCCAGCCGCTTCCGGGCCTGCCGGTTCCGTGCCGGGAAGAGGGATCACCGGGGCACCGCCAGTCCGCCGGGGCCGGCCTCTGCATAGGAGGGCGTGAGCCTTTCCAGGGCAGAGTCCAGCTCAACCAGCGCGGCGTAGTCGGCTGCCACGGCGCTTCCACTGCCGTAGCGGACGGCGTCGAACATGCGGGCGGCGGCGTCGAGTTTGTCGCTGGCTGCCGGGAACGCGCGCGTGAGCTGCCCGGCAGCCTCGTCGGCTGTCCGGCCGGGCTGGGGGTCCAAAACGGCCCGGTCCTCGGCAGAACTCACCAGTGCGCGGAACTGCTCGACGACGGCGGCCACCCAGTCGCCGCGGGCGGCTGCCGTTTTCGCGCGCTCGCGGTAGTCCGCTGCCGTGGCGGCGGTCTCGCTGTCGAAGATTTCCTTCGGTGCGCGGCGGCGGGCATTCAGCCGGGGCCGTGCCAGGATGATGGCCACGCCTATCAGGATGGCGATGCCCAGGCCGATGAAGGGCGCCACCGAAGGTCCATCGGCCGGCGACTGTCCATCGGTCACCGACTGCAGCCAGTCGAGGAACTGCTGCCAGAGGGTTTCCAGCCAGCCGGGGGCCGCGTCCCGGTACTCGCGTTTGGAGAGCTCCTCCACGGCCCAGCGGCGCGCCTCTTCCCGGTCAGGCCGTACCGGCGGTTCCAGGGTTGGCTGCAGCAGCACCGTCGCGTGCCGCAGGATCGGGACGAGGCCGACGGCGATCATCCCGGCATCGTTGGCGGGCCCGGGGGCGGCGGCCAGCCTGCTGAATTTCCGTAAGGTCCCGGTTGCTGCGGCCCGGGCTGGTAGGGGCCCTGTTGGTGATGCCCGTGCTGGTAAGGCCAGGGCTGGCTGGGGCCCGCGCTGTTCCGGCCAGCGCTGTAGACGGGCACGCCCCGGCCGGGGATGCCGCCGTCGTCGTTTCCGGTTTCCAGCAGCCGGAGCAGCGCGATATCCAAGCCGTCGTTGCGCATCCGCAAATCCATGTAAAGCAGGGCCATGACCGACGTCTGGAAGGCGAACGCCACCGCCCCGACGGCGGCGGAAACGACAGCCGTGGCCACACCGGCCACTGCCTGCAGGGTGGCCGTCTGGCTGGCCGGGTCCTGGGGGCCGGCGACGGTGGTCAGCAGCCCGGAGAGCAGGGTGACCGGGATGAGGATGATCTGGCCGATGATGCCCGCGAGGAGCGACACGACGAGGACAATGCCGAGGACGCGCCACCAGCTTCCCCGGGTGACCGCCCAGGAGCGCCGGATGCCGTCCAGCGCTCCCAAATCCTCGACGACGATGACCGCGGGCGCGACCGTCAGCTTGACGGACACCCAGATCATGGCCGCAATAAAGGCCAGAAACAGCGGAAGCACGATGACCAGCGACCCTGTGCCCATCGAATTGGCCAGCAGCGCGGTGGCCACGGCGATGAGGGCCACACCCAGCAGCGCCGCTGCCATCCCGATCCCGGCCAGGCGGACCAGCGCCCAGGCGCGGCTGCGTGCCAGCAGCCACATCTGCCGGAACCCGGTGTGTCGGTTGAGGATGGATCTGGCCACGGGGACCACCATGGCCCCCTGCATCACCACGGAGATGAACACGGACACCAGTCCGACGAGGATGAAGGCGCCCGCCACACCTGCGACGATGCCGGTCATCTCGGATGTGCTGAGGTTGCCCAGCCAGGCCTCCGCGGAAGCATCGGAGGCCGGGGTAACTATCGGGACAACGGCGGTGATCACAGCACCCAGCGCCTGGGCCAGCAGGCCTGCGCCAAGCATCGCTTTGGGATTCCGCCGGATCGTCTGGAAGGCCCCGTCCATGATTTCGCCGTACATCAGCGGCCGCAGCGGCACCACGCCCGGTTTCGGCGGGGCCGCGTACATGGGGTAGGGAACGGCAGAGTACGGCCCGGCACCCCACCGGTGCGGAGGCCCGTAGGGCTGTTGTGCACCTGACGGGTATGGCCCGGGCTGCGGGCTGCCCCACTGCGGGGGTGCGCCCCAGGGCTGCTGCGGTGGTGCCCACGGGTTGTGGGGCCGGGAGGTGATGTCGGAGGAGGAGGGTTCCGGCGGGCGGTATTCAGGCGGCCGGTGGTCAGGTAGCCGGTGTCCGGACGGCGGGTGCTGCGGATCCTGCTCTGACAACCTGTTCCTCCCCAAGGTGCGCACCGGCCAACGGCCGGGCACCTCCAGACTATAGTTCCGCCGTCGGGCATCCTAGCTTCCGGGCCCGTTAGCGCCCGGGACGGACCGCCGGCTGCGGTGTGCGCTGCCCCGGCACGCGCCCCGCCGAAAACTCCGTCAATAAGACAAAGCAAGGGCAATAAGGGAATATATAACTATGAAGGCACGCATTCTGGTGGTTGATGATGACGAGGCGCTCGCAGAAATGATCGGCATTGTCCTGCGCAACGACGGCTTTGAGCCCGTCTTTTGCGCGGACGGCGGACAGGCTCTGGACGTGTTTCGCTCGTCAAAGCCGGATCTCGTGCTCCTGGACCTGATGCTGCCGGGCACGGACGGCATCGAGGTATGCCGGCAGATCCGCTCCGAATCAGACGTTCCCATCGTCATGCTGACGGCCAAGTCGGACACCTCCGATGTGGTCAGGGGACTGGAATCAGGTGCCGACGACTACGTCCCCAAGCCCTTCAAGCCGGCGGAACTCGTTGCCCGGGTGCGGGCGCGCCTGCGCCCAGGCGACCAGAAGGCACCCGAGACGCTGCGCATCGCAGATATCACCATCGACGTCGCCGGCCACCTCGTGAGCCGCGGCGACGAGCGGATTTCGCTGACCCCCCTCGAGTTCGATCTCCTGGTGGCCCTGGCGCGCAAGCCCTGGCAGGTTTTCACCCGTGAGCTGCTCCTGGAGCAGGTCTGGGGTTACCGCCACGCGGCTGACACCCGGCTGGTCAATGTCCATGTCCAGCGACTGAGGTCAAAGATTGAACGTGATCCGGAAGCTCCGGAAGTTGTATTGACGGTTCGTGGTGTCGGCTACAAAGCAGGGTCCTGAACCGCAGGGCCAGAATCCCCCTGAAGCGCCCGCGGGATCCGGTCCCGAAACCCACGGCAGCGCTCCCGTGGCGGAGCATGCCCGGGATACTTCACGCAAACCCGGTCCCCGTCCGGTCCCGGAGCACACCGACGCCTTTGGCGCCGGGCTCGCGAGGCTGCCCTCGCAGGCCCGGATCTGGCGGCGCCGCGCCCTGATCGTCGTGCTGCGGGTGGCGCGCCTGGTGCGTGCCGGTGTCGACCGGATTTTTCCCGGCATCCGGTATCTGCTGCATTCCCTGCAGCGGCGGTGGCGCCGGTCGCTGCAGTTCCGCACGGTCCTGACCACCCTGCTGCTGTCCATCAGCTCGTTCGCGATCGTCGGCGCTTATCTGTCCAACCAGATCGCCAACAACCTGTTCCAGGAACGGCTGACGCAGGCGGAGTCCGAGACCCGCTACAACGTCAAGCAGGTGCAGGACACGTTCGACGGCGCCCAGGTCACCGACCAGTCCAGCGTGATCACCCTCGTCTATGACACCCTGAACGCGGTGGAGGGCAAGGGCTCGGTAATCCAGCGCCGTTACGTGTTTGAGGCGATGCCGGAGCAGACCAAGCCCCGTAACCGGTGGGTGGAATCGCGGGCATCCGACCAATTGACCATCAGCGTCATCCCGCCCGACCTCCGGAAGGCCGTCCAGGATTCCGGCAAGGAACAGTTCTGGGCTTCCACCGAATTCCCCGTAGGGACCGAGGACCGGCCTGGGATCGCCGTCGGCAACAAGGTGACGTTCAACGGCACTGTGTATGAGCTCTATTTGATCTACGACCTCAACACCGCACAGCAGACCCTCAACGAAATCCAAAACGTCCTCTGGGCCGGCGGCGCTGCGCTGATCCTCATGATTGGCGCGATCGCCTGGTATGTCACCCGCAACGTGGTGAGCCCCGTCAGCCATGCCGCGGTGGTGTCGGAAAAGCTGGCGGCAGGCCAGCTGCAGGAACGCATGGTGGTCAAGGGCGAGGACGAGGTGGCCCGGCTCGGGGCGTCGTTCAACCACATGGCCGCGAGCCTGCAGGAGCAGATCACCCAGCTGGCCACGCTGTCCCAGATGCAGCAGCGCTTCGTGTCCGACGTCTCCCATGAGCTCCGCACGCCGCTGACCACTGTGCGGATGGCCGCCGAGGTGCTGTACGACGCCCGCAACGATTTCGACCCCATTAACAAGAGGTCGGCCGAACTGCTCTACAACCAGGTGGAGAGGTTCCAGTCATTGCTGGCGGACCTGCTCGAAATTTCCCGGTTCGACGCCGGCGTCGCCATGCTCGACGCCGACGCGACGGACATCGTCCAGCTCATTTCGCATGTAATGGAGGGCGCGGCCCCCGTCGCCGAAGAATACGGTTCGAAGATGATGCTGAATGCGCCGGAGGGCAGCGTTGTGGTGGAAATGGATTCCCGGCGCATTGACCGGATCCTGCGGAACCTGATCCTGAACGCCCTGGAACACGGCGAAGGCCGGCCCGTCAATATCGCCGTCGCCTCCAACGCGGACGCCGTTGCCGTCACCGTGCGGGACCACGGAATCGGCATGAGTCCGGCCGAGGCGGCACGGGTGTTCGACCGTTTCTGGCGCGCCGACCCCGCCCGGGCCCGCACCACCGGCGGCAGCGGCCTGGGCCTGTCCATTGCCACTGAAGACACCAAACTGCACAACGGCTGGCTGCAGGCCTGGGGAAATACCGGCGTCGGTTCCAGCTTCCGGCTCACGCTGCCTCTTAGACAGGGCGGCACCATCACAAAGTCGCCGCTGCCGCTCGAACCTGCGGACGTGGGCCTCGGCACGCCCGGGGACCACAGTGTCCTTGTCCTGGGGCCGGGCGCCACCGCTGCGCCCGGGGACTTCGCGGCCGGAGATTTTGTGCCCCATGATTCTGCCGCCGCGGGCCCTGCTACCGCGAGCCCGGCTACCGGGGGCCCGGCGGACGCCGGGAACTCCGGTGGCGGCGTTTCGCAGGCCGGGGAAGCCGAGAATGCCGCGGCCGTCCGGCCGGGAACACCTGAGGCAGCGCGCACGGGGGAGCGCCCGTGAGCCGGGTGCGCCCGGCGGCCCGCAGACTGGCCGCTGGGCTGCTGGCCGTCGTTCTGCTGTTCCTGGCATCGTGCGCCCAGATTCCGCGTTCCGGCCCCGTTGGAAAGAGCACCGACGAAAGCGCAGGAAATCCCAACGCGCCGGTGTTCTTTCCCGTCGCCCCGCGCACCGGGTCCAGCCCCGAAGCGGTCATTGAGGACTTCTACCTGGCAGGCAGCGGGTACGAGGATGACTACGCCGTGGCACGGCAGTACCTCACGCAGGCGTCCTCGGTGGCCTGGAAGCCTGACCAGCGGACGCTGGTGTTCCGCTCCGAGCGCGTGGTGAAGACCGGCGTCGAAGGCGTCTACAACTACGAACTGGACGTCGCATACTCAGTGGATTCCGACGGCGTGGCCACCCAGATGCCGGAAGGAACCAAGGAAAACATCCCCGTGACTTTGGTACAGGTTGACGGCGAATGGCGCATTTCCAAGATCCCCGATGGCACCGCCATCCCCGAGGAAACCTTCAAGGTCATCTACGGCGCCTACCCCATCTACTTCTATGACCCCAGCTTCACTTACGCCGTCCCGGATGTCCGCTGGTTCATTAAAAAGAAGACAGTTAAATCCATGACGAGCGCCCTGCTCGGCGGGCCCGCCCCGTACCTGAAGGGCGCCGTCGTCAGCGCGTTCCCGTCCGGAATGAAACTTGCCAGGGAGTCTGTGCCCGTCGTCTCGGGTGCAGCCCAGGTCGATCTGTCGGCGAAGGAGCTGACCGACGCGTCCACCGAGGACCGGCTCCGGATGCAGACGCAGCTGGCCCTTACATTCCGTAGCCAGCCGGACGTTATCAACGTGGAGCTGCGGGCCAACCAGGACCTCGTCCGGGTGGAGGACAACGGCTCGGTGCTGCCGCCGGTCCAGAACAGGAACGTGCCCGCGCGCCAGATCGCCGTCAGCAACAACGAGCTGGTGCGGTACGAGAACAACAGGGTGTCACCGCTGCCCGACATGCAGCCGGTGGCCTTGCTGAAACCTCGCTCGCCTGCCGAGTCGCCCGTCTCGCAGACGGTGGCCTTCCTGAACGGCAGCCGCAGCACCCTCTATTCGATGGTGCCCGGCCAGCCGGCGCGCGCCCTGACCACCCGCAGCACGCTGACGCACCCGACGTTCAGCCTGCACGACTGGCTGTGGACCGCGGGGCCGGGGGCGCAGGGCATCACGGAGGTGACCGCCTTCCGTCCCACGGGAATCGCCCAGGGGGCGCGGGTTCCTTCCGTGACGCTGACGCCGTCCTGGCTGGCCGGCCGCACGGTCAAGGACTTCCGGGTGTCCCGGGAAGGTGTACGGGCTCTGGTGATCTCCGAACAGAACGGCACTACACGGGTGCAGGTGACCGGGATCATCCGCGGTGCTGACGGCACTCCCAAGGAACTGACGGCGCCCACTACTCTGCAGGCCAGCGGCAACCCGGACCAGGGAGTGTGGGTGAACGACACCACGGCGGTGGTCATGAAGGGTGACGCCACGGCGAACGTGACTCCCGAACTGCTGTCCCTCTCCTCGTCCCAGCCGCAGAAACTTGCCCCGTGGCCGGGGCTGGTTGCCCTCAGCGCCGGCAACGGCCCCGAGGAGATCTATGCGCAGTCCAGGGACGGCGTCTTCCAGAGGCTCGGCAATGGCTGGTCGGCACAGCTCCGGGGACCCACGGACCCGTCCTTCCCCGGCTGACCTGCACTGGGTTTTGGCCGACTTTTCCACATGGACACTGCTCGCTCTTTTGCGGGCCGAATCCATCGCTGCACCCTTAAAGCGTGGGGAGCCATCGGACGGGAGAGGGGCAGAGGACCTCGGCAGATCCTGACCTGCTGGTTCAGCCGCTATGGCATGCCCGCCACCGCGGGGAGCACCGGCAGCCTCTCCTGCAGGCCTGGGACCTGCTGGCGGGGGCCGCTGCCGACGTCGTGGCCCTCGCGCTGCCCGTGGAATGCGTCTGCTGCGGCAAGGAGGACCTGGCGCTATGTGCCGGCTGCGAACGCAGGCTCCGGATGCTCACCCGCCATCCCTTCCGGGCGGAGACGGGGGCGCCTGCGCTGATGGATACCGACGGGTCGGTGATCCTTCCTGTGGTTGCGGCGGGCATCTACCGTGAGGAGCTCTCACAGTCCATTCTGGCCTTCAAACGCCACGGCCAGGGTCAACTGCGGCGGGTGCTGTCGAAGGTCCTCGCCCACACGCTTTCGGCGGCACATGCCGGAGCGGACGGCATGGTCCTCGTTCCGGTCCCCACCAGCGGCAGCGCGTACCGGAAACGTGGTTTCAGCCCCGTTCACCTGCTGCTGGCCGGCGTCGGGCGTGGCCGCAACGACCCCCGAACGGAATGCAATGATGCCCTGCGCAAGGTTCGCAGCCCCGGAGCCGGAGCAGGACTGACCGGAGGGCAAAAAGGACTCGGCAGGGGAGACAGGTCCCGACGGGTCCGCGGTTCCATGCGCACCACGCGGGGAGCCCGTGGACGCTCGCTGCGGGGGAGGCAGTGCATCATCATCGACGACGTCCTTACCACCGGCGCCACCCTGGCGGAAGCGGCCCGGGCCATCCACGAAGCCGGCGGAATCGTCCGCGGCGCCTTGGTCCTTGCCGCCACCCGCGCACCGGATGCGGCGGCCGCCCCGGCGCAGTCGCGGCGCCCTGGGGACGGGCTGGGGGATAGCTGGGACATAGAAAAAAATAAACTGCGAAAGGATGAATAACTGGTTGCTATGAACTAACGTCGGATATGGGTACCAAGATCAGTTGTACCTTTCGATAGCGGCTCGGAAAGGGGCTCGACTGTCAATCAGCTCGTCCCCCGGAAGTGCCGCCGTCGTGTCACCGAAGTCATTTGGAGGGCACCATGGAGTTCATGATCAGCGGACGGAATCTGACGGTCTCGGACCGCTTCCGCGAATACGCCGGCGAGAAGATCTCAAAGATCGAATCGCTTGGGGACAAGGTCCAGAGGGTCGACGCGAAGGTTTCAAAGGAAACAAACGCGCGGCAGACCGGTGACCAGCTCACGGTTGAAGTGACAGTCCTGGGCCGCGGCCCCGTGATCCGTGCCGAAGCAAGCGCCGCAGATAAGTTCGCCGCGTTCGACCTCGCCTACAACAAGCTGCTTGAGCGGCTGCGCAGGGCCAAGGACCGCAAGAAGGTCCACCACGGGCGGCACACGCCCAAGGCAGTACGCGAGGCAACTGCAACACTGGAGCCCGCAAGCTCCAACCAGCCGATCTACGTCGAAGCGGGCAATAGCACCCAGGCCGCTCCGGAACCGGCTGACAAATCGCCGTACGACGTCGACAACGACATCCCTGCCGGCGACTCGCCGGTACTGATTCGGCGCAAAGTATTCCCGGCCGCGTCCCTCACCCTTGACGACGCCGTGGACAATATGGAACTTATCGGTCACGACTTTTACCTTTTCGTGGACAAGGCCACGAGTGCACCATCGGTTGTGTACCGCCGCCGCGGCTGGACCTACGGGGTTATCACCCTCGACCATTACTGCGAACCCGGCGAGAACACGCACGAGGAGAAAATCCTTGCGTACCGCTCGGATGATGCAGCCGCAACTGCATAAGATGGAGCCCAGACAACGAAACGGCTGACATGGGTGCATCGCTGAGCCTCACGCAGGCACGGCGGATCGCACTGGCAGCCCAGGGACTGGACAAAGGACGGCCCGCCGGACCCGTGACCTCACGGGCGGTGGGCCGGACCTTTGCCCGGATCCAACTCGTCCAGATCGATTCGGTCAACGTTCTGGCCCGCAGCCACTTCCTCCCGTTCTATTCGAGGCTCGGCGCCTACGACCGCTCCATCCTCCAGCACATGGCCGGCCGGCACCCGCGGCGCATGATGGAGTACTGGGCCCACGAAGCCAGCTATATCCGCCCGGAACATTTCCTGGACCTGGTGGTGTGGCAGAACCGGAAGTGGGTCGGGGCAGCGGGAATGGACCCCGGGCTGCGCTCCGGTGTGACGGGCAGGGTCCTTGATGCGCTCGCCGACGGCAGGCCCATGACCGCCGCCGAACTCACCGCCAGGCTGGGGCATGTTGAAGACCGCAAGCACGTCAACTGGGGCTGGAACTGGAACGCCGTCAAACGCGTCCTCGAGCACCTGTTCGAGGAAGGGGTCGTCTCGTCGGCCTCAAGGACTGACCAGTTCGAGAGGCAGTACGCACTGACCCGCCAGGTCTTGCCCGGGCATGACCTCGACGCGGTGCCGGATCCGTCGGCCGCCATGGATAGGCTCATCGATGCGGCAGCACAGGCCCACGGGATCGGGACCGTTCGGTGTTTCGCCGACTACTTCAGGACTCCGGTCAAAGCAGCCGCGGCCTCGGTGCAGCGACTCGTTGACGCCGGACGCCTCGAGCCAGTGACCGTGGCAGGCTGGGACCGGAACGTGTACCGGCACGCCGAAGCACGGCTGCCGCGCCAGGCAACCGGCAGGGCGCTGCTCAGCCCGTTCGATTCGCTCGTGTTTGAACGGCGCAGGCTCGAAGAACTCTTCGGATTCCACTACCGAATCGAGATTTACACCCCGGTGGCCAAGCGCCGCTTTGGTTACTATGTGCTTCCGTTCCTTCTGCGGGACCGCATCGTGGCCAGGGTAGACCTGAAGGCAGACCGGGCCGCGGGCCTGCTGCTTGCCAAGGCGTGCTTCGGTGAGCCGGACGCCCCGGCGGACACCGCCGTGGAACTCGCCGCCGAACTCCAGCTGATGGCAGAGTGGCTGGGACTGGACGGCATAGCCGTCTCGCCGGTGGGGGACCTTGCGCCCGCCGTTGCGGCTGCCGGCAACGGCTATCCGCTGTGAGGGAACAGGGGCAACGTGCCATGCGTCTCTCCCGTAGACTAAATCACGCCAGAATTCGGCAGCATGAGACTGGGAGCAACTTCACGTGGCATCACTAATCGAAAAAATTCTCCGCACAGGTGACAAAAAGCTCCTGAGGCAACTGCGGAACTATGCTGATTCCATTAATGCCCTTGAAGACTCGTTCCAAACCTTCACGGATGCGGAACTGCGTGAAGAAACAGACCGGCTCCGCGCGCGCCACCAGGACGGCGAGAAGCTTGATGACCTCCTGCCGGAAGCCTTCGCGGCCGTGCGCGAGGCGTCCTCGCGCACACTCGGCATGCGGCACTTCGATGTGCAGCTCATGGGTGGCGCGGCCCTGCACCTGGGCAACATCGCCGAAATGAAGACCGGTGAAGGCAAGACTCTGGTGGCCACTGCTCCGGCCTACCTCAACGCCCTCACCGGAAAAGGCGTCCATGTTGTCACCGTGAACGACTACCTGGCCGAATACCAGTCCGAGCTGATGGGCCGCGTGTACCGCTTCCTGGGGCTCACCAGCGGCTGCATCCTGGCCAACCAGGACCCGTCTGTGCGCCGTGAGCAATACGCCGCCGACATCACGTACGGCACCAACAACGAATTCGGCTTCGACTACCTCCGCGACAACATGGCCTGGGACAAGTCCGAGCTGGTGCAGCGCGGCCACAACTTTGCGATCGTCGATGAAGTCGACTCGATCCTCATCGACGAGGCCCGCACACCGCTGATCATCTCCGGCCCGGCCCAGGGTGACACCAACCGCTGGTACAGCGAGTTCGCCAAGGTGGTCCTGCGGCTGCAGCCGGAGAAAGACTACGAAGTTGATGAGAAGAAGCGCACCGTCGGGGTTCTCGAAAGCGGAATCGAAAAGGTTGAGGACTACCTCGGCATCCAGAACCTCTACGAATCCGCCAACACGCCGCTGATCGGCTTCCTCAACAACGCCATCAAGGCCAAGGAGCTGTTCAAGCGGGACAAGGACTACGTCATCCTCGACGGCGAGGTCCTCATCGTCGACGAGCACACCGGCCGTATTCTGGCTGGCCGCCGCTACAACGAGGGCATGCACCAGGCGATCGAAGCCAAAGAGGGCGTCGAGATCAAGGCTGAAAACCAGACGCTCGCCACGGTGACGCTGCAGAACTACTTCCGCATGTACGACAAGCTCTCCGGCATGACAGGCACGGCCGAGACCGAAGCCGCCGAATTCATGAGCACGTACAAGCTCGGCGTGGTGGCCATCCCCACGAACCGCGACATGCAGCGGATCGACCAGTCCGACCTCGTGTACAAGAACGAGGTCGTGAAGTTCGAGGCCGTGGTCCGGGACATCGCCGAACGCCACGAGAAGGGCCAGCCGGTCCTGGTGGGTACCACGAGCGTCGAAAAGAGCGAGTACCTCTCCCGCCTGCTGGCGAAGGAGGGCATCCGGCACGAGGTTCTGAACGCCAAGAACCACGCCCGTGAAGCAGCCATCGTTGCCCAGGCCGGACGCAAGGGCGCTGTCACCGTCGCCACCAACATGGCCGGCCGCGGTACCGACATCATGCTGGGCGGCAACGCCGAGTTCACCGCCATCGCCGAGTTGGCGCAGCGCGGGCTTGACCCGGAGGAGAACTCCGACGAGTACGAGGCTGCCTGGCCGGGAGCGCTGGAGGCGTCGAAGAAGGCCGTCAAGGACGAGCACGAGGAAGTCCTGGGCCTGGGCGGCCTGTACGTGCTGGGAACCGAGCGCCACGAATCCCGCCGGATCGACAACCAGCTCCGCGGCCGCTCCGGCCGCCAGGGCGACCCCGGCGAGTCCCGCTTCTACCTCTCGCTGACCGACGACCTCATGCGCCTGTTCAACTCGGGTGCAGCGGAGCGGCTGATGAACAGCTCCGTGCCCGACGACGTGGCGCTGGAATCCAAGCTGGTCTCGCGTGCCATTGCCTCCGCCCAGGGGCAGGTCGAAGGGCGCAACGCCGAGCAGCGCAAGAACGTCCTGAAGTACGACGACGTCCTCAACCGCCAGCGCGAAGCCATCTATGGCGACCGCCGCCGGATCCTGGAGGGCGACGACCTTCACGAAAAGGTGCAGTACTTCCTGGAAGACACCATCAACGCACTGATTGACGAAGCAACCGCCGAAGGCAACGGTGACGACTGGGACTTCGACCAGCTCTGGACCAACCTCAAGACGCTGTACCCCGTCACTGTGACGCCGCACGACGTCATCGACGAGGCCGGCGGCAAGTCGCGCATCACCGTGGAGTTCCTGAAGGAAGAAATCATGTCTGACGCCAAGCTGGTGTATCAGGCACGCGAGGAAGCGATCGGCTCCGAGAGCATGCGTGAGCTCGAGCGGCGCGTTGTCCTCTCCGTCATCGGGCGGAAGTGGCAGGAGCACCTGTACGAGATGGACTACCTGAAGGAAGGCATCGGCCTGCGCGCCATGGCCCAGCGTGACCCGCTGGTGGAATACCAGCGTGAAGGTTTTACGATGTTCCAGTCCATGATGGAAGCCATCCGGGAGGAGAGCGTCGGCTTCCTCTTCAACCTCGAAGTGGAAGTCACGCCGGCCGAGGACGTTGTGGTGGCCGATGCCGCCGGCGGCCACACCGAACACCACGAGCCGCAGATCCGGGCCGCCGGCCTCGAAGCGCCGGAAAAGCCCGCCCAGCTCCAGTACACCGCGCCCCGGGAGGACGGCGGAGCCGAGACCCGGATCGAGGGCAGGGCTGCGGGCCGTTCGGGCAACCCCGCCAAGGCCGCATCGCAGGACCGGCGCGACAAGAAGAAAAAGCGCTAGCCAGCGGATATGACGGAAAGGGACCGGAGCTTCGTGCTCCGGTCCTTTCCTGTTTCCGCGTCAGCCAATCTCCAGGGCTGTGACACGCCAAACGTTTTTGCTGCGTTCCAGCCGGACGGCGACTGCCCGGACCCGCAGTTCATCAATCACCACCGCACTGGCTTCGTAAACGTCAGGCGTCACCCCGCACGCCCGGACAGAGCGGACCGACGCATTGCGGTGAAGCAGCCCCATTTTCCGGGGAGCCCGGCCAGCCACCCGCCGGGTGAGGGCCGCCCGGTGCTGGAGCACGGTGAGGCAGCGCTGGTCCAGCCGCCGTGCCAGCTGGTGGATGGGCCTCGTTCCCGCCAGGACTTCGATGGCAGCCTGGACCGTGGCCCGGGTGATGGCGCAGATCTCACGCGCCTCGTCGCAGGGGCCGGGAACAACCGAAAGCCGCGTTTCAGCCGTTAGGGTTTGCTTGGAATGGCCTTGCGCCGGGCCAGTTTGTCCTGCCGGCGAGGGTGCCGGCGCTGTTCGTTCCGGCACGGGCGGGACGGGTTGAAGAACAGCGTTTCCAGCACGCCGTGTAGGAGTTACTGCAGTCATGATCGGTCCTTCTGGTAGGGCTGGCTTGGGACGGCCGCGGGAGGGGCCGGTCCTTGGGGCGTAGACGGGGAAGGTAGCGCGGAAGAAGCGGGTGCCGGCGCCGCTTACGGCGGAGGCGGCGGCCTGAGGAGCTGGCCCGGGAGAAGGACATTGGGATCGGGGCCGATGACCTTCAGGTTGGCCTGATACCAGAGCGGCCAGCGGGCTGCTACCTCCAGCTCTGAGGCGCTGGGCCCCAGTTCGCGTGCGGCAATGGTCCACAGCGATTCGCCGGCACGTACGGGCACTTCACGGCGGGCATTGGCTGGCTTCGCCGTTGCCCTGGTAGGCAATGAGCTGACGAGGCCGGGCTGCACAACCGGGACGCGTGGCCTCCACTGGGGCTGGAGTTCGCCGGGGTCCGGGACTGATCTTTGGGCGACCCCGTACCCCGCGGAATGGCCGGCGGGCAGGTCCGGCCGCCGCTCCGCCAGGGGACCCCACGCTGCGGAGAGGGACGATCCGTTGTTAGAGGAAAGGGCTGCGGCCGGCAATTCATCCGCCTGGGCAAGCGGTGCCCCGAGGAGCTGGACGCCCACCGTGGCCAACGCCAGCCGGCGCATGAAAACAGGGCTGAACCGCCCCGTGGCGCGGGCGGCAGCGTGATGCCCCGTCCGTTCCAGGAGCGCCGAAGCGAAGGCGGTGGCCAGGGACAGCAGCCACCAGGCGATGACGGTCAGCCCGGCGGCGAGGGCCAGCAGTCCCAGCAGGTCATCGAAGACCAACGCCTGCTGGCGATCCGCGGACCGCCTCCAGTGATTGACGATCCCGGACCCGGTGAGAGCCAGAAAGACTCCGAGCCCCAGAATGACCACCGCCAGGGCAGCCTCCGCCCTCACCGGACGCTGAACCTCTTCCGCCATGACTTCCCCCAATTAGTGTTTGATGCAGTTTGATCCACTTTGATGTGTTTTGCCCTGATGGAGACAGTTTGCAGCAGCTGTATTGAGGTTGTCTATGGAGATAGGAAAGTTTGTGGATTAATTGACCGCCTTCGGGCGCGGGCCTACGCTGGCGCAATGCGATGGAATGCACTTTTTCAGGATCTGGAGCAGCAGCTCGCCGAAGCCGGGGTCCTGGGCATGGAGTCCGAGATTGCCGAGCGTTCCCGGGCTGACACGGCCGCCATTGCGCTCGATGACAGGCTGCGGGGATCCGTGGGCTGCCACGTCGGCGTCCACCTGAATTCGGGGCCTGTCTTTGCCGGCACGCTCAGCCATGCGGGGTCCGAAAGCCTGGTCATTGAAGAGCCGACGCACCAGGTGCTGATACCTTATGCCGCCGTGGGTCACTACACCGGCCTCGGGCGGTTTGCAGTGGCCGAGGTATCCATCGTGCGCCGGAAACTCGGCCTTGCCAGCGCGCTGCGGGGGCTCGCAAGGGACAGGGCAGAACTTACCGTCCTGCTGGCAGGCCGGTCACCGGACCTGCAGCTGCCGGGCGTAATCGACAGGGTGGGGCGGGATTTCTTTGACCTCGCACTGACATTGCCCGGCGAAGCGCGCCGGGCCGGCCGCGTTGCCGACGTGGCTACTGTGCCGTTCCAGTCGCTGAGTGCGCTCCGCTCACGGCGCGGCGGGGAACTCTGACGGCCCTCCCGTGCTCAAACGGACTTGGACTTTGCCTCTTGAATCATGCGGCTTGCCTCGGCGTAGCGCTCTTCGATGTACTGCTCAAGCATCTTTTCCTCGACACGCCACTGGCCGCGGCCACCCACCTGGATTGCCTTCAGTTCGCCGCTCCGGACGAGGGCATACGCTGCCGGCGCATTGATCTGAAGCTGTTCGGCTACATCTGCAAGCGTAAGGAATCGGGGCATAGTCCAATTGTGCCACCCTTGGTATGGATGATGCGGTTATCCACAGTTTGATGTTGTTTGCCTGAATACCTTTCCGATGGAGCAGGAATGCCGTAACAATGTTCCTGACCGGCGCGACTGAAGCGCCAAGGCGTCAAGGGGGAGCAGTACGCATGAGTGCAAGCACGGCGGCCACCGGAGCCCGGCTGAAGAAGCCTTCCTGGAAGGATCCGAGGCTCGTGGTGGGTGTGCTCCTGGTCCTCGCCTCCGTCGTCGGAGTCGTTGCCCTCGTCGGCAATGCGGACCGCACCACCGAGGTATTTGCCGCCCGTGAGCCAATCGCCGTTGGCCAGAAACTCACGCCGGAAAACATCAGCCGGGTCAAGGTGCGCCTGGGCGACGTCGAGGCGCATTATGTCACGGCGGAGTCCGGTATTCCCGAAGGCCAGGTGGCCGTCCAGCGGATCGCCAAGGACCAGTTGGTTCCCCGGGAAAGCCTGGGCAGCGTCGATGCACTGGACCGAAAGCCGGTGGCTGTCACCGTCCAGGAGGCCCTGCCGGAACAGGCGGTGGCAGGAACCCGGGTCGACGTCTGGGTCTCCATGCCTGACGCCCGGAACGGCTTTGCCGAACCAAAGCTGCTGCTACCCGGTGCGGAGATCGCAGAGGTCTCACAAGGATCCACCGCTCTCGGGGCTTCGAAATCCACCGTCCTGATGGTCCTGGTGGGGGACGGGCAGATGGCCTCGCTCCTCGGCGCGCAGGCTAACGAGGCCAAAATCTCCGTGGTGTGGAATCCCGGCGGGGCCACCAAGTGAGCATCCCCGTAGTCACCGTCGGTGAGTCGCAGGAGGATCTGGTTGGCGGACTCGAGCGGCTCCACGGTCCAGTCACTGTGGTCCGGCGTTGCGCGGAGCTCGCGGAGCTGCTGGCCGCCTGCCAAAGCGGGCTGGCCCGGGCCGCCGTTGTTGCCGAGGGAAGTCCGGACCTGACTGCCACGCTGGTGGACAGGCTCGCCGCCGTGGGCGTGGTCATCATTGCCCTGACTGACAGCCCCGAGGAACGGTTGAGGCTCCGCGGCATCGGAGTCACGGCGGCGCCTTCGAGCGTTGCATCCACGGCACTGGCGGAGAGTATCGCCGACGCCGTCAGCAGGCATGCCGGTCCGGGGGCAGCAGGGCTGAATCCCGCCGCCGGCTCCGCTTACAGCACGGGTCCCGCCTACAGCACGGGCTTCGCCGATGCCGGCGCGGCCCTTCGCCCGGAGGCTGTCGACGCCGAACCGGAGCCCGCGCAGGCCGGAACCGGCAGGGTCCTGGCGGTGTGGGGGCCGGCCGGCGCGCCTGGCAGGACACTGGTTGCCGTCAACATCGCAGGGGAACTCGCTGCGCAAGGCAAGTCAGTTCTGCTGGTTGACGCCGACAGCTATGGGGCCAGCGTCGCCGGCGTCCTCGGGCTACTCGACGAAGCGGCGGGTCTGGCCCAGGCCTGCCGGCTGGCTGACCAGGGACTGCTGGACCGGGAAGCGCTGCTTCGCATCGCCGTTCCGGTGACAGCCACGAGCGGGACTTTCCGGGTACTGACCGGAATAACCCGGGCTGACCGCTGGACCGAGCTGCGCGCGGCCGCGCTCGCGCTTGTTTTGGGCCGGGCGCGTGAGATGGCCGACGTCATTGTGGTCGACACCGGGTTTTGCCTTGAGGCCGACGAGGAGCTGAGCTTCGACACCATGGCGCCGCGGCGCAACGCCGCCACGCTCAGGAGCCTTGAGCTGGCCGATTCGGTGATCGCCGTTGGGTCAGCGGACCCCATCGGTGTTCCCCGCCTTGTCAGGGGGCTGGGGGAGCTCGAAGGCTCGCTGCCGGGGGTCAGTCCCGAGGTGGTGCTCAACAAAGTGCGGGCCTCGGCCGTGGGCCGTTCCCCGGAACGTCAGCTCCGCGAGGCATGGGACCGGTTCGGCCCGGCGTCGGGCATTAAGGCCTTCCTGCCGTGGGATCCCGACGCAACCGACGCGGCGCTGCTGTCCGGCTCGCTACTGCTCGAATCGGCACCGGAATCCCGGCTTCGGGCGGCCATCGCGGAAATCGTTTGTGCACCTGTCCAGCAAAAACGCCGATCCTCTGTGTTCTCTTCCACAGCAAGGCGGAGACTGACGGACTAGGCTCACGGTGAGGGCTGCAAGGAAGCAGCCGCAAACTGTGTGATGGAGGCGTGTGTCGATGTCGTCTGGGTCCAGCGTGGAGGATCAGTCCCGTTCAATCGGAGCCGAGGAAGGCTTCTTTGCGGACTACTACGAGCATCTGGCGGAGGAGGATGCGCGCGCTTATCCGCATGAGCTCCTGCAGGCCCGGGCCGAGACCCACCGCGCAGTCGGTTTTGAACGCCGGCCGGGGACTGCCAACATCTCCATCGTTCCCGAGGGCGACCGCAGCGTTGTCTACATCGTCACCGACGACATGCCTTTCCTGGTGGATTCCGTTAACGCCGAGCTGGTCCGCCAGAATTCGGCCATCCACCTCGTGCAGCACCCGATGTTCGTGGTCACGCGCAACCGCGAAACCAACGAGCTTGTCAAGGTGGACAGGGTCCCGTCCAGCATCGGCTTCTCCAGCGGTGACACCGCGGCACTGCCCGTCCTGTCCCACCTGATTGCCCAGGGCGACAACGCGTCCCACATGGAGTCCTGGATTGCCGTCGAGATCGGCCGCGCCAGTGACGAAGCCGCCGGGCAGCTGCAGGAAGGGCTGGAACGGGTCCTCGGAGACGTTCGGGCCGCCGTCGAGGACTGGCCGAAAATGCGCAACAAGGCACTGCAGATCGCCAAGGATCTGGACAAGGTGGCGCATCCCACGCAGATCGCAGAGCTGCGCCAGGCCCAGGACCTGCTGCGCTGGCTGGACGAGGGCAACTTCACCTTCCTCGGCTACCGGGAATACGACCTGGTCAACGAGGAAGGCGAGGATGTCCTGGAACTGCGCGAGGACAGTGGCCTGGGCCTGCTGCGGGCGCACCACGATACCCACCAGGTGCAGCACCTCACCGACGCGGGCCGGCGCAAGGCCCGCGAAAAGCGTGCCCTCGTCATCACCAAGGCAAATTCCCGCTCAACTGTTCACCGGCCCGCTTACCTGGACTACATCGGCGTGAAAAGCTTCGATGCCGCGGGCAATGTCAACGGCGAACAGCGCTTCATCGGACTGTTTGCCACCAGCGCCTACACCGACTCCGTGCGCAATATCCCGATTGTCCGGGAAAAGGTCGAGGCCGTGCTGCGCGGCGCCGGTTTCCCCCCGGACTCGCACTCCGGGAAGGACCTGCTGGGCATCCTGGAAACGTACCCCCGCGACGAGCTCTTCCAAATTGAAGTTCCCGACCTTGCCGCGACGGCAATGGGAATCCAGCGGCTGCAGGAACGGCGCCGGACCCGGCTCTTCCTCCGGCCGGACATCTACGGACGCTTCATGTCCGCGGTCGTCTACCTCCCCCGCGACCGGTACACCACCAACGTCCGGCTGAGGATCGAGCAGGAACTCCGCGAGACCTTCCGCGCCGAGTCCATCGACTATGAGGCGAGGATGACCGAATCCGCCCTCGCCCGCCTGTTCTTCCGGATCCGCCTGCCCAAGGGCGCGGACGTCAGCCACGTCAACACCGATGCCTTGGAACAGCGGCTGGTCCGTGCCGCCCGGTCGTGGAGTGAAGGGATCGCCGAGGTACTCCGCGAGCGCGGCGCCGACGACGGTGCCAATGAACTGGCAGCCATCTGGGCCGAGGCCTTCCCCGCCAGCTACCGCGTCGACTACGAAATTGAAGATGCCCTCGAGGACATTGCCCGGTTTGAACAGTACGGGGCCGAAGCCGAACGCGTGGCCGGCGCCCGGCAGGAGCGGCCGGGAGTCCATGTCTACCTTCCCGAAGGCGCAGGCGCCACCCTCGAGGAGGACGCCAGGGTCAAGCTGTACATGCTGGAGCCGAAGAGCCTGAGCCAGATCCTGCCCTACTTCCACAACCTGGGGCTGGAAGTACTGGACGAGCGGCCGTTCGAGATCGAGACCGCCGACCGCCGGGACTTCTTCCTCTACGACCTCGGACTGAAGTACCCCGCCGGCGTGGACCCGGTGTCCACGGGCCGGCTGCTGGCGGATTCCTTCGGCGCGGCCGTCTCCGGTGCCGTCGAATCCGACAGCTTTGACCGGCTGGTGCTTCGCGAGGGCATGACATGGCGGCAGGTCATCGTGCTGCGGGCGTACGCAAAGTACATGCGGCAAATGGGCAACACCAACTCGTTTGAGTTCATGGCCGACACCCTGCTGGCCAATCCGGAGGTCACCCGCGGGCTCAGTGCCCTGTTTGAGGCACGCTTCGATCCCGCGCTGACCGAGCTGGAGCGGACCGAACGGCAGGAAAAGGTCCGTGCTGAGCTGGCGGCGTCGATCGATAATGTCGCTACCCTGGACGCCGACCGCGTGGTACGGACGTTCACGAACCTGATCGAATCAACGCTGCGCACCAACTTCTACCAGGACAAGCCGCACCTGAGCTTCAAGCTCAACCCCTCAGCCATCGAAGGGCTGCCCTTCCCGCGGCCCATGTTCGAAATCTGGGTTTACTCCCCCCGGGTGGAGGGCGTTCACCTGCGCTTCGGCAAGGTGGCCCGGGGCGGGCTCCGCTGGTCGGACCGGCGGGAAGACTTCCGGACGGAGATCCTGGGCCTGGTCAAGGCACAGACAGTCAAGAATGCCGTGATCGTTCCAACGGGCGCCAAGGGTGGCTTCTTCGCCAAGCGGCTGCCGGATCCCGCGAAGGACCGGTCGGCCTGGATGGCGGAGGGCATCGAAAGCTACAAGACGTTTATACGGGGACTGCTGGACGTCACGGACAACCTTGTGACGGGAGCCGACGGCGAACGGCTCGTCCCGCCGTCGGGCGTTGTACGGCACGACGGCGACGACTCTTACCTGGTGGTCGCTGCCGACAAGGGCACGGCATCCTTCTCTGATATTGCGAACGGCCTGGCCGCCGACTACGGGTTCTGGCTGGGCGACGCCTTCGCCTCCGGCGGTTCGGTGGGGTACGACCACAAGGCCATGGGCATCACCGCCCGGGGTGCCTGGGAGTCGGTCAAGCGGCACTTCAGCGAGCTGGACCTGGACACGCAGTCCGAGCCTTTCACCGTAGTCGGCGTCGGCGACATGTCCGGGGACGTCTTCGGCAACGGAATGCTCCTGTCCAAGCACATCCGGCTGCTCGCGGCGTTTGACCACCGGCACATTTTCCTCGACCCGAACCCGGACGAGGCAAGCTCCTACGCGGAGCGGCAACGCCTGTTCGAGCTGCCCCGGTCGTCCTGGGACGACTACGACAAGAGCCTGATCAGCGAAGGCGGCGGCGTCTACCCCCGTCAGGCGAAGTCCATCCCGGTCTCGCCGCAGGTCCGGTCCGCTCTTGGCCTGCCTGAGGACACGACCCAGCTCAGCCCGCCCGAACTCCTGCGCGCCATCCTGCTGGCCCCGGCCGACCTGCTGTACAACGGCGGCATCGGCACCTACGTGAAGGCAAGTTCGGAGACGCACGCCATGGTGGGCGACAAGTCCAACGACGCCATCCGGGTGGACGGCCGCGACCTTCGCGTCAAGGTCGTGGGCGAGGGCGGAAACCTCGGCATGACGCAGCGCGGCCGCATCGAAGCGGCGCTGCAGGGCGTCATCCTGAACACCGATGCCATCGACAACTCCGCCGGCGTGGACTGCTCCGACCATGAGGTCAACATCAAGATCTTCGTGGACCGGATGGTGGCCGCCGGCAAGTTCGACGCCGCCGAGCGCTCGGATTTCCTTGCGGCCATGACCGACGAGGTGGGACGCCTGGTTCTGGAAGACAACATCGACCAGAACATCCTGCTCCTGAACGACCGGCAAAAGGTTGCCGAATGGAGCCCGAGCTACGAGCGGCTGATGGACTGGCTGGAGAAGACGGCGGACCTGAACCGTGACCTGGAGGCGCTGCCCTCCACCGCTGTTCTGCGCGAGCGCCTGGAACAGGGGCAGGGCCTCACGTCCCCCGAGCTGTCGGTGCTGGCCGCCTACGCCAAGATTGAACTGGCCACGGCCCTGCGCGACAGCGACCTGGCCGACGACCCGTGGTTCCGTGCGACGCTCCGGCAGTACTTCCCCGTGCAGCTGCGGGAGAAATTCGACGCCGAACTGGACACCCATCCCTTGCGCCGGGAAATCATCGCAACGGTCGTGGCCAACGACATGATCAACCTGGGCGGCATCACGTTTGCCTTCCGGACCATGGAGGAGACCTCGGCGAGCGAGGTGGCTGTCGCCAAGGCGTTCGTGGCACTGCGGGAAATCTACGAACTCGACGTCATGGTGTCCGAGCTCAACGAGCTTCCGGCGTCGTTCCCCACTGAGCACTGGAGCACTGTCCACCTCGATATCCGGCGGCTGCTGGACCGCGCGGTGCGGTGGGTCCTGGCCCAGGGCAGCGCGTCACGGCCCATCGCCGACATTGTCGCCGAGTTCAAGCCGCCGATGGAACCCATGCGGGCCCGGCTGCTGGACTACCTGCGCGGCGACGACCGTGAGCGCGTGGCTTCCTGGCTTGAAAAGGCCCGGTCCTGGGGCCTGCCCGAGGATCTGGGCCACCGCTGGGCCGAGCTGTTTGAGAGCTTTGTCCTGCTGGACATCGCGAAAATCGCGCACAGCCGCAAGGAGCCGGTGGAGGACATCGCCCACGTCTACTACACGGTGTTCAACCGGTTCCACGTGGACTCACTGCTGGAGCGGATCAGTTCGTTGCCCCGGGCGGACCGCTGGCAGGCCCTGGCCCGTGCCGCGCTGCGCGATGACCTTTACTCGACGGTCTCCGACATGACGACGGCGGTCCTGGACTCGACCGACGGAGGGTCGCCGGCGGAGGACAGGCTCAAGGCCTGGGAGCAGCTGAACGCGGAACACTTGGGCCGCGCCAAGAGCATGTTCGATGAGGTCAATGCCCTCGAAGCGGACGACATGGCCTCGCTCTCGGTAGCATTGAGGCTCCTGAGGTCAATCGTCCGACGCTAGGACATTCGGTCCCGCCGTCGAAAAACTGGAGGTGCAGTGGCAATCTTTACGGACCCCATCAGGGAACACGCTGATTTCGGGCCGGGGGATGCCGAGTGGCTGCACCTCCTGGTGGGCGACTGGCAGATGGTGGCCGACCTCGCGTTTGCCGACCTGGCACTGTGGTTCCCCCATCCGGAGCACGGGTACGTTGCCCTGGCACACGTCCGGCCCTCCACGACGCATACGGTGTTCCACGCCGACTTCGTCGGGGAGGGCATCCGGTCGGACCTGCAGCCGCTGGTGGACAAGGCGTGGGAGAGCCGCACCATTGAGCGTTCCAGCGAGACGAACTGGAGCAGCGACATGGCGCTGCGGGTCGAGGCGGTGCCGATGGTCAGGAACGGCCGGACGCTGGCGGTGGTCACCTCCCACATGGACCTCTCGAGCTCGCGCATGCCGTCCAGGCTGGAGCTGACCTACCGCCAGTGTGCCTATGACCTGCTGCGCATGGGCACACTGGGTCTCTGGCCCGACTTCGCCTCGCCGACCGGCTCCCGCCGCGGCGCCCCGCGCGTGGGCGACGGCCTGATCCGTCTCGACGCCGAGGGGATCGTCCAGTACGCCAGCCCGAACGGGGTCTCCGCATTCCGGCGCCTCGGCGACGGCGAATCACTCGAGGGGCGCTCGCTGGCCGAGGTCACGGCGGGCCTGCTGAAGGACCGCCGCATGGTGGACGAGACGCTGCCGCTCGTTGTCACCGGGCGAATGCCGTGGCGCAGCGAGATTGAATCCCGCGGCGTGAGCCTGTCGCTGCGTGCCATCCCGCTCCGCGACGAGCAGCAGCGCTTCGGTGCGCTCGTGCTCTGCCGTGACGTGTCGGAACTGCGCCGCCGCGAAATGGAGCTGGTGACGAAGGATGCCACCATCCGTGAAATCCACCACCGGGTCAAGAACAACCTGCAGACCGTTGCCGCACTGCTGCGCATGCAGTCCCGCCGCATGGTCAGCGACGAGGCAAAGCAGGGCCTCGAACAGGCCATGCGGCGCGTGGCAACGATTGCCCTCGTACATGAGACGCTCTCGCAGGGGCTGACCCAAAGTGTCGACTTCGATGAGCTCATCGGACGGCAGTTCCGCCTTTCCGCGGAAGTTGCCTCACCGTCCCAGCAGGTGCGGACGCAGCGGTCCGGGTTGTTCGGCGAGCTTCCCAGCGACTTCGCGACGCCGCTGGCGCTGGTCATCAACGAGCTTGTCACCAACGCCGTCGAGCACGGGCTGGAGGGACGCACCGGCACCGTGTGGCTGCTTGCCGACCGCTCGGAAGGTGACGACGGCGAGGAGCTGCTCACAGTCACCGTAGCGGACGACGGTGTTGGCCTGCCGGAGACGCCGCACGTGGAGGGCCTCGGTCTTCAGATTGTCCGGACGCTGGTCACCAGCGAACTCGGCGGCACCATCCAGTGGAAGCCCCGGGATGGCGGCGGCACTGCGGTGCAGATTGTCCTGAGCCTGGCGAGCCGATAAAACAAAAAAGGCGACGGCCGCGGACCTCGGGTCCGCGGCCGTCGCCTTTCGCTCTGCGTTTACTGCTCTGGTGCTTTGTGCCGTATCAGGAAGCGCGGCGGGCCCTGGCGGCCCGGCGCTTCAGTGCACGGCGCTCGTCCTCGCTCATGCCGCCCCACACGCCGGCATCCTGTCCGGACTCCAGCGCCCACTGCAGGCAGGTGTCAACGACAGGGCACCGGCGGCAGACGCTCTTGGCTTCTTCGATCTGCAAGAGCGCGGGGCCAGTGTTGCCTACGGGGAAAAACAGCTCCGGGTCCTTGTCGAGGCAGGCCGCGCGATTACGCCAATCCATGCTGATCAGTCACTCCATTCCTGGTAAGTCAATAGCCTTTGTGAAAATATTCACTAGGGCTTACATAGGAAAGGGGCCCTGCAGGGCCCCCTTGGTCATCTGGATCAAGCGTTTCATGTTAACGCTGTGTAAACAAGGGGTAGGGGGCCACGAAATACCCTAGAAACGTGAGCGATGCATCACATCAGCGGGCTACCCCGCCGTGTGTCGACTATGTCGGGTAGTGTGCCAGTGTGTCAAGACCCCCAAAAGACCCGTCCGGCCCGTCCGATGATGCTGGAAACACCGGTACTCCGGAGGACCGGGACATAGCAGGAGCAGTTTCTTCCGGGCCCGACCGTCCCCGCGCCGTCGCCGTGATCTCCGGGATAGTGGCAGCTGAAGCCACGGCCCTGCTCGCCGCAGCAGGCTGGTACGGATTCCAACTGGCCAGCGGTGCGCCTGTCATGTCGTTTTGGGGTGCTGTTTTCACCCTCGGCCTGCTGCTGGCGTTCGCGGCTTGGCTGTATGCCGTTGCCGTGTTTCTGTTCCGTGGTTTCCGCTGGCCGAGGGCGGGGGCGCTGGTGGCCCAGCTATTCGTGCTGACCATTGGCTTCCCCACGCTGACCGGCGGACTCCCGCTGGCCGGCGCCGCGATGCTGATCCCCGCCGCCACGGCCATCGTTCTGCTGTTCGACAAACGCGTGATTCGCTTCGCCTCCCGCGCCGCTTCCGATCCGCCGGCACTCTAGAGCCCCCTGACATCATCGGCCGCTGCCAGCTGGACGGGCATTGCAGCGCCGTCGGCCACGAGCAGTGCGCGTCCCGGCGGGGGATGGGAGTCCGGCTCAATCCGCAGGCCGAAGATGTCGCCGTCAAGCGGACTGCGGGGCGCAATGAGGAAGCCCCTGCCGCCACTGCGGGCTGCCAGCGCGAGGGGGACCCGCTGCATCAGCGACTGGCTGAACGCGGCTGAGAAAATTACCGCCCAGCCCCGGCTGTTCAGCTCCACCAGGTGCTGTTGGGAGGAGGCCGGCAGCATGTCGGCGTCATCTACCAGGAGGATGGCGTCCCCCGGCAGACGGCCTTCCACGGCATCGCGGTGGATATTGGTCCAGAAGTCTCCAGGACTCGCCACCGGACCGGGGCGCAGCCACCCGGACACCAACGGGTTCAGCGCCGGCAGGGAGGCCAGGAAGGATGACTTGCCCGAACCGGCGCTGCCCAGCACGGCGAGGACAGCGCCCTGCGGCAGGCGCACGTCGGCAGGGGCGGGTTCGTCCCCTCCCACGCCGACCACCAGGCGCCGGACGGCCGGACGAACCGGCTGGGCTGCCCCCTCGGTTCCGCGCATCCGGGACAGCACATCCGCCACAGAGAGCCGCGCCGGAAGGGGATCCACCCGGAAGGGCTTGACCCGCACCGGACCCTGCATCGGGTTGCTGAGAATCGTGCTCCTGCCGCATCCGGCACGTCCACGTCCCGGGGCATAGAGCTGGCAGACCGCCTGGCGCCCGGCCGACAGAGCACCCCATGCGACGGCGCGGCCCGGGACCGCCGGAACCGCGGGCATCGTGGGCCATACCAGCCTGCTTTCGGCGCTGGCGCCCCGCGGGCAGTAGATGCGGTTGGGGATGGCCGGAAAGAACCGGGACGTCACGAGTTCGCGGTCGCCGGAGACCACTACGGTGATTCCGGCAGGGCGGCCGTCCCGGACGATGTCCTGGAGATGGTCTTCGGCGCGGGTGAGAGGGCCGGCGCGGAGGGCGGACAGCCAGGAGCCCCAGCCTGAAATGACCAGCACCAGTGGTGGACCGGAGGCCGCCGGGAGCCGGTTGAGACGCTGGGACATTTCTGCCGCAAGGCGTTCCAGGAGACGCACGCCGCGGCGGACGTCGTGGAGGTTCACAAAGGAACCGGTGCGTTGCGCGCCGGCCAGGCCCGTCAGGGACCCGTCCGCATCGAGGACATAGAAGTGGCATTCCGTGGGATGGGACAGGAGCTGATGCATGGCCGTCGACATGGCGTGGGCTGCGTCACGGGATCCGGCGCCGATCACCGCCAGATGCCCCTCAGCGCCGGGCCGCCACGTGAGAGCGGCGAGCCGTTGCTCCTCGGGCAGGTCCAGGAGGCCCAGCCCTACAGCCCAGTCTCCGTCCGCTCCCGACATGCTGTCGGCAGGGGCAGCGCCTGCCGGAACGGTGCCTTCCGGGGCACGGCCATCTGCGGTGAGTGCGGCCACGTCCGCTGGGCCGGCCAGCATGTCCGGCAGCGGCGGCGCCACTGGACGGCGGGCCGGGGAACCGCCCATCCCGGTCCACAGGGAGGTGGCCAGCTCCACCACTGGCCTGGCAGCGTCCGACGGGGTTTCCGGTGGAGTACGGGTGCCGTAGACGGAAGGCTGCATCGCCAGGGCCGCCGTGGTCTCAAGCACCCTGACGCGGCAAGACGCAGAGTCCTCGTCGGTAGCGGGGCCAATTGATGCCGACTGGAACTCCTCGGCAGCTTCGCCGCCCCTGGCCAGGTAGGCGCGGCCGGGCAGGTTGACGGGTATCGCCGCGGCCGCATTGGTGCCGACCACATCGGTTGATTCGTGCGCGGACTGCACCCGGAGGGCGATGCTCGTTGTGACGTTCGCGCGGATGTCCGCCGTGAGGGCCCCCTGCGGGCGCTGGGTGGCCATGATCAGGTGGATGCCCAGCGACCGGCCTATGGCCGCAATCCTCATCAGCTCGGTCAGGGTCGCGGGGGCTTCCTCGACGAGCATCCGGAACTCGTCGATGATGAGGACCAGTTGGGGGAGCGGCGGACCGCCGGAGGGCAAGACACGATAGGCGGCCAGATCCGGGGCGTGTGCTGCGGCCAGCAGTTGCTCACGCCTGCGGACCTCCGCCCGCAGTGACACAATCGTGCGCTCGAGCTGGCTGCCGGCAAGGTCAGTCAGCATGCCGACGCAGTGCGGGAGGTCGGTCAGCGGACCGAGTCCGGAACCGCCCTTAAAGTCGAAGAAGAGGACATTGACGCGGTCCGGCGGATAGCACAGCGCGAGCCCGGCGGTCATGGTGCGGAGCAGCTCGGACTTCCCGGAACCCGTGGTGCCCGCAACGAGGACGTGGGGGCCGTCTGCTTCAAGGTCGAGGACGCGCACGCCCCTGGCCGTGCGGCCCAGGGGAACTGTGAGTCCCGGCTCCAGCCGGCCTGCCGCCCAGCGTTTGGCCGTTGCAACTGCCGACTGGTCGAGGAGATCGCCGAGCCCGCAGCGGGCAGGCACGGTTTGCGAGTCGGCCGGCACGCCAGGGAGGGACTGCCGGTACGCCCGGCAGTACCGGTCGAAAACACCGGACGGCACCAGGTCTGCCACGAAGCGGTGAGGTGCATCGTGGGTCCGAAGCACGGCGCCGCGCTCGCCGAGCTCAATGTCGGTTTCCGCCGGCTGCTGTCGCCGGCCCGCCAGATGGATTACCCGCCAGCCCAGCCGGCGCGCGGCTGCGATGATGCCGGCCTCGGGTGTGCCGTCTGCTGTTCCGGCGAATCCTGTTTCGTGGGATCCTGTGCCGCCGAACAGCAACAGGACACGGGACACTTCCTTCCATCCGGACCTGTCCGTCAGGGCCGCCATGGTGTCCGGAATCCGTGAATGGAGTGAAACGCCGGGAAGGAACCGCGCCGCGAGCGGCAGGGCGGAAGCCGGCCCGTGGACCGCGATCCGGGTACCCCTGGCCAGCGGATACCCGGTCAGCTGCATGAGGAACGAGTGGACCAGGCCCAGAACTTCCGCTTCCGGACCCCGGACGGAAACGACCGCGTGGCCCGGGTCAAGGAGCAGCGGCACTGCCCCGAGCCGAGGGGGTCTGAAGCCCGGCTGATCCGGTTCGAGGCGTATGTTGGCCGGTTGATCGGCCAGGCCGAGACGGAGCCAGACGCCGGGCCCAGGCCTCGGCCCGGGAATTTCCGTGGACACCCACGGGCTCCGGCCGGTGCCGGCGGGGCTCCCCCCGGGAAATGCGGCGCCCAGCGCAAGGACGGCAGCGGACGGTGCCGACCGCCGTCGTCGATCCAGGTCCTGCTCAGCTGCCGCCGCGACTGCCGAGCTTAATTCACGGCGCTGCCGGGAGCCCGACGCCACGGGGACAAGGAGTGTCACTGCCGAGACCGCTGTGAAGGCCAGAAACATCCACGACCCCGTCGCCAGCGCCAGCCCCACCCCCATGAGCACGGGGAGAATAGCCCCAAGAATCAGCACGGACCGGCCCGCCGGCGCGGCCGGGCGCCGCACGGTCAGCGGCTCCGCCACGGGGCTCCCGGCAAATCCCAGGTCAGCATCGCCTGCCTCTGCCGGCGTAGCCAGCACGACCGACATGGAGGAGTTGCCGCAGCGGATGCGGGAACCGATGGCGACGGGCGTTTTGGATACCCGTTTGCCGTCCACCTCGGTTCCGTTGATGCTGCCGAGGTCCACAAGGGTCAGGGCCGTGTCCGAAACCTCAATTCTGGCGTGCTCGCGGGAGAGATCCGCATCGGGAATGGTCAGCTCGACGTTGGTCCGGCCGATCCGGTAGGTTCCCCGGCGCAGCGGAAGAACAGTCCCTGCCGCGGGGCCGCTGTCCACTGCGAGGACCACGGCCGCCGGCGGCCCGGCGGCAGCTCCGGGCCCGGAGCCGGCGCCGCCGGCGTGGCCGTCCACCAGGACAGCCCCGTTGACCAGGGGCGGCCTGCCGAGCGTCAGCCCCCTGAGCGGCAGGCCGGCAACAGTCAGGCCGCGCGTCCCGAAACTGCGCCGAAGCTCTTCCTCCAGGTCTGCCCCAGGGCAGCCGTCCGGGGCCGCCACCGTCAGCTCGACCGGACCGGCAGGAGAACCGGACCCGGCCGAAACGGCCCCGGGCGCGCGGACCAGCGTGCACTGCAGCTGCACCGGCGACCTCCGTACTTCGGGAAAACCTGGGCACCACGCTAGTGACGCCGCGGCCGGAACGGATGCGTGAATTCGTCCATGTGGATAACCCGGGCGGGCTCTCCGGAGCGCCGGGGAGTGCGACGCCCGCGCGCTCGCGGAATCGGCGTAAGGTCCGGTCAGCGGATAGTGTTAAGCAAAACCGGGTGTGGCAGCGTGGCTGCCGCCTGCCAGTCCTGAGAGAAAAGGCTTCTGACTCGTGAAGATTGCTGTAATTGCGTTGGGAAAAATCGGACTGCCGCTGGCTGTCCAGTTTGCTTCCAAGGGCCATGACGTCGTCGGCGTCGACGTGAACCAGCAGGTCGTGGAGCTTATCAACGCGGGGACCGAGCCGTTTCCGGGCGAGGCCCACCTGCAGGAGAAACTTTCCGAGCTGGTGCCGGCGGGCAAGCTGCGCGCCACCACGGACTATGCCGAGGCTGTTCCCGGCGCCGACGCCGTCGTACTGGTTGTCCCGCTGTTCGTGGACGCCGACGCGAAGCCTGATTTCGGCTGGATGGACGGCGCCACCGCCGAGCTGGCCAAGCACCTGACCCCGGGCACCCTGGTGTCCTATGAAACGACCCTGCCGGTGGGAACCACGCGCACGCGCTGGAAGCCCGCCCTCGAGGCAGGCTCCGGGCTGGTTGAAGGCCAGGACTTCCACCTCGTCTTCTCCCCGGAACGCGTACTGACCGGGCGGGTCTTCGAGGACCTGCGCAAGTACCCCAAGCTGGTGGGCGGCCTGTCCGAGGCCGGCGCGGCCAAGGCCGTCGAGTTCTACGAAGCCGTGCTGGACTTCGACGAGCGTGCCGACCTTCGCCGGCCGAACGGCGTGTGGGACCTGGGATCCGCCGAGGCATCCGAGCTGGCCAAGCTCGCTGAGACCACATACCGCGACGTAAACATCGGGTTGGCCAACCAGTTCGCCCGGTTCGCCGGAACCGCGGGCATTGACATCTACCAGGTCATCGAGGCCTCCAACTCCCAGCCCTACAGCCACATCCACCAGCCCGGCATCGCCGTCGGCGGCCACTGCATCCCGGTGTACCCGCGCCTGTACCTCTGGAACGACCCCGAGGCGACGGTGGTCCGGGCCGCCCGTGCCGCCAACGCGGACATGCCGGACTACACGGTGGGCCTGCTCGAAGGTGCCTACGGCGACCTCACCGATGCCCGCGTGGTGGTGCTGGGCGCCGCCTACCGCGGCGGTGTGAAGGAGACGGCGTTCTCCGGCGTTTTCGACGCCGTCACCAGCCTCGAAAAGCGCGGCGCCGTGGTGACCGTCCACGATCCGCTCTACACGGACGCCGAACTCGAGAAGCTCGGCTTCACCGCGTACCACGTGGGCGAGCCCGTTGACGCAGCCGTCGTCCAGGCCGACCACGCCGAATACCGTACGCTGTCCCCGGCTGACCTGCCCGGCATCAAGGCCTTCATCGACGGCCGCCGGGTGAGCTCCGCCGACCAGTGGGACGGCGTCGTTTACCGCGTTATCGGCAAGGCCTGAGAGCGCTTCGCGGCAGCCTTTACCGCTGCGGCCAGGCCGCAGCGGCACTTCTGAGAGGAACCTAAGTATGACGACGACCATTGCTCCAAGCGCCGACGTTTCGGACCAGGCCATCCTCGGCGAGGGAACGAAGATCTGGCACCTGGCCCAGGTGCGCGAACAGGCGAACCTCGGCGCAAACTGCATCGTGGGACGCGGCGCCTACGTCGGCACCGGCGTGCAGATCGGCGAGAACACGAAGATCCAGAACTACGCCCTGGTGTACGAGCCGGCCAAGCTCGGCAAGGGTGTCTTTATCGGTCCGGCCGTGGTCCTGACCAACGACACCTACCCGCGGTCGGTCAGCCCCGACGGATCCCTCAAGAGCGCCCACGACTGGACCCCGGTGGGCGTGACCATCGAAGACGGCGCATCCATCGGTGCCCGCGCCGTGTGCGTTGCCCCGCTGACGGTGGGGCGCTGGGCCACGGTTGCGGCTGGCGCCGTCGTCACCAAGGATGTGCCGGCCTTTGCCCTGGTGGCCGGTGTCCCCGCCAAGCGGCTTGGCTGGGTGGGCAAGGCCGGCGAGCCGCTGCGCCAGGAGGGCGGCTTCTGGGTCTGCCCCGCCACCGGCGCCAAATACATTGAAGACGGAAATTCCCTGAAAGAGTCTGAGGAGAACGCATGAGCTACGACTTTATCCCCGCTGCGAAGCCGATCATCGGCGACGACGAGCGGGCCGCCGTCGACGCCGTTCTGGCCACCGGAATGCTGGCCCAGGGCCAGCAGGTCGCCGAATTCGAGAAGGAATTCTCCGAGGTTCTACTCGACGGCCGCTCCTCCGTGGCCGTGAACTCCGGCACGTCGGGCCTGCATCTGGGGCTCCTGGCCGCCGGCGTGAAGGCAGGCGACGAAGTCATCGTTCCCTCGTTCACCTTTGCCGCCACCGGCAACTCCGTGGCGCTGGCCGGGGCCACCCCGGTGTTTGCCGACATCGAACTGGACCACTACACCCTGGATGTGGACCACGTCGCCTCGCTGATCACGGACAAGACCAAGGGCATCATGCCGGTGCACCTGTACGGCCACCCGTTCGACGTCGAGGGTCTCGGAAAGCTCGCCGCAGAGCGCGGGATCGACCTGTACGAGGACGCCGCCCAGGCCCACGGGGCCAGCTTCAACGGCCAGAAGGTCGGAACGTTCGGCAAGTTCGCCATGTTCAGCCTGTACCCCACGAAGAACATGACCTCCGGTGAGGGCGGCATGGTCTCCACCCCCGACGCCGGTGTGGAGCGGAACCTGCGCCTGCTGCGGAACCAGGGCATGGAAAAGCAGTACGAAAACGAACTCGTGGGCTTCAACGCCCGGATGACGGATCTGCACGCCTCCATCGGCCGGGTCCAGCTCAAGAAGGTCCTCGGCTGGACCGAGCAGCGCCAGCAGAACGCCGCCTTCCTGACCGCCAACCTCCAGGGCGTCGGCACGCCGAAGGTTGCCGAGGGCGCGTCCCACGTCTACCACCAGTACACGATCCGTGTGCCCGAGGACCGTGACGGACTGGCCAAGGCACTCCGCGAGGAATACAACATCGGCACCGGCGTGTACTACCCGGTTCCGAACCACCGCCTGCCCTCGTTCAACCGCACTGAGGACCTGCCGAACACGGAAACCGCTGCCAAGGAAGTCCTCTCCCTGCCGGTGCACCCGTCCCTGAGCCAGAACGACCTGGACCGCATCGTCACTGCGGTCAACAAGCTCGTCCAGGCAGGTGCCTGATGGCTAACCTGCGCGTCGGCCTTATCGGCCTGGGCATGATGGGCCGCCACCACGCGCGCGTGGTGCGGGAACTCGACGGCGTCGACCTGGTCGCCGTCGCCGACTCCTACGGCGACCCGCACGGCGTTGCCGGCCAGCTGGACGTCCTGTCGAACGTGGACGAGCTCATTGCCGCCGGGATCGACATGGCAGTGGTGGCTGTGCCCACCGGACTGCACGAGGAAGTCGGACTCGCCCTGGCCGACGCCGGCGTCCACACCCTGGTGGAGAAGCCGATCGCCTCCAGCGCGGAGGCCGGCCAGCGCCTCGTCGACGCCTTCGAAGCCAAGGGGCTCGTCGGCGCCGTCGGCCACATCGAACGGTTCAACCCGGCACTGCAGTCGCTGCGCAAGCGGATCGAAGCGGGCGAGCTCGGCGACGTCTACCAGATCGCCACCCGCCGCCAGGGCCCCTTCCCGGCCCGGATCGCCGACGTCGGCGTGGTCAAGGACCTCGGAACACACGATATCGACCTGACCGCATGGCTGGCACAGAGCCGTTTCGAGTCGATCTTCGCCCGCACCACCACCCGCAGCGGCCGCCCGCACGAGGACATGGTCGCCGCGACAGGACAGCTCGGCAACGGTGTCATCACCAACCACCTGGTCAACTGGCTCTCGCCGATGAAGGAACGCCTCACCATCGTCACCGGTGAAAAGGGCGCCTTCGTGGCAGACACCATCACGGCCGACCTGACGTTCTTCGAGAACGGCACCGTCGCCACCGAATGGGAGTCCATGGCCGCGTTCCGGGGCGTTTCCGAAGGCAACGTCACCCGGCTCGCCATCCCCAAGCCGGAACCGCTGCGCACCGAACACGAAGCGTTCCGCGATGCCGTTCTCGGACTGCGCAGCGACGTCGTCACCATGCGCGAAGGCCTGGACACCCTCCGTGTGGCCGAAGCCGTGCTGGAGTCCGCCACCAACCGGCAGATCGTGAAGATTGCTGCTTCGTGAGTGAAAACCGACCTGTCAGGGTCACCGTAGCAACACGGCTCTTCACGCCGGAAGTGGGCGCGGCCTCGTTCCGGCTGAAAGCCCTCGTGGACGGTCTGGCGGCCAAGGGTGCCGACGTTAGCGTCGTCACCACCAGGCCGCCCAAGGGATCGCCGGCGTTCAAGCCCCGGTACAAGGTCTCCCGGTGGCCCGTTCTGCGGGACGCCGGGGGAAACGTGCGCGGCTACGTGCAGTACATGAGCTTTGATGTGCCTGCCTTCTTTCGGCTGCTGTTTTCGCCGGCGGACGTCGTCGTGTCAGAGCCGCCGCCCACCACCGGCGTGGTGGTGGCGCTGACATCGGCGCTGCGGTGCAGGCCGTTTGTCTACTATGCCGCGGACATCTGGACCGAAGCGTTGTCCGCCACGGACGTTCCCGCCGTCGTCATCCGGGTCATGCGGGCCGCCGAGGGGTTTGCGCTGCGCAGGGCGGCCAGGGTCATCGCCATTTCGGACGCCGTGGCACAGAAGGTCGAGCAGTTCGGCGTTCCGCGGAACCGCATCACCGTGGTCGGCAACGGTATTGACACCTCGGTCTTCGGGCCCGAGGGGGAGACCGCCGGGTCAGACGGACCGTACTTCGTGTACACCGGAACCATGTCCGAGTGGCAGGGTGCCGACATCTTCATCCGCGCCCTCCCTGCCGTGCTTGCCGAGCACCCCGGTGCCAGCATCAGGTTCTTCGGCCAGGGCGCCGACGAGCCCCACCTCAGGGAGCTTGCAGAGGTAACAGCGCCCGGCCGCGTGACGTTCGGCGGCGTCATTCCGCCCGCCGACGCGGCCCGCTGGATCCGGGGAGCCGCCGCGGCCCTGGTCAGCATCAAACCGGGCCAGGGCTACGACTTTGCCAAGCCCACCAAGATTTATGCCGCCGCGGGCTGCGGGACGCCCGTGGTCTTCGCCGGAACGGGGGAGGGCGCGGCGCTCGTGTCCGGCAACGGACTCGGCGAAGCGGCCAACTACGACGTGGACAGCGTCGCAGCAGCGATGTGCCGGGTGGCGGCCGGTGAAAAAACCGGCGGCAACGCGGACGGCCGGGACGCCAGGGCAGGCTGGGTATTGCAGCATGCGTCGCTGGCAACGTCAGGGCAGCATGCCGCCGCTGAAGTGCTCGCCGCCGTTCCGTCGAAGGCATAGTTTGCGGCATGCGCCGGCCGCCCCGGAATAGGGGACGCTTTTTAACTTCGGGTAGTCTAGACCCGGCAGATAGGGCTGCTGAACCCTGCCACCAAAACACACAGGAGAGTTGTGAACGCTGATCTCGTCGTAGTCGGTTCGGGTTTTTTTGGCCTGACAATCGCGGAACGCGCCGCCACGGAGCTGGGGCTGAAGGTCGCCGTCCTGGACCGCCGCCACCACATCGGCGGCAACGCGTACAGCGAAAATGAGGCCAAGACCGGCATCGAGGTCCACCGGTACGGTGCCCACCTCTTCCACACCTCCAACGAGCGGGTTTGGGAGTACGTCAACCGCTTCACGGCGTTCACGAACTACCAGCACAAGGTCTACACCAGCCACAAGGGCGAGGTGTACTCCATGCCCATCAACCTGGGCACCATCAACCAGTTCTTCCGGTCCTCCATGGGCCCCGGCGAGGCACGCGCCCTCATCCAGGAGCAGGCCGGCGAACTCGCCGGCACCGATCCGCAGAACCTCAACGACAAAGGCATCCAGCTGATCGGCCGGCCCCTGTACGAGGCGTTCATCAAGTACTACACGGGCAAGCAGTGGCAGACCGACCCCAAGGATCTGCCGGCGGAAATCATTTCCCGGCTTCCGGTCCGCTACAACTACGACAACCGCTACTTCAACGACACGTACGAAGGCCTGCCGGTTGACGGATACACCGCGTGGATCGAGCGGATGGCCGACCACCCGAACATCGAGGTCCACCTCAACACCGACTTCTTCGACGGCGGCGAATACGGCCGGGACGCCGTGCGCGGCCAGGTGCCGGTCATCTACACCGGCCCCGTCGACCGCTACTTCGACTACGCCGAGGGCGACCTGTCCTGGCGCACGATCGACCTCGAGGAAGAAGTCCTTCCGATTGAGGACTTCCAGGGCTGCTCGGTCATGAACTACCCGGACGAGGAAGTCCCGTACACCCGGATCCACGAGTTCCGGCACTTCCACCCCGAGCGTGACTACACGAAGGACGCCACGGTCATCATGCGGGAGTTCTCCCGCTTTGCCGAAAAGGGCGACGAGCCTTACTACCCGGTGAACACCGCCGTCGACCGCGAGAAGCTCCTGGCCTACCGCGACCTCGCCCGCGGCGAGGATTCCGTGCTGTTCGGCGGCCGGCTGGGAACCTACAAATACCTCGACATGCACATGGCCATCGGATCGGCCCTGAGCATGTTTGACAACAAGATCAAGCCGCACTTCAGCGGCGGTGCGAAGCTGGAAAGCGGAGGAGTAGACGCATGAGCGTAGCGACGGAGTTCCGGCAGGGAACCGAACCGGGCACTGACGGGACCGTGTGGAAGACAGTCCACCGCGTGGTTTTCCCGGTCGACGGCGATACCGACACACTCCCGCTGTATGTCGACTTCGACGCCGCCCGCCGTGTGGTGGAGTCGCAGGACACCAGCAGCAAGCGCAGCGCAGCCTCTCCGCTGGTGTCCCAGCGCAGTGAGATGCGTTCGGACTTCATCCTCGGGCGCCGCGAACTGTCGCTGCCCGCGCACCGCCGCGTTTCCTTCGGAACGTACTTCAACGCGTTCCCGGCCAGCTACTGGCGTGCCCACACCGACGTGCAGCAGGTCCGCCTGAGCATTGAGGTGGACGCCGAGGCGACAGTCATCGTCTACAAGTCCAGCCCCCGCGGCAGCTCGAACCGGGTCCAGAGCCTCCACGTCACGGGCGGCACCACGGCCACCTGCGACCTCTCACTCACCACGTTCGCCGACGGCGGCTGGTACTGGTTCGACCTCGTCGCCCACGGCGCCGATGTAAGGCTGAAGCAGGCCGACTGGTCTGTTCCCCAGCCCGAGGGCTTCACCCCCGGGTCGCTGTCCATTGCGGTCACCACGTTCAACCGGCCGGACTACTGCGTCAAGCACCTGCGGACCTTTGCCGAGTCCGAGGATCTGCTGGCGGTCATGGACCGGCTCATCGTCACGGACCAGGGCAACCAGAAGGTCCGCGACGAGCCCGGGTTCGACGAAGCCGCGGCTGTACTCGGCGACAAGTTCAAGCTCGTCGAGCAGGGCAACCTCGGCGGATCCGGCGGCTTTGCCCGGGGCATGCACGAGGCAGTCGAGGGCGGCGAGAGCAAGTACGTCATGCTCCTTGACGACGACGTCGTCGTGGAGACCGAAGGCGTCCTCCGTGCGGTCAACTTCGCCGACTTCACCCGCAGCGCCACCATCGTCGGCGGCCACATGTTCAACCTCTTTGAACGCTCCGTGATCCACAACTTCGGCGAAGGCATCAACGAGTACCGGTTCCAGTACCAGCCCATCGGCGAGGGGCAGAGCGCCCACGACTTTGCCTCCAGCAACCTGCGCACCACCCCGTGGATGCACCGCCGGATCGACGTTGACTACAACGGCTGGTGGATGTGCCTGATCCCGACGTCGATCATCCGGGAGATCGGGCTGGCCCTGCCCGTCTTCATCAAGTGGGACGACGTCGAGTACGGCATCCGTGCCAAGGCAAACGGCTACACGACGGTGAGCCTGCCCGGCGCCGCTGTCTGGCACATGCCCTGGACCGAAAAAGACGACACCATCGACTGGCAGGCCTACTTCCACCAGCGGAACCGGTGGGTGGCGGCAATGCTGTACTCGCAGTACGAAAAGGGCGGCCGTCTGCCCATCGAGAGCTTCCTCCAGGACGTCCGGCACCTGCTTTCACTCCAGTACTCGGCCGTGGAACTGAGGAACCGGGCCCTCAAGGACCTGCTGGACGGGCCCTCGCACCTGCACCGGACCATAGGCGGCAAGCTCCCCGAGATCCGCAAGGTCCGTTCGGAGTTCCCGGATGCCCAGGTCAGCAAGGACATCACCGAGTTCCCCGCCGTCAAGCGGCTGCACCTGCCGAAGTTCGGCATGGTCCCCACCCGCCCCAAGAACTTCGCGCAGACCCTGTCCAGTGCGCTGTCCGGCGCGATCCGCCAGCTCCGCCCCGTGGACCCGGCCGCGGCAGAGCATCCCGAGGCAGTGGTACCGGCGGCGGATGCCCGCTGGTGGCGCCTTTCGCACCTGGATTCAGCGCTGGTGTCGGCTTCCGACGGTACGGGCGCGTCCTGGTACCGCCGCGACAATGTCCGGTTCCGCAAGGAGCTGCTGCGCAGCCTTGCCCTGCACACCCGTGTGCTGGCCCGGTGGGACGAGCTCTCCGCGTCCTACAAGAAGGAACTGCCCAATTTCACGTCTCCGGATGCCTGGCGCAAGACCTTCGCGGCCAACTCCGGCTCCGAGGCTGAGCAGCAGAAGCCCGGTCAGTGACAAACGGACGCACCTCTCCTACCCAACAGGACTCCGGCCGGGCACTGGTGGCGCCGGGGACCGGGAACGGGCTCGTTGACGTGTTCCGTTCCCGGTTCCTCCTGAAGCTCCTTGTCCGCAAGGAGCTCAGGATCAGGTACCGGGGCTCGGTCCTCGGACTGCTGTGGACTTACGTTAAGCCCGGGGTCCAGTTCATTGCCTTCTACATTGCCCTGGGTGTTTTCCTGGGACTGGAGCAAAGCCCGACCAACAGGGGAGGACTGCCCAACTACGCGGTCTACCTGTTTTCCGGGATCATCCTGGTCAACTTCTTCACGGAGTCCCTGAGCACGGCCACACGGTCGATCGTCAACAACAGCGGGCTGATCAACAAGATCTACCTGCCGAGGGAACTGTTCCCGGTGTCCTCGGTGTGGGTCTCGGCGGTCCATTTCTTTCCGCAGCTGTTCGTCCTGGTGGTGGCCTGTCTCTTCACCGGCTGGCGTCCGGGCCCGCTGGAGGCGGTCACCGCTGTCGCCGGCTTTGTCATGATTGCGCTGCTTGCCACCGGTCTGGGCCTCTTCTTCGGCTCGGTCAACGTGTACTTCCGCGATTCAGAGAACCTGGTCGACCTGATTTTGCTGATTGCCACCTGGGTGGCCCCGGTCCTGTACTCCTGGCGGATGGTCCTGAACAAGGCGGGCGAAACGTGGTTCGCGGTTTACCAGCTCAACCCGATCACGATCGCGGTGGAGTGTTTCCACCATGCCTTCTGGCTGCCCACGACGGCAGGGGCAGAGGGAAGCCCGCCGAATCTGGTCACCGTGTGGGTTCCCGTGGGACTGCTGGTCTCGCTTGCCATCCTTTTCCTCGGCCAGTGGACTTTCCGGCGGCTCGAGGGCCGCTTCGCACAGGAGCTGTGAGTCTTGACCACCGCAATTGAAATCCGCAACATCAACAAGCAGTTCGTCCTGCGGCACACCCGGTCACTCAAGGAAGCCCTCGTGTGGCTCCTGCGGGGCCGCAAAGGTGACCTGTCGAAGAAGTTCCATGCCCTCCGGGACCTGTCCCTCGACGTCGAACACGGCGAAACGGTGGCCCTGCTGGGACTGAACGGCTCCGGGAAGTCAACGCTGCTCAAGCACATCTCCGGCGTCATGCTCCCCGATTCCGGCACGGTACGCACCGGCGGCCGCGTTGCCGGCCTGATTGAAGTTGGCGCCGGGTTCCACCCTGACCTTTCGGGGCGGGACAACGTCTTCCTGAACGGCGCGATCCTCGGGATGACCGAGGCCCAGATCAAGGAAAAGTTCGACTCCATCGTCGAGTTTGCCGAGATCGGCGAGTTCATCGACACCGAGGTCAAGTTCTATTCCTCGGGAATGTACCTCCGGCTGGCGTTTTCGGTGGCGGTCCACACGGACCCCGACGTCTTCCTGGTCGATGAAATCCTCGCCGTGGGTGACGAGCCGTTCCAAAAGAAGTGCCTCGCCAAGATCAAGGAACTCGCCGCTGCCGGCAAGACGCTGGTGGTGGTGAGCCACGACCTCGATCTGGTGGCCCATGTCTGCGACCGCGGAGTGCTTCTGGAACACGGGCGGGTCATCATGGACGGCCCGGTGGCCGATGTGATCGGCCGGCTCCGCGGCCACTAGAGTCCCGCAACACCTGCACTGCCCTAAGCTTCAACTGCTGCCGTAAGCTTCACCGCTGCCACGGTCTTGCCGAACGCGGCCCGACCTGTAATCACCCTTGGAGGAAATTTGTCCTGGCTGACTTCGCTGCCGGCCCTGCTGGTGGCCGTGGCAGTGGTGCTCCTTCCCGGCGCCGCGCTTGCCTGGTCCCTGGGTTTCCGGCGCACCAGCCTGCTCGGACTGGCGCCTGTGCTGTCGCTGTCCATTGCGGGGGTCGGCGCCGTGCTGGCGCCGTTCGTCCATGTGGAGTGGGGGATCGGCGTCGTGCTCGTGACCGCTGCCCTGGCGTCCGCGGCCGCGTGGGCCGTGACGCGGCGGCCGTGGCAGCGTCCGGCGCCGACGGCCGTGGGGCAGGCAGTGCAGCAGGGCGACGGCTGGCCGACCCTGGCCGCCGGTGCCATCGGCGTTGCCGTCGGTGCCCTGCTAATCGCCCGCCGGGTCATCCAGCTGGTGGGCGAGCCGGACAACATCTCCCAGCGCTACGACAACGTCTTTCACCTGAACGCCGTCCGCTTCATCCTTGACACAGGTAACGCGTCCACCCTGAACCTCGGCAGCATGGCCGGCGGCACCGGGGGTCTGTCCTCCGTGTACCCTGCCGTGTGGCATTCGCTGGCCGCCCTCGTTTCGCAGCTGACCGGTGCGTCTGTTCCGGTGTCAGTCAACGTCATCAACCTCGTTGCCTCGGCAGTGATCTGGCCGATTTCCGTGGTGTTCCTGACCCGCGTTGTCATCGGCCCGCGCCCGGTCGGCCTGATGGCGGCAGGAGTACTGTCGGCGGGCTTCCTCGCCTTCCCCTACCTGCTGCTGGTGTGGGGCCCCCTGTTCCCCAACCTCCTCTCCGTCAGCGCCCTGCCCGCCGGCGTCGCCGCGGTAATTTTCGTCTGCAGGCTGTCGCCGACACTGCGTGAACCTCCGCTGCGGGCCTGGCTTGTCCTGCTGGTGGCAGTTCCCGGACTGGCCCTGTCCCACATGAGCGCTGTCAACGCGCTTCTTGCCTTCAGCATTCCGGTGGTCCTGGCCCGGCTCTTCCTTTACGTCAGGGAGATGATCCGTACCAAGGCTTCGGCGCGGAAATTTGCCCTGGTGGCGGTGGCCTCGGTGGCGGGCGCGGTTGCCGTTGTGATCGCATGGCAGAAGCTCCGTCCGGCGCCATACAACGGCTGGACGCCGCACCAAACCGTGCCCGGTGCCATCGGCGAAGTGATAGCCAACGGGCCCATGAAGACGGACGCCACGCTCCTCATCTCGGTGCTGGCCCTGATCGGCGTGGCCAGGATCGTCCGCCGGCGCACACAGCTCTGGCTGCTCGGCTGCTACCTGGTCGCAGGGTTCCTGTACGTTGTCGACGCCGGATTCGCGGCCGGCTGGGCCCGTGCGTTCTTCACGGGCACGTGGTACCAGGACACGTACCGGCTCGCGGCCTACCTTCCGATCTTTGCGGTGGTGTTGGCAGCACTTGGCGTGCTGGCCACGGCCGACACCATCAAGGCAGCCGCCGGTGTCCTGGCGCTGAAAGTGCCGCGGGCGGGGGTGCGTCTGCGCGGCATTGCGGGCTTCGCCGCGATCGTGGCCGTCTGCCTCGGTCTTGGCTGGGCCACGCAGGCAGGGCCGGTCCGGGGATACGTCGCCTCCAGCCAGTACTTCTTCGAACGGGATACGAAGGACTCGATTGTCTCCTCCGACGAGTATGCCCTGTTGGCCCGCCTCGGTTCGGAAGTTCCGGAGGATGCGGTCATCGCGGTGAACCCGTGGAACGGCGGGGCACTTGCCTACGCTTTTTCGGACCGCAAGGTACTGGAATTCCACATGGGCCAGCGGGAGACCAAGAGCATGCGGGTCGTGGCGGAGTCGCTCGCGAAGGCGGACACTTCACCCACAGTTTGTGACGCCGTGCGGGAAACCAGGGTGTCCTATGCCCTGGACTTCGGGACGCAGTATCTCCTCAACCACCCGGAGAGCAGGACGTATCCTGGCCTGCAGAACCTCGCGTCCTCTGGCGCTGTGAAGCTCGTGGACCAGCAAGGGAACGCGAAGCTGTTCAAAGTGGTGGCTTGCGGCTAGCGGCAGGCACCAAGCAAAAGACCTCCGGAACAGGCACCCCGCAGGGTGCACGTTCCGGAGGTCTTTTGCTTGAGGCTGGTTGTCAGCTTCCGAAGGCCTCAATCAACGCTGCCACCGTGCGTTCGGCGGCGTGGCCGTCGCCGTAGGGGGTGGCATCCGTGGCCGCCGGGGCCGGACGCTGCACCGTGTCGGCCAGGACGCTCAGGTCCTTGCTCACCAGCACGTTCCAGCCGAGTTCCACGGTCTCCACCCATTCGGTTTCGGGGCGGATCGTCGTGCACGGGGTGCGGAGCAGGAAGGCTTCCTTCTGCAGTCCGCCGGAGTCCGTGATGACGCCGGCGCTGTTCCGTACGGCGTGGACCAGCTGCGGGTAGGCGAGAGGCGATGCAACGCGCACCGCTCCCTGCTCCAGCTCAATGCCGTGCTTGGCCGCAAGGTTAACGAGCCGGGGGTGGGCCAGCAGGAAGACCGGCTTCTCCAGGCTGGCCAGGGACCCGACGATGGCGGAGAGGCGTTCCGGGGAGTCGGTGTTGTCCGGCCGGTGGATGGTGCAGACGTAGTATTCGCCCGGAGCCGCGTCGACCGGGAGGGGCTGGTCGCCGCCGTCGAGCATGTCGCGGACCTTGAAGAGGACGTCGGTCATGACGTCGCCCACCAGGACGGTCCGCTCCGCAAGGCCCTCGGTGGCGAGGTGCTTGACGGCCACCTCGGTGGGGGCCAGCAGGAGGTCGGCGCTGTGGTCGGTCAGGACGCGGTTGTGCTCTTCGGGCATCCGGCGGTTGAAGGACCGCAGGCCTGCCTCGAGGTGCGCGACGGGGATGTGCATCTTGATGGCGGCGATGGCCGCGGCGAGGGTGGAGTTGGTGTCGCCGTAAACGAGGACGCAGTCAGGGGCCGACTGTTCCAGGATTTCTTCGAGCCCGTGCAGCATGGCACCGGTCTGGGCTCCGTGCTTGCCCGAGCCCACACCAAGGTTGAAGTCCGGTGCGGGGATGCCGAGGTCGCGGAAGAACACATCGCTCATGAGCTCGTCATAGTGCTGGCCCGTGTGGGCGATCAGGTGTTCTGCCTGGCCCTCCATGGCTGCCGCGATCGGCGCAAGTTTCACAAACTGGGGACGTGCGCCAACGACGCTGAGAATTCGCATGGGCTCCAGTTTAGTTGCAGCCAGCGCAGATTTCCGCCCGGGGAGGCCTGCACACCGTCAGGACCGGGAAAAGACGCCGGCCCGGGCACGCAGCCGTTCCGTCAGGTAGTGCCGCAGCACCGAGTCCCGGGACAGGATCGCCGTCGGGCTCGCGGGGACGAGGTCCCCCAGGCGGCCCGCGTTGCGGTGGCGTCCGACGGCGGTGCGCAGCGACCGGACGTCGGCCGCCGCCGCGGCTGCCTGGGCCAGTTCCGCATCCCGGCGGCTCAGTTCCGGCAGGCTGCCGCCGGCAAAGGCATACAGCCGGGAGGAGATATCGGCCCAGTACGCACGCTCCGCCTCGTTCCACAGGGCATCGTCTGGCACGCCGGAGGCGCCGGCACGGCGCAGCAGCGCGCCGATGCCGTGGACGCGCAGGACCTTCAGCGCCACGGCGCGCCGCTCAGCGAGGGGGGCTTGACGCAGCCATTCCGACGCGAGCAGCCGTTCCAGCCATTTGAATTCGTCCGCCAGGCGGCTGAGGGAGCTGGTGACACGGCCGGCACCGGAATCGTCGGTCTGGTGATAGGCGGGGGCGCCGTAGGGGTAGCAGACCGGGCCGGAGCGGAACCAGAGCTTCAGGGTTGCCTCGATGTCCTCGCCGGTCCGCAGCCCCTCCGCATAGCGGAAGCCGACGTCGGTGAGGGCGGAACGCCGGAGCAGCCCGTACGGCACGCTCCGGTAGGCGAGGCCGTCCTTGAGGGGGTCCAGGACGGCCGGCTTCGAGGGCCGGATGCGGGGTGCCGGCAGGATGGTTCCCTCAGGCGTGCGCAGCGGAGCGATGACCACCGAAGCGCCGGCAGGCTGGACGGCCTTCCACCACGCGGCCAGTGACCCGGCTTCCAGATGGTCATCCGAGTCAAGGAAGCTCAGGAACGTTGCCGTGCTTGCGTCCAGCGCACGGTTGCGGGGTCCGGCGGGGGACGGGACGCCGTCGTCGCACGTCAGCCAGGTGACGCCGTCGAACCCGGAGCCGGCTCCGGAGCCCCCGCTGACCGCGGCGGCTGCGGCGCCGAGATTGTGCAGCACCACTGTGACCCGGAGCTCAACACCCAGCCGGGACAGCTCGGCGCCCTGCGCCAGGGCGGAGCTGACAGCGCGTTTGAAGGGTCGTTCTACATCATGGACGGGAATGACCACTTCGATGCTCTGGCTCATGGGGTGTGCGTGCTCCTCGGCAAGGTTTGATTGGACCCGCGATAACCTTACTGGGTGGACAACAAAACACAGGACTCCGTGCTGCTCGACGTGGTGATTGCCGTGCACACCCCGGACCGGCCGGTGGGGCGCGCTGTTGCATCCCTGCTGGAGGGCGGCCTGGCAGCGGAGGCCGGAGCGCCGCGGCGCCTGCGGATCAACGTTGTCTGCCACAACACGGATGTGGAACCAATCCGGGACCGCGTGGCTCCCGAGCACCGGGAACTGGTCCGCTTCTTGCACTATGTGGACGGCATCAAGAGCCCGGCGGGTCCTTTCAACCACGGCATTGCCGAAGCCACCGGCACCTGGGTGGCCATCATGGGCAGCGATGATTCGATCGAACCCGGCGCCCTGGCGCAGTGGGTGGAGGCTGCCGAACGGGACGGATCCGACGTCCTGATCGCCCCGATGGCGCATGCCGGGGGTGGCCCGATCCGCACCCCGGTGGTCCGGCGTACCCGGCGCGGCCACCTGGACCCGGTCGCCGACCGCCTGACCTACCGGACCGCGCCGCTGGGGCTCATGCGGCTCTCACTCGTCCGGCGGCTCGGCCTCACGTTTCCGCCGCGCTACGCCACGGGGGAGGACCAGTCCTTTTCCGCGGGGCTCTGGTTCTCCGGTGCGACAATCAGCTACGGCCGAGGCCTGCCCCGCTACCTGGTGCATGCCGACGCAGCCGTCCGGGTGACCCACACTCCGCGGCCGATCACGGAAGACCTGGCCTTCGCCACCGACCTCGTGCTGTCTGACTGGTTTGCGGAGCTTCCGCAGCGCGCCAGGGAAGCGATCGTTACCAAGATCATCCGTGTGCATGTCTTTGGGCATGTCCTGCTGCGCGCGGAAGCCGGAACCTGGGACCGCGACGACGCGCGGGAGATGGCCCAGGAGCTGCGGAAGCTGCTGTTCGCGGCTCCGCGAGCGGCCCGTCCGCTCTCGCTGGCGGACAGAAAACTGCTCGACGCCGTTGCACGCGAGGAATCGGACGTGGAAGTGATGAAGTCGCTGGCCCAGGCCCGGCGCCGCTTTGTCAGCCCGCAGACGTGGGTGCCCCGCGACGTCACCAGGGTGCTGCATCCGGAAGCCCCCTTCCGCTTCATGAGCGCCTCGGCCCTCGTGTAGGGCCGCCCGCCCGCTTAGATTTCCAGACACGCCAAAGGAACACATGAAGATCCTGGTAGTTGCCACGTGGTATCCCCATGACGAGAACCCCACCGAGGCACCCTTCAACGCCGAACACGTGGAGGCGGTCCGCGGCCGGGGCCACGACGTGCGGGTGGTCCATGTGCGGCTCGGAACCGCGCTCGGCATGCCGGGGAAATCATCAGGCCTGTGGGAGGGAACTCCGGTGCGGCGCATTGCTGCCGACCCCAAACGCCCCTTCACGCTCGTGCAGGCGGCACGGACGCTGGCGCGGGAAATGGCCTGGGCGGACGCCGTCCACACCATGGCGTTCTCCTCCATCCTCGTCACGATGCTGCCCTGGGCGGCGCGGACCCTTGCCGGCAGGGGTCCGGCGTGGGTCCATACGGAACACTGGAACGGCGTGGTCAACCCGGCGAGTGTTTCACCCTTATGGGAAAAGCTGGCCGGAATCCGGGCGGTTCTGCGGCTGCCCCATGTGGTCACCGGCGTGACCGGACAGCTGGCCGCGGAGATGCAGCGCTTTGCCCGGCCTGGCGCCGCAATGGTGGTGCCGTGCGTGGTCAAGGGGCGGGGCGCCGTCGTCCCTGCGTCTTTCGGGAATCCGCTCCGGCTGGCCGCCGTCGGGGGACTGGTGGCCAGGAAGCGCCCGCTGGAAGCGGTGGATACAATCGCCTGGCTGAGGGACCACGGCGCCGGGGCCCATCTGACCTGGGTGGGGGACGGGCCGCTGCGGGCGGCGGTTGAGTCCCGTGTTGCGGAACTGGGCCTGGGAGACCACGTCACGCTGGCCGGGTCGGTCCGCCCTGCCGAGGTGGCCAGACATCTGTCGGCAGCCGACCTTTTCTTCCTTCCCACGGCCCAGGAGAACTTCTTCACGTCCGCGGCCGAGTCCCTGGCTGCCGGCCGCGCCGTGGTGGCGACCCGGGTGGGAGGCTTCAGCGACTACGCCGATGCCGGCAACAGCAGGCTGGTGGAGGACGTGACGCCGGAATCGCTGGGACGGGCGGTGCTGGACGCCAGGGACGCGTTCAAGGACGTGCCCGCGGAGGACATCGCGCGCCCCATCCGGGAGAGGTTCTCACCGGAAGCCGTGGGTGAGCTGTTCGACCGGGCCTACACGGCAGCGCTGGCACGTGCCTGAAAACCCATTGTCTACAACTAAACGTTAGGGAAATTCTTGAGGTCCGAACCAAGGGTTCTTCAGTTCAACGACTGTGCCTTCGTGGCCCGCAACATGGTCCGGGCAGCGGCGAGGGCCGGCATCGAGTGGGCCTACCTGCCGCCGGAGCAGGTCCGGCCCATGACCGCTGCTCCAAAGAACCCGTTCCTTGCCCGTGCGCGGTTCGTGCCCTTCGTTGCGCGCCGGGCGCTCCGGCTCCGCGCGGCCGACGTCGTTCATGTCCACTACGGAACGAGCGCCCGGCTACTCCGGGAGCGCGGTATGCCGCAGCGGCCGTACGCGCTCACGCTGCACGGGACGGATATCCGCAAGCAGTGGAAGGATCCGCAGTTCCACGGCGAGATCCAGCAGGCGATCGACGGGGCCGCCCACGTTTTCTTCGCGAATAACGACACCGCGGAGAACGCCCTCCGTGCCCGTCCCGATGCCGAGTTCCTGCCTGCCCTCGTGGACGCCGCTGCACTGCCCTCGTGGCACCCGGGCGGGCGGCCGTCGATACTTTTCGTCTCGCGGTGGGATGACGACAAGGGCGTGGAGCGGCAGCTGGAGCTGGCGCGGAAGCTCAGCGCCGCCGTCGGAAACCGGGCAGAAATCCTCGGCCTGAACTGGGGGCCCGGCGCCGACGCCGCGCGCCGGAACGGGGTGACCCTGCTGGAACGGATGCCTCAGGATGACTTCCACCGGATCATGGCCCAGGCACATCTGACCATTGGCCAGGCCACCAACAACTTCGCCACCAGCGAGTTCGAGGCCCTCTGCATGGGTGCCCCGCTCGCCGCCCTGGGCTCCCGGCTTCCACGGCCCGACGACGGGACCACACCGCCCGTGCTCGAGGGAACCGAAGAGGACGTGGTGGAGCAGATTGAGGCGGCCCTGGATGACCCCGTTGCTGTTACCAAACGGCTGGGCGGCCGCGACTGGGCGCTGCCCCGCTACGACGCGGCAGCCTTTGTACCGCGACTGACCACGCTGTATGCCAGGATCGCGGCCGGCCGCGGCTAACGGCCGGCGCGACCGCTAGCTGTTGGCTGCGGTTGCTCCGGCGGGCGAGTGCAGCCCGGCAAGGGCCGCCTGCTGGGCAAAGTCCGGGTTCGCGCGGACAACCTCATCGAACGTGCCCTGGGCGAGGATGGTGCCTTCCTTCATGAAGCACACCTGATCGTTGTTGCGGATAGTCGACAGCCGGTGCGCCACGGAGATGACGGTGATTTCGCCGTGCAGTTCACTGATGGCCTGGGCTACGGCCGCCTCGGTGGCGGTGTCGAGTGCGCTCGTCGCCTCGTCCAGCACCAGAACAAGTGGATCCATGTACAGGGCGCGGGCTATGCCGAGGCGCTGGCGCTGGCCGCCCGACAGGGCAAGGCCGCGTTCGCCGACCCGGCCGTTGATGCCGTCCTTGCGGGACTCGATGGTTTCCAGGAGCTGGGCGCGCTGCAATGCGGTGCGGACGCGGTCCTCGTCGATGTCGCTGCCCCATGTCAGGGCGACGTTCTGGGCCACGGTGCCGTCGAAAATCGCGACTTCCTGTGGCACATAGCCAACGCGTTTGCGCCAGTCTGCCAGTACATCCTCGAGCGGAACGCCGTCGAGGGCCATGGTTCCGGCGGAAGGTGTCAGCAGGCCGAGGAAGATATCGATCAGCGTTGACTTGCCAGCACCCGACTGTCCCACCACGCCAATGGAAGAGCCCATGGGCAGCTGCAGGTTTATGTTCCGGACGGCGGGCTGGCCGGCGCCCGGGTACGTGAATTCGACGTCCTTGAGTTCCAGTATCTTTGGCTCGTGCCGGATAGGGGTCTTTCCCAGTTTTTCCGCGTGCTTGCGGAATTCGGCGGCATCCTTGATGTCGCCCATCACGGTTTCTGTGTATGGAAGAGTGGACTGAACCACAGTCAGCTGGGACTGCATGGCGGTAAGGGCAGGAACCATCTTGAAGCCGGCCAGGCCGAAAATCGCCACGGATGACATCGCAGTCTCGATGCCGCCGATCAGGTAGCCGACAGTGCCGATCAGCAGGAAGCCGCCAATGAGCGCCATATCAATGACGAACTTCGGCACCGCGCCCATGAATCGGATATTCGAACGGGACCGTGCGGCCGTTTCACGGCTTTGCATGACGATGCCGCCAACCTCGTCCGCCTTGTCCCGGAGCGTGATCTCCTTCAGCGCTGCAAGCATTTCAGACACCAAGGTGGACATGCGCATGGCAGCGTCGCGGTTCACCTTGCCGGCCTCGTAGGACTTTTTGGAAAGCCAGAGGTAGAGGAATGCAGCGATTGCGCCGAGGTAGACAAGCGTGGCCACTGCGGTCTGCCACGACGCGCCAATCAGGACGACCAGTACCGAAACAAAGGTCAGTGCCATTGCAGGCAACGTGACAGCCGGGAGAAGCACGCCCGATACCGTGTTGGCAATACCGACGTCGATCATCCGCACCAGCTCGGCTGTGGAACGCTTCATACGTTCGGTCCACGGAGCCCGGATGTAGCTCTGGAACAGCACCGTGCCGATCTCGAGCTCGTAGTCGGCGAACTTCCTGGTGGAGACCCATTGCAGCCAGATGTTCAGGACCGACTTCAGGATCATCACCATGGCGGACCCGACGAGCAACAGCAGCCCAAACTCCTGGCTCATGGATCCGAACAAGGGCAGGCTCATTTCCCCACCCTTGAGAATCTGGTTAAGCACGAGTGCGAAAACGCCGAGAGCGGCTGCGTCGAGCAAAGCCAGAACAGCTGACAGGACGCCGAAGAGCAGCAGGAATCTCCGCGCATTCATCGGCAGAAGTGGCAGCAATTCGCGCATGGTGCGGCGCAGTTGTCTCAAGAAATACTCCAGAACGGAAGGGGCAGAGTCCCTTCCAATACTACGCGTCAGTCCTCGGGCGAGGCGCGGAAGCGGCCGGGGGTGCGGGTCTTGGCAGGGGCCGATGGAATCGGCCACCCCTGATCTCAATGAGAGGATAAGGTCATGACCCACCAAATCCGTGTGACCCAGCTGTTTGACTGTGCCGACGTTGGAAAGACGTTTGTGGGTGAGGCACGGCGGCAGAACAAACCCTGGCGGATCATTCAAGGTCCCTGGACCCGCGGCGGGACGAAAGTAGCCTATTACCGGTTCCGCATGGAGCAGGCCGCGGCTTTCCCTCGGACCGAGGTATGGCACGTGAACATGGGTGGGCGGGCAAAGTGGGCGCGTGGGACTTTTTCCCGCCCTTATGCCCTGACTCTTCATGGCACTGACATCCGGGAGAACTACTGGCAGGACCAACACCACGCGGTGATCAAAGAAGACATCGATCGGGCCGGGCAGGTCTGGTACACGACTCCGGACCTGCGTGAGAAGGCCGAGCGGGCTCGGCCGGATGCCGAGTATCTTCCCGCCCCGTTGGATATGGCAGAACTTCCCGCCTGGGCTCCTGCGGCAAAACCCAAGGTCTTTTTCCCGTCTCGATGGGACGCCTCCAAAGGCGGCGATGCCCTGCTTCAGGCTGCCGCCGACGTGATATCCACAGTTGGTGCCTCCGGTGACGTGGACGTCGTCGGGCTTGACTGGGGGGACCGCGCGCCGGAGGCTGCAGCACTCGGCATCGATCTCATGCCCAGGATGTCCAAAGTCCTCTTCCTGCAGGAACTCGCCACTGCACATGTAGCCGTCGGGCAGGCGACGGGGATCCTGGGAGTGAGCGAACTGCAAGCCATGGGAATAGGAGTTCCGCTGGTTTTCGCCGACCCTTTTCCCGGTTACCCGGATGATCAGGCAATGGTCAGTGTTGCCCGCGCGGAGATTGCTCAGGCTGTGCGTGACAGCCTGGACGACCCGGAGGCGCTCTCCCAAAAGCTGGGTGGTCCCTCATACGTGTCGCAGTTCCACGGTGCGTCCACACTTCTCCCTAGGTTGGAGGCAGGCTACGCCAAGGTCTTAGGAGCCACAAAGTGAACAAGCCCCACCTGCTCTTTATCGCTTTTGCCTTTCCCCCCAGTACCGCATCATCCGTTTACCGCTGCACGGCGGTGGCCAATGCGTTCGCCGAGGACGGATGGGATGTCACGGTCCTCACAGTCGACCCGCAGGTCTGGTCCCAGATTTCGGGCGTGGATGAGAAGCTGGCGGAATCGGTCCACCCGGCCATCCGGGTTGTCGCAGTGGACGACGGCGGCGCGGAGGAACCGGCCAAGGGAGACGTGCGCCGGTACTCGCGGTTCAGGATTGAGGCTCCCTACCTCTGGAAGGATGCCCTGCGCCGCCGCAGCCGGCGGAATTTCCCCGAGGACTTCCACGGGGCGTGGCTGAAGCCCGCCAGCGAGGCCGCCCGAAGCGTCCACGCGGAGAAGCCCGTCGACCTGGTCATGGCCTCGGCCAGCCCGTACGTGGCATTTGGGGTTGCCCGGGCACTTGAAGGCGTCCCGTACGTCATGGATTACCGCGACGCGTGGGCTTTCAACACCATTTCCGGGGCCGAGGACTTTACCCCGGACAGCGCCGTGGGGAAGCGCGAAGCCGAGTACCTGAACGATGCCGCCCAGGTCTGGTTTGTGAACAGCCAGATCAGGGACGAATATGCCCGCCGCTACCCGGAGTCGGCCCACCTGATGCGGGTGGTGGCCAACGGCTTCGATCCCCAGCCCGGCCACGCCAGGCCGGCTGTGCAGCCCGCGCAACGCCCCAGCTTTGGTTACCTCGGCACGCTGCAGTACGTGAACATGCCGCTGCAGGAATTCTTGGACGGCTGGAGCGCCGCCTTCGGTCCGGACAGCCCGGAGGCCGAGGCAGTGTTCCGCGGGAAGCTGAGCGCATCCGGAGCAGCAGGCGCTGAGATTCTCGAGATCTTTGGGGCCGGGCGGCAGAATGGCCTCCGCTACGACGGGCCGATCTCCAAACGTGACGTCGCCGGGTTCTACGGAAGCATGGACGCCCTGATTCTCCTGCTGTCCAGCGGCAAATACGTGACTGGCGGCAAGACCACTGAGTACTTGGCCACCGGACTGCCGATCGTTTCCGTGCACGACATGGAGAACGCAGCCACGGACCTCCTCCGGGACTACCCACTGTGGTTCCCGGCGAAGGAACTCACCCCTGAGGGGATAGCCAATGCGCTGCGTGATTGCGCCGAGGCCTTGCGGGAGCCGGACGAAAAGCGCTGGGCCGCTGCCTGGGCCTACGGCCAGCAGTTCCTCCGCAGTACGATCCTGGAGCCGGTTATCGCCGAGCTGCGTGGTATCGCAGGGCATGGTGCGGCCACTCCGCAGCCGGCCACCGAAGAAAGGAGCCAGGCATGACTTCCGCCAAGCCGCTGCACGTGAGTATCGTCGTCGGGCGCAGCAGCCACCCGCAGGCCGTCATTGATGATCTGTGGAGCCGTGCCGTCGGCGCGGTGGGGCAGCAGGCCGGCCAGATGACAGGGACGGCCGTCTACGCACACAACGGTGACGCGACCGTCACGGCCGGGGACGACCGCCTGACGGTAGTGCCGCTGGCCAAGCCCCGCGGCGGCAGGCTCGGCTCCCTGGTGTCAGCCGCCGCAGGCAAGCCGGGCCCCGTTGGTGTTGCCGGACGGCTTCTTCGGGACAACTTCGAATCCCGAAGCCTCGCACGGACCCTCGCCGGCCGCGCGGACCTTCAGGAGAAGTTCCGGCGTTCCGACGTCGTTGTGGCGGCTGACCTCACCGCCGACCGCTCCGTCTGGCAGTTGCGCAACAAAACAGGTGCCGGGCTGGTGCACGGTCCCATCGCCATGCTGCATGCGCTTCGGGAGACACTGCGGAAGTGATCGTCCATCAGGCCCCGCCGATGAGTCCATGGCATGTCGCCTGTGGAATACTTGACGGGTGAGTCGAACCTGGATAGTCATACCCATGTACAACGAAGCGTCCGTCGTCGGTACCGTCATCGAGGGGCTGCGGAAGGAATTTCCGCACGTTGTTTGTGTTGATGACGGCAGCACCGACGGCTCGCAGGACATCGCCCGCCAGGCCGGCGCCGTAGTTGTCCAACACCCGGTAAACCTGGGCCAGGGGGCGGCGCTGCAGACAGGAATCGAGTATTCGCTGCAGGATCCGCAGCTGGACTGCATCGTTACTTTCGACGCCGACGGCCAACACCGCGTCGTTGACGCGCTGGCCATGGCCGACCGCATCCGCTCCGGGGAGGCGGACGTTGTCCTGGGTTCCCGGTTCCTCGATGACCGCACCAAGCTCTCGCCACTGAAGCGGCTGGTCCTGCGGACGGCTGCGGTGCAGTCCCGGATGTCCACGGGTATGGCCCTGACGGACGCCCACAATGGCCTTCGCGCGTTCAGCCCGAACGTCGCCCGGAACATCCATCTGCAGCAGAACCGGATGGCCCACGCCTCCGAACTTATCCATCAGCTAGCGGAGATGAACCCGCGCTGGGTCGAGCACCCGGTGGAGATCATTTACACGGACTATTCAAAATCCAAAGGCCAGTCGTTGTTGAACTCGGTCAATATCGTCGCTGACCTCTTCTTTAGGTGAAATTGTGCAGATCATTGTCCAGGTAGCCCTCGTCGTTGCCGTCATCATCGTGTCGTTGGCACTGATGCGCGGCGGCTCCAATGCCAGGCACCTTGCCATCCGCCGGATCATGCTGGTTCTTTTTGCCTGTGTGGCGGCGCTCTCCATCTTCTTCCCGGAGTTGTTGACCCGTGTGGCCCGGCTGCTCGGCATCGGCCGCGGAACCGACCTGGTGCTCTACGGCCTCATCGTGAGTTTCATGGTCTTCATGGCCACGACCTACCAGCGTTTCCGCCACATGGAATCCACCCTGACGAAACTTTCCCGCAGAATCGCCCTGGATGAGACACCACCGCCCACGCGCGACGAGCCCCTTGAGACCAAGGAAGCGGAGCCGGACCGGCGCCTGACCCCGCCGGCGCACGGAGGGCAGTAATGCCCATTGTGTCCGGCGGGACCCGGACTGCAGCTCCGGCTCCGGAAACCGCGCCCACGCGCGAATACGGTCTGGACATTCTCCGGATCGGGAGCATCTGCGGAGTGGTCGCGATCCACGTCTTCGGCTACGTGCTTGGCCGGGCACCACGCGAGAGCCGGCCATGGTGGATCGCCGTAGTGCTGGACGTGAGCTGGATCTGGGTTGTTCCCGTCTTCGTCATGATCTCGGGGGCGCTCATCCTAGGCTCAAGGATGGCGGCGGAACAGCCGGGCTTGTTCTACCGGCGCCGGGCAATGCGGCTGGTTCCCGCCGTCGTCGCCTGGAATCTTATTTATCTCGTCGGAGTACGGTTGTGGATGCGGGGCGAGGACCTGACCCCGCAGCGGACACTCCAACTGCTGGTCGACGGCTCGGTGTTCACGCAGCTGTACTTTCTCTGGCTTATCGCCGGGCTGTACGCGGTGGCCCCGGTGCTCGCCGGGTTCCTGCGCGGAGGCGGCCAGTCCCGGGCCGTGAAGGCGGCCGCGGCTTTTCTCGCCGCGTCGCTGCTCTTCTACATGTTTCCCGGTGTACTTGGCCTTTTCGGCGTCGCGAGTCCCGTCCGACTCAACTTCCTGACGCACTGGATGCCCTACGTGGGCTACTTCCTGGCTGGATACGCGCTGCGGAACGTCCGCCTCACCGGGACGAAGCTGACAGTGACCGCCATCGGAACTGCCGTTATCATCGCCGGAACGGTCTGGCACTACGGCAACAAGGGAGAATTCCGCCTTCTGGATGCCGTCGTTTCCGTCTCCTACCTCGGAATCGGCGTCGCCCTGGCGGCGCTAGGCGTATTTGTCGTGGCTCTGTCGCTGGCTTCCCGCCTAAGGGTAAAGCGGGCCGGAACGCCGCTGACGGTACTCTCGAACGCAACGTTCGGCGTCTTCCTCGTACATCTGGTCATTTTCGAAGCCATCCGGCTGCAGTTCCCGGCGGTGGCCTCCGGGATGTCTATCAAGGCTATGGGGCTCGCCTACGCGGCCACACTCGTGGGAAGCTTCGCCGTCTCGGCCGGTGCCCGCAAGGTTCCCGTGCTGCGGAGCATTTTCTAGGCCAGTCGGGGGCTCCTTGCCGTGCCGCCCGTGGCACGGGCATGTCCCTCAGGCCACTTTCCACCACAGGTGTCTGGGATAATGGCTCATATGACTGAGCTGCCCTCGCTGTTGATCCTGACCTTTTCACCCATTCGATCGGATCCCAGGGTCCTCAAGCAGGTTGAGTTGTTCAAGGGCAAGTACCGCGTGTCAACGTGCGGCTACGGCGATGCCCCGGACGGCGTGGACAACCATTTCGCGCTGCCCGCCGATTCCCGCGGGTGGCCTTCTGACAAGCTGGGCCTGGTCACGCGCCGCTACCCGCGCGTCTACAACGGGCTGACTGCGGTCTCGGCTGCGCGGGGCATCCTTCCGCGCGGCGAATTTGACGTTATTCTCGCCAACGACCTGAACACGCTTCCGCTGGCACTGGAGCTCCAGCCACGGCTGGGCGTACACGCCGACCTGCATGAATTCGCCCCCCGTGAAAAAGAGGATGACCTCAAGTGGCGGCTGTTCGTGGCACCGTTCATGCGCTGGCTATGCCGGCGATACCTTCCCTTGGCCGAATCGGTCACCACCGTATCCCAGGGAATTGCGGACGAGTACACCAAGGACTATGGTGTAGCGGCGGGCGTGGTAACCAATGCGGCCCCCTACTCCGAACGCGACGTCCGTGCCGTGGGAAGTCCGGTCCGCCTCATCCATAGCGCTGCGGGCCAGCGCTACCGCAAGCTCGAAAACTTCATTGACGCGATGCGTGACGCCCCGGATTGGCTGACGCTGGACATGATCGTGATGCCCAACGAACCGGACTATGTGGCTGAGCTGAAGGACAAGGCTGCCTCGGTGCCCGCCATTCGGTTCCGTGAGCCGGTGCCCTACAGCCAGCTCGTTTCCACCCTTAGCGAGTACGACGTTTCCCTGGTCTTCCTTCCGCCCACGAACTTCAACCTCAAAAATGCCTTGCCGAACAAGTTCTTCGAAGCCGTCCAAGCCCGCATCGGCCTCATCGTGGGCCCGTCGCCGGCGATGGTGTCCCTCGTGGAGCAATATGGCTTGGGGGCGGTGACCACTGATTTCTCGGCGGAATCGCTGCGGGCCGCCCTGCACGGGCTGACGCCCGAGAAGATTTCGCAGTGGAAGCGGGCTGCGGACGCAGCAGCCCGTCCACTCTCCGCCGAGACCCAGGTCTTGGCATGGCAGCAGGCCGTGGAGGACATCGTGACGAGCCAGACCGCAAGAGCCTGACCGGGGAGCGGCTCAGCCGAGGAGAAAAACAAAGGAAGGCGGCCTCCCCGATGATCACCGAAGAGGCCGCCGTCCTTTGGCGCAGAGGATTCTAACCTGCAGCCGACGAGTATGAGACGGTCGGTGCGGTCCCCAAAGATCCGGCATTGAAGGCGGCGCCCCACCGGCTTCCGGCCGCCACGGGGTAGTAGCGCAACTGCCCGGTGGACTGTAGCGCCATCATGCCCTTGCTGGCCGAACCAGCAAATCCCTGGGCCGCCGAGAACTGTCGGAACGCCTGCCAACCCGTTCCGACAGTCGGCCTGGTCTCCGTAATGAACCTGGCGGCGCCTGTTGAGCGGTAGAGCTTCATGGCGCCGGTGGAGTTGACGGCGAGCAGGTCCTGCTTTCCGTCCGAATCAAAGTCGATCATGGCCAGCTTGAGGCCGGACCAGCCGGCCCCGATACGGACAGGGGCGGCAACGGTTCCTCCCGCCGGGTTCGCCCAGTAATTCAGCGCCCCGTCAGCGCCGTACCCGACCAATCCCGGGTACCGGGACCCGGAAACCCATTTGCCGGCCACCAAGGTAGTCTGGCCAAAGCCAGACGGTGCGACCGTGACGGCGGCACCGAAGCCACCGGATGCTGAACCCGGGAAAAGGCTCAGTGCGCCGCTGGACCTTTGCGCGAGGACATCGGTCACTCCATCACCGTTCCAGTCCACGACATTCAGCGACTTCATGCCGGACCAGCCAACGCCAACCTGGTAAGCGTTCCCGAAGGATGAATTGCGGGCCGGACGGTTCCAGAGTCCGCCCGCGCCGTCGACTGTCAGTACATCTGCGCGACTGGTGATCGCCAGTTCGGGGGTGAGGAGCCCGCTTCCCGCGATGAGGAGCCCGTTCCAGCCGGACGGCAGCACTGACTTGGCGCCCAGGGTACCCGCAGCCAGCGGGTAGTAGCCCAGTTCACCCGTCCTGTCACGGGCAAGCAGGCCATTGGAACCGGCGGAGGCAAAGCCCTTGATAGGGCTGATGCTGTTTTTCGTGTTCCATCCCGTCGCCAGGAGCTGGCGGGCTTCGGCGATGAATGTGCCCGTCCCGCCGGAACGGTACAGCGTCATCCGGCCCAGGTAATCGATTGCCACAACGTCCTGGTTGCCATCACCGTCCGCGTCTGTCATGGAGACGTCCGTTCGCGCGAAACCTGAGCCCAGGGTGGTTGCAGCTGCGAGGGCGCCTCCCGAGGGGTTCGCGCGGAACTGGAGCGTGCCGTCGGCGGTGCGGATGACAAGGCCCGGATACTTTGAGGCCTTGAGCCATGGCCCGAACGTGAGATCTGCTCCGCCAAGTCCGGACGCCAGGACAGTCCTTGCGGCAAATCCTCCGGCCGCCAGTCCAAGCTGTACGCCCAGCTGCCCGGCTGTGTTCAACGTTGCCAGGTCCTGTATGTCGTCACCGTTCCAGTCAACGACGTGAACGGACGTCAGCCCGGTAAAACCGGCGCCGAGTTTGCTGGCGGTTCCCAGCGTTCCGGCTCCCGAGCTTCGCCGGTAGAGGTTGCCTGCGGCATCAACGGTGACGACGTCGGAGGCCGAGGTGATCGAAGGCGTAGCTACTGCGGGGGGAGCCGGGGCCGGAGCGGCGTTGATCGCTTCGCCGCCGGCAATAAGGTAGCCGGCCCAGCCAGTACCTATGGACGTGACCGGGCCCCATGTCGAGGTGCCGGGCACCGGGTAGTAGTAAAGCTGTCCGGCGGTGTTGCGGGCCATCAGGCCGTTGGTTCCGGTCCCCTTGAAATTCGTTGTAACAGTGACGCTCGTCATGCCGTTCCAGCCGCTGCCAATGGTCTTGCGGGGTTCGGAAATGAATGAGCCGGCGCCGTTCGTCCGGTACAGCAGCATCGCCCCGGCAGGGTTCTGGGCCAGGATGTCCTGGCTGCCGTCGCCGTCGAAATCGATCATGGTCAGGTTAATGCCGCCCCAGCCTTGGCTGACTGCCGTTCCTCCGCTGACACCAGCGCCGGACGTGTTGTTCCACAGCCGCAGGACACCGGAATCGTCTCGGCTGATGATCCGGGGATAATAGCTGCTGTTGAACCAATAGCCTATGGTCAGCTGGTAGTTGCCCCAGCCGGAGGCAGCGAGGACCGGTCCCGTCGCAAACCCGCCGCTGGCGATCCCCAGATAAACGTTGACCCGCCCCGTTTTCCATTGTGCCACCAGGTCCAGGACACCGTCGGCGTTCCAGTCGATGGCGTTGATGGACCGCAGCCCGGTCCATTCAACGCCGATCTGCCTCCGGGCGCGAAATGTCCCGCTTCCCGTTGCCGGATAGTCCCACAGGACACCGGCGGAGTCCGCCGCCACCACGTCGCCCAGAGAGGTGATGGACGGTGTTGGGACGGTGCCATCTGCCGTGGAAGCGAACTTCCGGAGGCTGGCAAGATCCCCGTTCCAGGCGTTGGAGTCGCCTGCGAAAGGCCCGGTGGAACTGTACTGCCAAACGCTGTAGGTGCCCCAGCCATTGGGCATCGATCCCACGTACCGCGAGTAGGAAGCCAGATGGAGAGGTTGGTTGCTGAAGGCGCCAGAATTGCCGGTGCACTGGGTCCACCAGTCGGTGGTCGTGTAGATCATGGGAAGCCGCCCGGTCCGGGCAAGGACCCTGTTGGAGAAGGCGGCGATCCAGTTGACCATCGCGCCCTGGCTCATGTTGTAGCAGGTGTTTCCCAGCGAAGGGTAGGGGTTGTACTCGATATCGAGAAGCGGGGGCATGGTCTTGCCATCACCGCTCCAGCCACCGCCGTTATTGACGAAGAAGTCGGCCTGTGCCGATGCCGTTGAAACACCAGGCAGGGCGAAATGGTAGGCGCCGCGGATCATTCCGGACGCCAGTGCTCCGCCGTACTGGGAACCGAAGGACTCGTTCGTGTACGTCGTCCCTTCCGTAGCCTTGACGTATGCAAAGCGCGCACCCATGCTGTATTGCGCCGCCCAGTTGACGGTGGCCTGATGGCTGCTGACGTCCAGGCCCTGCACGCCAGGTGCCATCCAGGTGTTTGCTGCCTCGGTGGAGATCGCGTTCACGGACGATGCGGTGGACTGCTTTGCGAACGTCGCGGCCCGGCGCTTGACCCCCTGCCCGAGGTAGGCGCCGTCTTTTCCGATCTCGGCGCGCAGGGAAGCCATGTCGATCTGGCGCGGTTCGGGCTCCGTGGCGGCAGTTGAGGGTGAGGCCGGCGCGGTCGAAGCCGGCACCTCGGGAGAGGGCGGAGGCGTCGGTGAGGCGGGGGCCGCCTGCACGGGAAGCCCGCTGCCAAGGCAGAGCAACGTGGAGAGGAGGGCTGTGCCGCTCAAGAGGGCAACGCGCCTTGCCTTCAAGGCGAGAGCCGCGGAGATTTTGCTATTCGGGGAACAATTCATGTGATACTCCGTAGCCTTCAAATTCCGGGCAGAGAGCCGGCTTGTGGCTGACGTCTTCGCCGTCTTGAGTCCCATCACGCCGGCGGCGATGTAGGCGGCCCATCCTAACACTGAAGGTGCTGATGTTACTAATGATGCTTCTGTGATCCCTGCAACCAAAGGGGATGCTGCTGCGTCCTGTGCGTCAGGCGCGGACCGGGACGTGCGTCTTAGTTAACGGCGCCGCCGGAACCCCGCATAAAATAAGGCCCATGAAGGTTTTGGTTACCGGCGGCGCCGGCTACATCGGATCACACACGGCCCTTTGCCTGCTCGAGGACGGACACGACGTCGTCGTGCTGGACAACCTCATGAACTCGAACATCGAGGCAGTCCGCCGTGTTGAAGAGCTCGCCGGCAAGAAGGTGGAGTTCCGCGAGGCCGACCTGCTCGACGCTGAGGCTGTCGACGAAGTCTTCGCGGAGGGCGGATTCGACGCCGTTATCCACTTCGCGGGCCTGAAGGCCGTCGGCGAGTCCGTGGCGAAGCCTCTCTGGTACTACAAGAACAATGTCGGGGGCACGCTCAACCTCCTTGAGAGCATGGAGAAGGCTGGTGTCCGGCGGCTGGTCTTCAGCTCGTCGGCCACCGTCTACGGAGCCTCGGAGCATGTTCCCCTGATCGAGAAGTCCCCGCTGGATGCAACGAACCCCTATGGCCGGACGAAAGAGCAGATCGAGGACATCCTGTCCGACTTGAGTGAGGCCGACCCGCGGTGGAGCATCGCGCTGCTGCGCTACTTCAACCCCGTCGGCGCGCACGAATCAGGCCGCATCGGAGAGGACCCCCACGGCATACCCAACAACCTCCTGCCCTTCGTTGCCCAGGTCGCGGTGGGCCGCCGTGAGAAGGTCATGGTGTTCGGCAACGACTACCCCACGCCTGACGGCACAGGGGTCCGCGACTACATCCACGTCATGGACCTTGCAGCCGGCCATCTGGCTGCGCTGAACTACCTGCAGACGAAGACGGGCTCCTTCCGCTGGAACCTGGGGACCGGCCGTGGTTCGTCCGTTCTGGAGGTCATCGACGCCTTCGGTGCGGCTGCAGGGCATCCTGTGCCTTATGAGTTTGCACCCCGGAGGCCGGGGGATGCGGCCGTGAGCTACGCCGATGCCTCGGCGGCCCTGGCGGACCTGGGCTGGTCCGCCCACCGTGACCTGGCGCAGATGTGCGCTGACCACTGGCGCTGGCAGAGCGCAAACCCCTACGGCTACGCCGGCAACGACTGAACTCTTTCCTGCGGGACTGCCCCGGCAGTGCGCGTATGGCAAACACAGTAGCCCCGGCGTCGCCTCATTGAGGGGACACGCCGGGGTTTTGTGTTCCGGGGATCCGCTTGTGCAGTGGCACTGGCACGGCACTCCGCACGTCAGAGCGCTGTTCCGGCGTGGGCCAACCTCAGCGAAACGGCCTGCGGCTGCGAATAACGTGAATCGCGCGAGATGTCCGAAAGGCACTCAGTTATCCACAATTGCGCTTTTTTCTCTGTATTCATCGCAGCCCATCCCTTAGCTTTAACCCAGATGTACTGCTTCCGCTGGGGGCGGCAGTCGTTCGGGGGAATTCATGGATGCAGTACGCATTGTCGAGGATGAAGTCCGGGAGCTGATCCGTCGGCGGGGACTCGATCCGTTGCACCAGACTGCCGAGGTCAGGCGGCTCGTGGAGGCGGCCGTCACCGACTATGACGAGCGCGCCCTCATGGGTCCGCTTCCGCCGCTCGGGCCACTGGAGTCAGCACGGCGGCATGTCTTTGATGCCGTGGCCGGGTTCGGTGCCCTCCAACCTTTGCTGGATGATCCGGGGATCGAGGAGATCTGGATCAATGCACCGACGGAAATCTACGTTGCCCGGAACGGCGAATCCGAACTTACCTCGCTGAGCCTGACGGACCAACAGGTCCGGGACCTGGTTGAGCGTATGCTGAAGAGCTCCGGCCGGCGGCTGGACATCTCATCTCCCTTCGTGGATGCGGCCCTGCCCGACGGGTCCCGCCTGCACGTGGTCATCCCGGATGTCACCCGGCGGCACTGGGCCGTCAATATCCGCAAGTTCGTTGTGAAGGCGACCCGGCTGGACCACCTCGTGGAACTGGGCACCCTGACACCGCAGTCCGGGCGCTTCCTGGGTGCCGCCGTCGCAAGCGGGCTCAACATCCTGGTCTCAGGTGCCACGCAGGCGGGAAAGACCACGCTGCTGAATTGCCTGGCAGCCAGCATAGGCAGCCGGGAGCGCGTCGTTACGGTTGAGGAGATCTTCGAACTGCAGTTTCCGCTGCGCGACGTTGTCGGCCTGCAGTGCCGGCAGCCCAACCTGGAAGGCGAGGGAGAGATCCCGCTCCGCCGGCTGGTTAAGGAGGCTCTCCGGATGCGGCCTGACCGCCTGGTGGTGGGCGAGGTCCGGGAAGCCGAGAGCCTCGACATGCTGATCGCCCTTAATAGCGGGCTGCCCGGAATGTGCACCGTCCACGCGAATTCAGCGCACGACGCCGTGACCAAGATGTGTACGCTCCCGCTGCTCGCCGGTGACAACATCTCTAGTGCCTTCGTGGTTCCCACCGTGGCGTCGTGCATCGACTTGGTGGTGCACTGCAGCCGCCTCGCGAACGGGCGAAGGCAGGTGACGGAAATTCTCTCCCTGGGCAGACGGGTCGAGAACGGAATCATCGAGTCCTCCATGATCTTTTCGATGATCGGCGGCCTCCTGGAACCGACGGCCAACACCATGCCGGCGGAGGAAAAGTTCTCGAGGGCCGGCTATGAGGTCGCGGCGCTTTTGGACCCGCGCTGATGGCCGCGCTGCTGGGGGTTCTGACGGGTGCCGGGCTGTTCCTCATCTGGTGGTCTGCCTGGGACCAGCCCGCACGCCCCAAGCGGGGACCGCGGACAAGCCGTCTCCATGACCTGCTGCTGTCTGCCGGGATTGAAAAGGTCACCGCCGCCGGGCTCATCGGCAGCTGCCTGGGCCTTGGTGCTTTTGCGACATTGGCCTTCTTCGCCGTGAGCAGGTCCTGGCCCATTTCGATTTGCTTCGGCCTGTTCGGTGGCTGGCTTCCCGTGGCAGTGGTGAAATGGCGGGCCAAGCGACGCGCCGCCGTCCTGCGCCGGGTGTGGCCTGACGTCGTCGATCACCTGCGATCGGCCATCCGCGCCGGGCTGTCGCTGCCCGAGGCACTGATCCAGCTGGGTGACAAGGGTCCCGAGGAGCTGCGGCACGTGTTCCGCGACTTTGGCTCGGATTACCGCTCAGGCGGCCAGTTCGACGCCGCCCTCAACAGGCTCAAGGAACGGCTGGCGGACCCCGTGGCCGACCGTATCATCGAGGCACTCAGGCTTACCCGGGAGGTGGGCGGCTCCGATCTCGGCAAGTTGCTCGGAACGCTCGCCGAGTTCCTGCGCGAAAGCGCCCGGACCCGGAGCGAGCTTGAGGCGCGGCAGTCGTGGACGGTCAACGCTGCGCGGCTCGCCGTCGCGGCCCCGTGGATTGTCATGCTGCTGCTGGTGAGCCGTCCGGAGGCCGTGGCTGCATATGACACCCCCATGGGGGCGGCCGTGCTGTTGGGAGGCCTGGTGGTGTCGCTGGTGTGCTACTCGGTCATGCTGAAGATCGGAGCCCTCCCGGAGGAAGAGAGGGTGTTGCGGTGACCACCGTGCCAGCAGCCGCCATCGTTTGCGGCACACTCCTCGGCGCCGGTCTCTGGCTCCTCCTGGTCAGGCTCCCGTTCATGCGGTCCGTCAGTTTCGTGGAACGCATCGAACCGCAGCTGAGGTCCCAAAACCTCGAATCGAGGCTCCTGCGGGCGGAGGAACGCGTGCTCACTCCGTTTGGTCCCCTCGAACGCATAGTCCGTCCGCTGATCAGGGAGGCCACTGCCAACCTGGCCCGGTTCAACCTCGGCTCCACAGCACTCAGCCGCAGGCTCGCCCAGGCGCGCATCGATAAGTCTCCTCTGGACTTCCGGGCCCAGCAGCTCTTTTGGGCTCTCTGCGCGTTCATCGCTGCCGTCAGCGTTATCGTGCTCGCAGCCCTGACCGGGAGGTTCAGTCCCGTCCTGGCCGTGGCGGTCTCAGTCGGCAGCGGTATCGGAGGCTTCCTCTTCCGTGACTACTGGCTGGGCGTGCAGATCAGGCGGCGGGAGGACCGGATGCTGGCCGAATTCCCGAGCCTGGCCGAAATGATTGCGCTCGCGGTGGGCGCAGGAGAAAGCGCCACCGGCGCCCTCGACCGCGTGTGCAGGACGGCCCGGGGCGAGCTCTCCAAGGAATTCAGCCGGGTCCTGGCAGAAACCCGGGCGGGAAAGCCCCTGGTGGAGGCGCTGCAGGAGTTTTCCGCCCGCACGGATCTGGGACCGCTCATCCGCTTTGTCGATGGCATCATCGTGGCGGTGGAGCGTGGAACGCCGCTGGCCGAAGTCCTGAGGGCCCAGGCCCAGGACGTCCGCGATACGGCCAAGCGCGAGCTGATGGAGTCCGCCGGCAAGAAGGAAATCGCAATGATGGTGCCGCTTGTCTTCGGCGTGCTGCCCCTGACAGTGGTGTTCGCCGTGTTCCCCGGAATAGCGGCACTTAGCCTCAATTTTTGACGCCGCTGTTCCGGCACCGCCGGCAGGGCCCCAACAAACAAAATAAACAACTCGGAGAAAAGGGAAGCACATGACATTCATGGCCAGGCACGGACTTGCACTTGTCGCCGCAATGGCGGCGCTGATCGGCCACTACTTGGCTGCGGTCCCGCGCCCCCGGAAGACTGCGGCATTCGAGGACGATCCTGAGCGCGGAGATGTGCCCGGATGGGTCATGATCACCCTCATGTCGGCGGTGCTTGTTGCCGCGCTGCTGGCCCTGGCCGGTCCTGCCCTCGAAGCCATGTTCAACCAAGCTATGGACACGGTCGGAAAGTAGCCCGTGGACGGGACCGGCGCGGACACCTCCGGGCGCGAGCGCGGTGCTGCTGTGGTCGACTTCGTGCTCGTGGGCGCTTTGCTGACCATCTTTTTTGTGTCCATCATTCAGCTCGCCCTCATCCTGCACGTCAGGAACACACTCATCGACGCCGCGGCGTCCGGCGCCCGGTACGGGACCCTGGCTGACCGCAGTGCCGACGACGCCCGGCGCCGCACCGGCGAACTCATCGGCACGGCGCTCAGCGCCGACTTTGCCCGCGACATCGAAACGCGCGAAGTCACGTTCCAAGGGCTGCGGACGCTGGAAGTGACGGTCAGGGCGCCCTTGCCGGTCATCGGTCTGATCGGTCCGCGCGAAGGGCTGGAGGTCACCGGACATGCCGCGATCACCGGCTGACCGCAATCCGCGGTGCCTCACCAGCAGCGTTGCGGGCAGGCTCTGCGAGGCGCTGTGCCTCGACAGCGAGGGGAGCCGCGGCCCCCTCGGTGCCCGCGGCCCCCTCGGTGCCCGCGGCACGCACGGCGCCTGCGTCCCTGAGACAGCCTGCCCCCCTGAGACAGGGAGCGGCGACGGGCAGCGGGGGAGTGCGGTCGTGGAGTTCACGTTCCTTGGGCTGCTCCTCATGGTCCCCGTGGTCTACTTCATCATCACGGTTGGCCAGATCCAGGGTGGCTCCTTCGCGGTGGTGGGAGCCGCGGACCAGGCGGCCAAGGTCTTCGTAACCCAGGCCGATGCATCGTCGGGCCGGGCGGCAGCAGAGCAGGCCACCATGGTTGCCCTGGCCGATTATGGCCATCCCACGGGGAACGCCAGCGTCGAAATCAGCTGTGACTCCGGCGACTGCATGGCGGCGGGCTCCGCGGTCACCGTCACCGTACGGCTCACCGTGCCTCTGCCTTTCGTGCCCTTCGGGGAAGCGCTTCGGCTCAACGCCAGCCAGCTGAGCGCTTCGGCCACCCAGGTTGTGGGCAGGTTCCGTTGACCCCACCTCCTGCAGGCCGCACCCCCGCCGGATCCGAGCGGACGGGCCGTGATGAGGACGGGCAAATGACGGTCCTCATCATCGGATTCGTCATGCTGGCCCTCCTGGTCAGTACCGTGGTCATGGCCGCGTCCAGCGTGTACATCGAGCACAAGAAACTCCTGTCGCTCGCGGACGGCGCCTCCGTGGCCGCCGCCGACTCCTACACCCTCGGCCAGGTCGAAACGGCCGGCGGCACTCCATCGGCGCTGCTGAACGGTGACAGGGTCCGGAACGTCGCCGCCGACTATCTCAGCCGCAACGGCGCCTTTGGCCGGGTCGACGGGCTGGCTGTCGCGGGCGGGACGGGGACTCCCGACGGCTCCACCGCTGTCGTCGTTCTCAGTGCCACCGTGCACCCGCCGGTGGTCAACTTCCTCATCCCGAACGGCATCACCATCGCAGCCTCGTCCACCGCACGCTCGCGGCTGACCCGTTAAGCCGGACGCCGGTCCCGCCGACACCCGGCGCCCAGCCACAGTCCGGCCGTTCAGGGCGGATAGCGTACGCTTAAACAACCATGGCTCAAATTGATTTTGCTGCAGAAATCCGCGCACTGCGCGGCACCTATACCTCCATCGAAAAGGTCACCGATGTCGAGGCGCTCAAGGAAGAGATCGCAGAACTGAGCGAGCGTGCCGGCGAGCCGAACCTCTGGGATGACCCTGCGGCTGCGCAGGTCATCACTTCGCGGCTGTCGCACCGCCAGTCCGAGCTGGAGCGCCTGAACACCCTGGCTGCCCGCATCGATGACCTTGAGGTGCTGGTGGAACTGGGCCAGGACGAGGACGACGCCGACTCCATGGGGGAGGCGGAGACCGAGCTGGAGTCCATCCGCAAGTCGCTGAAGGACCTTGAGGTCGTCACCCTGCTCTCCGGCGAGTACGACGAGCGCGAGGCCGTGGTCACCATCCGCTCCGGCGCCGGCGGCGTCGATGCCGCGGACTTCGCCGAGATGCTGCTGCGCATGTACCTGCGGTGGGCGGAGCGCCATGGTTACCCCACCACCGTCATGGACACCTCCTACGCGGAGGAGGCGGGCCTCAAGTCCGCCACCTTCGAGGTCAATGCGCCGTACGCTTTCGGCACGCTCAGCGTGGAAGCCGGAACACACCGGCTGGTCAGGATCAGCCCGTTCGACAACCAGGGGCGCCGGCAGACGTCCTTCGCCGCCGTGGAAGTCATTCCGCTCATCGAGCAGACCGACTCCATTGACATCCCGGACAACGAAATCCGTGTGGACGTCTTCCGCTCGTCCGGCCCCGGCGGCCAGTCGGTCAACACCACCGACTCCGCCGTCCGCCTGACGCACATCCCCACCGGCACAGTGGTGTCCATGCAGAACGAGAAGTCGCAGCTGCAGAACCGCGCCGCCGCGATGCGGGTGCTCCAGTCGAGGCTCCTGCTGCTCAAGAAGGAACAGGAAGACGCGGAGAAGAAGGCCCTGGCCGGCGACGTCAAGGCGTCCTGGGGCGACCAGATGCGCTCCTACGTCCTGAACCCGTACCAGATGGTCAAGGACCTCCGGACCGAGCACGAGGTGGGAAACACCACCGCCGTGCTGGACGGCGCCATTGACGACTTCATCGAAGCCGGCATCCGCTGGCGCACTGACAACCGCAACGCCGAACGCTAGCCGGCAGCGGCATCGGGCCCAATCCCGCGACACGCCCCTCTGACTCCCGCCTGAGCATGGCAGCCCGTGCGTATAGTCGAGAGGCCGGAGCTCTACTTCCCCCTAGCGAAAGCCCCCGCACCGGTTGCAGACCATGCCCTTAAAGCCGTGTCCTGCAGGGTTTTAGGGTCATGATCCGTTTCGAAAATGTCACCAAGGTCTACGACCAGAAAGCCAGGCCCGCCCTGGATTCTGTCAGCCTTGAAATTGACCGTGGTGAATTCGCCTTCCTCGTCGGCGCGTCAGGATCAGGCAAGTCCACGTTCCTGCGCCTGGTGCTCAAGGAAGACCGCGCCACGTCCGGCACTGTCTACGTCGCCGGCCAGAACGTAGCCAACATCTCCAGCTGGCGCGTGCCCCGCCTGCGCCGCGGAATCGGCGTGGTCTTCCAGGACTTCCGCCTGCTGCCGCAGAAAAACGTCTTCGCCAACGTCGCCTTCGCCATGCAGGTCATCGGCAAGAGCCGCAGCGTCATCCGCGACACCGTGCCGGAGGTGCTCAAGACGGTGGGCCTCGAGGGCAAAGAGAAGCGCATGCCCCACGAGCTCTCCGGCGGTGAGCAGCAGCGCGTGGCCATCGCCCGCGCCGTGGTCAACCGCCCCGGCATCCTGCTGGCTGACGAGCCCACCGGCAACCTGGACCCCACCACGTCCATGGGCATCATGGGCGTGCTGGACAAGATCAACCAGAACGGCACCACCGTGGTCATGGCCACGCACGACGACGACATCGTCAACGAGATGCGCAAGCGCGTTGTGGAGCTCAAGAACGGCAAAGTCATCCGCGACGAAGCCCGGGCCCTCTACACATCGATGATGCCCGTGGTCGGCCAGTCCCGAAGGCTCAAGGACGCCAGCGGCCGCGATGACGCTGCGGACGCCGGCGACCAGGCAGGGGAGGGCCGGCTGTGAGGCTTCAGTTCATCCTCGGCGAGATCGGCGGCGGCCTGCGGCGCAACCTGTCGATGGTGGTTTCCGTCATCCTGGTGACGTTCGTGTCCCTGACCTTCGTGGGCGCGGCCGGAATGCTCCAGCTGCAGATCAACCAGATGAAGGGTTACTGGTACGACAAGGTCCAGGTGGCCATCTTCCTGTGCGGTGAAGGGTCGACGGCGGCGGGCTGCGCTTCGGGACCGGTGACGGCCGAGCAGCAGGACAACGTGCGGAATCTGCTGAAGTCGCCAGCGGTGGCCCAGTACATCAACGACTTCCAGTTCGAGTCCAAGGACGACGCCTACAAGCACTTCAAGGAGCAGTTCTCGAACTCTCCCATCGTCGATTCGGTCACGCCGGACCAGCTTCCCGCTTCATTCCGGATCAACATGAAGGATCCGGAGAAGTACCAGATCATCAGCGAGACCTTTTCCTCCCAGCCGGGCGTGGAAACTGTCATCGACCAGCGGCAGGTCCTGGAGCGGCTGTTCTCCGTCATGAACGCGGCGTCCCTCGTCGCTGTGATCATCGCCGGCGTCATGACGGTGTGCGCCATCCTGCTCATCGCAACCACCATCCGGCTCTCTGCGTTCAGCCGGCGTCGGGAAACCGGCATCATGCGGCTCGTGGGCGCGTCCAAGACAGTGATCCAGCTGCCTTTCATCCTCGAGGGCGTGATCGCCGCTGTCATTGGGGCGGCCCTCGCGTCCGGAACGCTGTGGGCCGTGGCCCACTTCTTCCTCGGCGAATACCTGTCCAAGCAGTATCCGGACACAGCGTTCATCTCGCCGGCGCAGACCCTCCTCCTTGCCCCGGCCCTCGTCGGGCTTGGTGTTGTTCTGGCAGGCACTTCATCTCTGCTCACGCTCCGCCGATACTTGAGGGTGTAGGCCATGCTCACCGAAGGAATGCCCATGATGAGTTCCGGCAGGCCCATGCGAACCGGCGCGGGCGGGCGCCAGCGCAGGATTCTCAGTGCCGCAGTGGCGCTGGTGCTGGCCGCGAGCCTGGGGGCGTCCGCTCCTGCCGCCTACGCAGGCGACCTTGAGGACCAGCAGGCTGCACTGAAGGCCGAAGCCGCCAGGGTCCAGCAGTCGCTCGAATTCGTCGATGCAAAAATTTCCAAGGCAGCCGGGGACCTCGTGATTTACCGGGGACAGCTTCCGGCCGCGCAGCAGGCACTGCTCGAGGCCCAGGGCCGCGTGGCGAGTGCCGTGAAGGAAGTGGAAGCCCTCGCGGCCAGGGTGGATCTCGCACAGCAGAACAAGGCCAAGATCACCCAGCAGCTGGATGCGGACAGGCAGAAGATCGCCAGCACGAAGAAGCTGATTGGCCAGATCGCCACCCAGGCCTACAAGTCCGGCGGCGTTCCCTCAGATCTCACCCTCTTCTTTGGTTCCAACAACACCGGCAGCCTCACCGACACTATGGACATGGCGGACCAGGCGCTGCGCAGCCAGAACTCCGCTATGGACAAGCTCACGCAGCAGAACGCCACGAACGTGAACTCGGAGGCCCGGCTGCAGGCGGTCGAAGCCGAGATCAAAGACCTCAAGGCCAAGGCCGACGCGGCGCTTGTCAAAGAGAAGGCAGCACGCGACGAAGCCGCCGCAAAGAAGGCCAAGGTGGACAAGCTCATCGCTGACACCACTCGCCTGAACAACGAACTCGAGGCGGCCAGGCCCGGAATCCAGAAGAAGCTGGCTGGCGTCAAAGCCCGCCAGGACGCCGTCGCCGCCGAAATCAAAGAGCGTGACCGCAAGCTGCGTGAGGCGTGGCTTGCCGAACAGCGGCGGATCGCAGCCGCTGCCGCCGCGGCGGCGAAGGCCAAGGGTGAGCAGCCCCCGCCGTACGTGCCGCCCGTGGCTGGGCCGCCGTCGGCCTTTGGCCTCCGCCACCCGTTCCCCGACAGCGTTCCCATCACCTCCGGTTTTGGATGGCGTGCGACGCCGCCCGGCACCATCGACTTCTACGGCACCGGCGGCTACATGCACACGGGCATTGACTTCGGTGCCGCCTGCGGCACCCCGGTGTACGCGGCCGCAGCCGGCACGGTCTTCTCGGCAGGCTGGGCGGACGACGGCGGCGGAAACAACGTGAAGATCTCCCACGGCGTGGTGCAGGGCAACTCGCTGACTACGATCTACTACCACAACACCAGTGTGGTGGTCTCGGTGGGGCAGCAGGTCAGCCAGGGCCAGCTCATCGCCTACTCGGGTACCACCGGCAACTCCACCGGCTGCCACTCGCACTTTGAGACCTGGCTGAACGGCGAAGCGGTTGATCCGATGCGCCTGCTCTGACAAAGGGGTGCCGGCCGCCTGGCGACGCAGGCCCGCCGGCGCACCTGCCGTAGAATAGTAAGACTTTGTTCCGGTGCCGCCGGAACAGCCAGTACCGAGAACTGAGGAGTTGAACCGTGCCCAAAGAAAGTGGCCGTAAAGTCGTGGCCACCAACCGGAAGGCCCGGCACGACTACCACGTCCTGGACACCTACGAGGCGGGCATCGCACTCATGGGGACGGAAGTGAAGTCCCTCCGCGAGGGCCACGCATCCATGGTTGATGGCTTCTGCACGTTCTACAACGACGAGCTCTGGATGGAAGGCATCCACATCCCCGAGTACAACCAGGGTAGCTGGACCAACCATGCGGCGCGCCGGCGGCGGAAGCTCCTGCTGCACCGCGAGGAGCTCATCAAGATCTCGCACAAGATCCGCGAATCGGGCTTCACCATTGTGCCCCTGCAGCTGTACTTCGTGGAGGGCCGCGCCAAGGTGGAGATCGGCATCGCACGCGGTAAGAAGGACTACGACAAGCGGCAGACCCTTCGCGAGCAGCAGGACAAGCGCGAGGCCCAGCGCGTCATGCGGGAACGCAACCGGCGCTAGGACCGAAAGGGCGACGCGCGGCGCAGCGGCTGGAATGATTGGCCGCTCAGATGCGTTATGCTTGGTAGTCCGGCAGGGATCTGGTCCAGAAACCTGGGCCTTGCCGGTTTGGTAACAAAATACGGGGATGATCGGTTTCGACGATGTTAGTCGCGACAGGTGAAGCGGGCCGAGGATGCAGAATTATCTCGTAAACGCTGTCTGCAAACCAATAAGTGCCGAATCTAAGCGCACTGACTTCGAACTCGCTGCCTAAGCAGTAGTTCAGTCCGTCAGCCCGGGGATGCTATCGCCCCGGATCCTGGCGTCATTTAGATAGCCACTGCTGTTTGCTCCCGTCATCGGAGTAAACGGGACTTTTAGATGACTGGGCCCGGATCAGCCGCCTGTTTGCAGGACGGCTGGGGCCGAGAAAATCCGACGCAAACTGCGCCCGGAGAAGCCCTGACAACACGACATCGGACGGGGGTTCAATTCCCCCCATCTCCACATCCCGTCATTTTGACGACGAACGCCCGGACTTCGGTCCGGGCGTTCCTTGTTTAAGCCGGCTCCGTGCTGTTCACCGACGGCGTAGCGCGCCCGGGACTACCCGCCCTGCCGGCGGGGTTGTGAGAGGTATCACGAATCCCGAGATTCGAAATCAGCGGTAGGGAGGCGCGCCATGTCCACGGCGGCTGCAAACGAACCGGGTCCCGTCGACGACGGCGCGGCCCTTGACTCCTATTCGGAGACGGTCATCAGGGTGGCCAGAACCGTCACGCCCCATGTGGCCGCCATCGAGATGACGGGCAACCGGCGCAGCGGAAGGTTCCGGGTTGGCGCGGGATCCGCGGTCCTGTTCACCGAGGACGGCTACCTTCTGACCAATGCCCATGTGGTGGCCGGGACCCAGAAGGGCCGCGCTGTCTTCGCTGACGGGTCCGGTACCGATCTTGAGGTGGTCGGCGCGGACCCGTTGTCCGATCTGGCTGTGGTCCGGGGGCGTGCCCCGCACGTCGCGCCAGCGGAGTTCGGTGATGCCGAGTCCCTGCAGGTGGGGCAGCTGGTGATCGCCGTCGGGAACCCGCTGGGACTCTCGGGCTCGGTGACGGCAGGTGTGGTCAGCGGGCTGGGCCGCGCCATTCCTGTCTGGGCCGGACGCAACCGCCGGGTCATTGAGGACGTCATCCAGACCGATGCCGCCCTGAACGCCGGCAGTTCGGGCGGGGCACTTGCCGACTCACGAAGCCGGATTGTCGGCATCAACACCGCAGTGGCCGGTGCCGGACTGGGCCTGGCCGTGCCCATCAACAGGACCTCGCGCCGGATCATCTCCGCCCTCCTGTCGGACGGCCGGGTGCGGCGCGCCTACCTCGGCGTGGTCAGCACACCCATCCGCCTGGGTGCCAGCGATGTGGTCCGCACGGGCCAGCGGGAGGGGCTGCGCGTGGTGGAGGTGCTGTCCGGTTCCCCGGCGGAGCAGGCCGGGCTCCGGACCGGCGATGTGCTGCTGCGGGCAGGCTCCCGCCCTGTCAGCAATGCCGAGAGCCTGCAGAAACTGCTCTTCGCCGAGGCCATCGGCGTCCCGATGAACATAGCCGTCCTGCGCGACGGACACGTCGCCGACATCGCGGCTGTGCCCGGCGAGATGGCGGACTGGGGATAGACACAAACTACGGGGTGGCCGGGAAATCCCTGGCCACCCCGATCGCGTATTACAAGACAATCAGCGTTTCTTCAGATGCGCCACAGGATCCGCGGCTCCCTCGTGCGGTGCCTTGGCTTTCTTGTCCGCGCGTTTCTGCTTGATGGTCTTGCCCGCTTTTTTCTGCTGTTGCTGGTGTGGCGACTTGTCCGGCATGGCGTGCTCCCTCGTCCGAGGGGCAGGAGGTGCCCCTCCCTACGTAAATTACGCCTGTTTCGGTTCAGATGTAACTGCCCTGTCAGCCCGCGACGTCGGCGATACCCACGAACCTGGTGCCCACGCCGTCGAACTCGCTCCTTACAGATCCGGGTGCCGGCGGCGGAACCTCCGAGGGGCGGTGGTGGTCGCACACGACGTACGTGAACTCGGGCCACCACTTCTTGGGCCGTGCCGCCTCCTCGTAACCGCAGACCGCGCAGACGAGGTGCACCCAGACCGGCCTTTTCCCTGTCCGGTTGGCGCGGGACTGGACGAGCCAGGCGGGGGGATTATCCAGCAGCTCGCCCAGCTCGGCTTCGGTCAGAAGCTTCGGAATGCCGTGGCGCTGGGCCATTTCCAGTGGTACATCCAGGGCAATTGCCGCATCACGTCTGCTGATCATCCAGTCCACGATACGGTAAGTCATGAGCGATGCCAGCCAGACCACTGCGCCCACGCGACTCCAGCGACAGGTATTGACCGTTGCGATCGTGGCGTCCTTCATGGCAATCCTGGACAGCTTCGTCGTCAGCCTGGCGCTGCCCGCCATCGGCCGGGAACTCGGCGGCGGCCTCCGCATCCAGCAATGGGTGGTGGACGCCTACCTTCTGACGCTTGGCGCACTCATCCTGGCGGCCGGCTCGCTTTCGGACCACTTCGGACGGGTGCGGGTGCTGCAGTGGGGGCTGGGGGGATTTGCCCTCACCTCGGTTCTCTGCGGGGCAGCCTGGACGGCCGAAGTACTGGTGGTCAGCCGGGGGCTGCAGGGAGTGGCCGGAGCGCTCCTGGTGCCCAGCTCGCTGGCGCTGATTGTCAGCCACTTTGACGGCGGCAGCCAAGGGGCGGCCATCGGCAAATGGTCGGCGTGGACCAGCGCGGCCGCCATCGTGGCCCCCTTGATCGGCGGTGTATCGGTGGACCTGCTCTCGTGGCGGGTCATCTTCTTCGTCAACGTCCTGCCGGCGGCGGCCATCTGGCCCGTGCTGGCCAGGCTGCGGAAGTCCGACGGCGACGCTGGCGCTGCGGGCCGCATCGACATCGCGGGGGCTCTCCTTGCCGTCGTCGCGCTGGGCGGTCCGGTCTACGCGCTGATCGAACAGGGGACTGCAGGCTGGGGCAGCCCGCAGGTCTGGCTGCCGCTGGCCGCCGGCATCCTGGCAACGGTGCTTTTCCTCATCCATGAATCGCGGACAGCCGCGCCGCTCCTGCCCCTGGGCATGTTCACGGTGCGGAACTTCGGCTGGGGGAACATCGCCACCGCCGCGATCTACGGTGGATTTTCGCTCGGGTTTTTTGCACTGGGCATCTATATCCAGCAGGTCGGCGGCATGAAGGCGACCACCGCCGGCCTGGCACTGTTGCCGTCCACGGTGATCCTGATGCTGCTGGCGTCCTTCTTCGGAGGCCTCGCCGGCAAGCACGGGCCGCGGTGGTTCATGACTGCCGGGCCGGTGCTGTGCGCGGCCGGCTTCCTGCTCACGCTGTCCGTTGGCGGCCCCCTGAACTACTGGACCCAGGTCCTGCCCGGGCAGCTGGTCTTCGGCCTCGGCCTGTCCATGACGGTGGCACCGCTGACGGCGGCCATCCTGGGCTCGGTCCCCGAGAAGCAGGCCGGCGTGGGTTCCGCGGTGAACAACGCTGTCTCACGAATAGCGGGCCTGGTCTGCATCGCCTTTGCGGGATTCATCGTCGGTCCGGAACTGACGACGCCGGGCCTGCACCGCGCGCTCTTGGCCACGGCCGGCCTGCTGCTGCTGGGAGCGGCCAGTTCCGCCGTCGGAATCCGCAACCCTGTGCCGGTTAGCCGCCGCTGACCGCGACTCCTGCCGCGGCCGCGCCCAGCCCCAGCAGCAGGTTGGCGACGACGTTGGCGGCGGCCGCCAGGTAGCGCCGTTCACTGGCCAGCCGCACCGTGGCGGTGGTCCAGGAACTGAAGGTGGTGAGTCCGCCGGCGAACCCGGTGGCCAGGGCGGCGTGCCATTCGGGGCCGAACACCGCAGTGACGCCCACGGACAGGCCGATCACGAACGATCCGGCCACATTAACCAGCAGGGTAGCCCAGGGCCAGTGCCGCCTGGGCGAGGGGAAGCCGGCAAGCCAGCCGTCCACTGCGAACCTCAGGAGGGCTCCGGCGATGCCGAAAAGACCCACCAGGAGCGCCGTCACGGACCCACCCCGGCAGGAGCACCCAGCACCTTGCCGGTCCGCCAGCCGGCGGCCGCCGCCGCCAGACCCAGCAGGACGGAGAGCCCCAGATACAGAAGTCCCGGGCCGGGGAGCCCGCCGCGGGTCAGCTGGTCCGTGGAAAATACAACGGCGGAGAAGGTGGTGAAGGAGCCCAGCACTCCCGGCCCGATGGCGGCACGCAGCCAGAACGCGGTGTGCGGCCGCGTGATCCAGACGGTGGTGAGGGCCGCCAGGACGAAGCTGCCCGCGACGTTGATGCCCAGTGTGGCCCACGGCAGGTCTCCGGGCTGGTCCGGGAACAGCAGTCCCAGCACGTACCGGAGTTCCGTTCCCAGCAGCCCGCCGGCGGCCACGGCGGCCCAGACCCGCCAGCCGTAGCCGGAGCCCGTCTTGTGAGCGGTGCCGGTGCGGCCGGCCAGGGGAGCGCGCACCTGTGCTTACAGGCCGGCCATGCGGCAGCCGGGATGCGCCGAATCGCTGTGGATCCAGAGGGCGGAGGCCACTTCGTCGGCCAGGTCAACGTCCCGGCTGGTCCCGGGGGAGCCGATGCGGACCACGAGCGCGCCGCCGAAGGGCTTGCGGCCTCGCACCTCGACGTCGGCGTCGAGGCTGATCTTTTCCGCGGCGAGATAGCGCAGCAACTCAGGATTTTCGTCGCTGATCCGGGTGATCCTGCCGGTGTGGCCGTCGTCAAGCTCGATCATCCGGTGTGCGGACGGCATCCGGACGGTTCCGTCAGCCGCGGGAATGGGATCGCCGTGCGGGTCCCGGGACGGGTTGCCCAGCCGGGCTGCCAGCCGCTCAATGAACGTGTCCGAGACCGCATGCTCCAGCTGCTCGGCCTCGTCGTGGACTTCGTCCCAGCTGTATCCGAGGTCCTTGACCAGGTACGTCTCGATCAGGCGGTGCCGCCGGACCATGGAGAGGGCAAGCCGGACGCCTTGGGGCGTAAGCGTGATGGCGCTGTACGGCTTGTGGAGGACCAGGCCCTGGTCCTTGAGCTTCCGCACCATTTCGGAGACCGAGGAGTTGGCCACGCCCAGGCGCTGTGCAAGCTGGGTGGAGGTGATGGGCTTGTCCTGCCATTCCGTGAAGGAATAGATGACCTTAACGTAGTCCTCGATCGAGGAGGAGGGCGTACTGGTCTTCACAGCTTAAAGCCTACCTGCTGCTACCCTCGCGCTCCGCCCGAACGGCCCGCCAGGTCTGGGTGAGGTAGGGGAGCTGCAGCAGTTCGCCCTCCGCATGGCCCAGGTGCTCGTGCAGGTACCAGGTCAGGTTGCCGGTTACCTTGGCGCGGGTGGCGTCGTTGGCCGCGAGGTAATAGCTGCGGGACTTGGCCAGTTCGAGGATGTCGTCCGGGGTGACAGGATCCTCCCACCGCGTCAGGTGGCTTTCCAGCGACGTGAATTCCGGCCCAATCTTAGGACGGAAATCCGGTTTGTGGACGTCCCCGGCGTGCATGATGCGGGACAGCCGGTGCACCCACGGCACTGACGTGTCCAGCTGGTTCCAGATCAGGCCCAGCACCCCGAGGGGCTTGAGGATTCGGCAAATCTCCGTGCTGGCCAGCAGCGGGTCGCACCAGTGCCACGCCTGGGCAACGCTCACGACGTCGAACGCCGCCCCGGGCAGTCCGGTTGCCTCCGCTGTCCCTTCCAGAGTTTGGACTCCTGGGTAGGCGCGGCTGAGCTGTTCCAGCATGTCCACGGAAGGGTCCACCGCGCTGACGCTCAGCCCGCGTTCCACCAGCAGGGCCGTGAATTTACCGGTTCCGGCGCCGATATCGGCAGCAGTGCGGGCCCCGGCCGGAATGAGCCAGTCCGCGGAATCGCCAGGGTAGCCGGGACGGACGCGGTGGTAGTGCTCGCCGCCGTCCTGGAAGCTCTGCCCGAGCTCCTGCCGCCGCCCGTGATGAAGTTTGGGACCGCCCCGTGCCACGCACAGTCTCCTTAGCCCGACGTCGAAAATTACGTTTCGAATTTACCGTACGGAGGCCGTTGGAAGGGGAGCGTCGGGTGGCGCTTAATCCTGCGAGCAGGGTGCGGCGCCGGCGGTGCCCGGGGTGTTCGGCGCCCACTCAGGGTAGGTGCGGGTGTCGTTCGCCGGAACCCAGCGTCCGGCGTCCACCACATAGTCCCAGCCCAGCCCGGAGCGGCGGAGCTCCTCGATGCCGGCGAGCAGCCGCTGGGCATCCTCGAGCCGCGACCCCACGCCGAAGCTGGCGCGCAGGGATCCGGACGGCAGGCCGAGGCGCTTCAGCAGCGGGTGGGCGCAGAAGCGGCCGTCGCGCAGGCCCACGCCGTGTTCGGCCGACAGGTAGGCGGCCACCAGCCCGGCGTCGTAACCCTCAACGGAGAAGTTGACCACGCCGATGGCGTCGTCGGGGTCGCTGTCCTCGAAGATCTGGTGGACGGTGACGCCGTCGATCCTGCGCAGCCCCTCGACGAGGAAGGACCGGATGGCAGCCTCATGGGCGTGCCAGCTCTGCGGATCCAGGGCGGCGATGACCTGGGTCGCCCGGGCCAGGGTGGCTGCGCCGAGCACGTTGGGTGAGCCGCCCTCGTGGCGGGCGGGGCCGGTGGCCCAGCTGACGCCGTCCAGCCGGGCCTCGCTGACGGCGCCGCCGCCGGCAAGGTGGGGGGTGCCGGCGTCGAGCCAGTCGGGGCGGCCGATCAGCACGCCGGCCCCGAAGGGGGCGTAGAGCTTGTGGCCGGAGAAGGCGAGGTAGTCGACGTCGTCCGCGGCGATGTTGACGCGGCGGTGCGGCGCGAGCTGGGCGGCGTCTACCACGATCCGTGCGCCGTATTCATGGGCCAGTGCAGCGAGGCGCCGGATGGGAAGAATTTCGCCGGTGACGTTGGACGCGCCGGTGACGGCAAGGAGGCTGACGTCGCCGTGCTCAAGTTCGGTGCGCAGGCTGCCGATGGTGGCTTCCAGTGTTTCCGAGGCCACCACGCTGCGGTGCGGCACTCCCTGCCACGGCAGCAGGTTGGCGTGGTGCTCGATGTCCAGGTACAGCACCTCACCGGTGTGGTGGTGGTCCTGCACGGGCAGGCAGCCGGCCAGGAGGTTGAGGGAATCGGTGGTGTTCCGGGTGAAGATCACGGCGTCATCGGCGCGGCCGCCCACGAACTCCCGCACGATGTCGCGCGCGTTCTCGTACACGGAGGTGCTGATCTGGGAGGCGTAGCCGGCGCCACGGTGCACGCTCGCGTAGTACGGAAGGATCTCGTTGAGATAGGCAGACACCACGGACAGTGCGGGCGCGGAGGCGCCGTAGTCGAGGTTGGCGTAGCGGACGTGGCCACCCTGGATCAGCGGAGCCTGGATTTCCGCGCCGGTAACAGCGGCCAGGGGACGGCCGGCGGCGGCAAATCGGCCGTCCAGCAGGGCCGCGTCCGCGGCAGAAGACTCGATGGAAGAAATGATTGCAGTCGTCATGGGACCTCACTGAGAAAGGACCCCGTGTGACGGGGATCCGCGCTTGCCGGGTCCGTTCCGGATCGGCCTGGTCGTCACCCGGGGCACCCCACCGCGAATGGAGGGTTGCCGGCCAGCTAACCGGGGTTTAGCGCTGGCACTCGTGACCTGTAACGAGACTAGGACATCCGGAGGGGCGATGAAAAAGCCGGTCCGGAATGTTAAGCGGATTATTACGAAGCCCTGATATCGGGCGTTCGGCCGAATAAACGACGGCGGCCGCCACCAAAAGGGGGCGACCGCCGTCGTAATATTCAGCGCCAGGGCACCGGGTCAGCTCAGAGGAAAGCTAGAGCAAATCGTCCAGCTGTGGGTTCAGCCGCTTCAGGACTTCCGAGTGCAGGATCGAGTTGGTGGCCAGGGCGTTGCCGCCGAACGGGCCGTCCGTGCCTTCGAGGGAGGTGAAACGGCCGCCGGCCTCCGTGACGATCGGCACCAGCGCCGCCATGTCATAGAGGTTCAGCTCCGGTTCGCAGGCGATGTCCACCGCGCCTTCGGCCACCATGCAGTAGGACCAGAAATCGCCGAAGGCGCGGGTGCGCCACACATCCTCGGTGAGCTGGAGGAACTCATCGAGATTGCCGCGGTCCTTCCAGCCGCCGAGGCTGGAGTAGGACAGCGAGGCGTCGGCGAGGCTGGACACATTGGATACCTTGAGCCGGGTTGCCGAGGCCAGGGACCGGCCCGAATAGGCGCCGGCGCCCTTGGCCGCCCACCAGCGCTTGCCGAGCGCCGGGGCGCTGACCACGCCCACGACAGGCTCGCCCTCGTCGACGAGGGCGATCAGCGTGGCCCACACCGGCACCCCGCGGACAAAGTTCTTGGTGCCGTCGATGGGGTCGATGATCCAGCGGCGGGAACCATGGCCGGAACTTCCGAACTCCTCACCGAGCACGGCGTCGCGGGGACGGGAGCGGGACAGCTGGCCTCGGATGGACTCCTCGGCGGCCTTGTCCGCATCGGTGACCGGCGTCAGATCAGGCTTCGTCTCGATCTGGAGGTCCAGCGCCTTGAACCGGCTCATGGTCTGGTCGTCCACGGAATCGGCCAACACATGGGCCAGACGCAGGTCATCGTTGTACGTTGAAGCGGGTTGGGTCATGGTTCCAAACTACCCTCAAAGGCCCGGCGGGGCGGGGAGGCAGCCGCCGGGCTGCGCCGCGGAAGGCTAGCTGACGCTGCCGAGTTCCTTGGTTTCCTGGCCTTCCGCGCGCGGGTCGGTGCCCAGCAAACGGCGCAGCGACGCGAGCCTGGCCGCTCCCGTGGGGCCGGCGTGGCCGGCCGCGACCCAGGCATCCACGCCGCAGTTGACGGCGGTGGCGTCGTGCTTGCAGCCGCGTTCGCAGGCCTCGGTGCCCGGCTCAAGGTCGGGGAAGGAATGCAGGATCCGGTCCGGGTCCACGTGGGCCAGCCCGAAGGAACGGATGCCCGGCGTGTCGATGATCCAGCTCCCGGCGGGGGCGTCAGCGAGCTTGAGGGCGAGGGCCGACGACGACGTGTGCCGTCCGCGGCCGGTCACCGCGTTGACGCCGCCGGTGGCGCGTTCGGCACCGGTCAGCGCGTTGACCATGGTGGATTTTCCGACGCCGGAATGGCCCAGCATCACTGTCACCTTGCCGTCCAGGTGGGCGCGGAGTTCGGACACGGCGGCCACGTCGAGCCGGGCGGAGAGGCCGTCGTCGGACCGGGCGTCGATGCCGGACGCGTCGGAATCGGCGGTGCGGCTGATGATGACCGGGAAGTCGAGGTGGCGGTAGTTGCCCAGCAGCTCGGTGGGGTCCTTGACATCCGCCTTGGTGACCAGCAGCAGCGGCTCGATCCCGGCGTCGTAGGCCGCCACCAGCGCCCGGTCGATGAAGCCGGTACGGGGTTCGGGGTTGGCGGCAGCGACCACCACCACCAGCTGGTCCGCGTTGGCCACAACGGCGCGTTCCACCGGATCGGTGTCGTCGGCGCTGCGGCGCAGCAGGGTCTTGCGGTCCTGGATTTTCACGAGCCGGGCGAGGGTGTCCGGCGCGCCGGACACGTCGCCCACGAGTGACACGAAGTCGCCGGCGACTACGGGGGAGCGGCGCAGTTCCCGGGCGCGGGCGGCAATGACCGTCCGCTCATGCCCTGAGTCCTCGCCCACGACTGCCGTGTAACGCCCCCGGTCAACGGTGATGATCCGGCCGGTGACGGCGTCCTCATGGCTGGGGCGGTCCTTCGTCCGGGGCCGGGAGCCCTTCTTGTTCGGCCGGATCCGGACGTCGGACTCGTCCCAGGAATCAGTGCTGCGTGCCACCGCTGGTCCCCGCGGTGTTGGTCACTGCTGTGTTTGCATCAGCACCTTTTGTAACTGAACCGGTCCGCTGGCTGAGCATGTCCGCCCACAGCTTGGGGAAGTCCGGCATCGTCTTGGACGTGGTGGCGATGTCCTGCACTTCCACGCCCCTGACCGCCAGGCCGAGGATGGCCCCGGCGGTGGCCATCCGGTGGTCTGCGTAGCTGTGAACCACACCGGCGTGCAGTTCCGCGGGCCGGATGATGAGTCCGTCTGCCGTTTCCTCGGCATCGCCGCCGAGGCGGTTGATCTCGGTGACGAGCGCCGCGAGGCGGTCCGTCTCGTGTCCGCGGAGATGGGCGATGCCGCTCAGCCGCGAGGGACCGGAGGCCAGCGCACAGAGGGCGGCGACGGTCGGCGCCAGTTCGCTGGTTTCGGCGAAGTCCGAGCCTTTGATTTCACTGCCGCCGGTCACCGTCAGGGTGCCGTCCCGCAGCGTGACGGCAGCCCCCATGTCGCTGAGGATGCTGCGCCACATGTCACCCACCTGCGTGGTGTGCTCCGGCCAGTCCGGGATGCGCACCGTGCCGCCGGTGGCCAGCGCGGCCGCCAGGAACGGGCCGGCGTTGGACAGGTCCTGCTCGATCCGCTGGTCGAAGGCACGGATCGGGCCGGGGCTCACAATCCAGTGGTTGGGCGTGGAGTCATCCACCACCACGCCCGCGCCGCGCAGCGTGGCGATGGTCATGTTGATGTGGTCCAGGCTCGGCACGGTGCTGCCGGAGTGCTCCAGATGCAGGCCCTCCGTGAACCGCGCCCCCACCAGCAGCAGGGCGGAGACGAACTGGGAGGAGGCGCTGGCGTCAATGACGAGGTGGCCGCCGCGGACCTGCCCGGTGCCTTCAACGCGGAAGGGAAGCGAAGCGGGCGTTCCGCCCTCCTCACCGGTGACGGTGACGCCGAGGCTTGCAAGGGCCTCGATGATGGTGCCCATGGGGCGCTCCCGGGCGTGGGGATCGCCGTCGAAAAGGGTGGCGCCGCTGCGGAGCGCCGCCAGCGGAGGAACAAACCTCATGACGGTCCCGGCCAGGCCGCAGTCGATGGCGACGTCGGCACCGCCGGCGTTGGCCGGAACCGGCGTCACCTCCAGGTCCGGGCCGAAGGCGCCGTCGCCCGGCACCTCCCGGATGTCCGCGCCAAGCTGGCGCAGGGCGGCGATCATCAGCGCCGAGTCGCGGGAATGCAGCGGCGCCCGGAGCCGGGACGGCCCGTCGGCCAGCGCGGCAAGCACCAGGTACCTGTTGGTCAGCGACTTGGAGCCCGGCACGCGGACTGTGGCGTCGACCGGCCGCTCCGCAAACGGCGCGGGCCAGTGCGGAGCAGCGCCGGAGTTATCAGCGGACGCGCCCATGGGTGCTGCTGTCATTCCTGCTTATGCCCCCACCGCGTGGTCAACAGCCCTGCGGACTGCCTTGTCGGCTTTGCGGACGGCTTTGTCGGCGCTGTGCAGCTTCTTGCCCGTGCTCTTGCGTGCGTCGGCGGCGAGGTGGCTGGCAGTTTTCCGGGCGTCAGCGGCGAGGTGCTCTGCGCGCCACGCAAGGCTCGGCTTGCCGGCCGTGTCCACGGAGGCGAGGAGCACACCGCCGGTGAGGGTGATGTTCTTGAGCAGCTGGTTGCGGCGGGCTTCCCGGCCCTCCTTGGTGCTGATGTCGGCGCTGCGCCATTCCACGAAGGCGTTCAGTGCCGAGATGACCGCCAGCACAGAGGCCGCCAGGCGCGCGGACTTGCCGAGCGCGAAGAGGACGCCGGCGCCCACCTGCGTGCCGCCGAGGATCCGTGCCAGGACCTTCTCGTCCGTCCGGAATGGCAGGGCTTCAGCGGCGCGGCGCAGCAGGGGCGACAGCTGCTGTGCGGTGTCGTCCGCATTCCTGAGCTTGTCCGTTCCGGCGAGGATGAAACTTGAGGCCAGCATCGGCCGGGCAAAAAAGCGGGCAAAGGACATGAATTTCCTCCTGGATGGCCGAGCCGCGGTGGCCGCGGCGGAGTCGGTTCTAGTCTTGCACTTTTGCGGAATATTTGCCCACCGCGCGTCGTTGTGCACATCAGGCCGGAAGCAGCCTGCAGGCGGCGTTCTGCGTAGTTTCCGGTGTTCAACGGCGGCTGGGGCACGGCCTGGAACCGGCAGGAGCGCGGACCGCCGTACCAACGCGGGTCTCATCAGGCAGGTCTTATCAGGCGGAGTGGAGATGGAGCATTGACTTTGGTGAAGGAAGCTGTGGGGGTGCGAAGTACCGCCAGGATGGGGCCGTTTGTGGTGCCGGAAGCCGACGCGCTTGAGGCCGGGAGTACCTTCCCAGGCTCCGGGTACGGAACGGCACGCCGTCAGGGGCGGACGGCGCTGATCAACGTAGACTTGAAGGCAATGAGTACCGTGGATCCGGCCCTACAGGCCGCACAGCAGGACGCCGCCAACGGCATCCCGGAGAATGGCACGTCACCCGCCGCTGAAGCTGCAGAGGCTATCGACGTCGGCTCGGAGAGCGCGGAAGCGCGCCGGGCCCGGTTTGAGCGTGACGCCATGCAGTACGTGGACCAGCTGTATTCGGCGGCCATGCGCATGGCGCGGAACCCGGCCGATGCCGAGGACCTCGTGCAGGAGGCGTACACAAAGGCGTTCTCGGCTTTCCACCAGTACAAGCCGGGGACAAACCTGAAGGCCTGGCTGTACCGGATCCTGACGAACACCTACATCAACCTGTACCGGAAGCGGCAGCGGGAACCCCTGCAGTCCAATTCGGACACCATCGAGGACTGGCAGCTTGCCCGTGCCGAGTCCCACACCTCCAGCGGTCTTCGGTCCGCCGAGGCCGAGGCCTTGGATCACCTGCCGGATTCGGACGTCAAGCGCGCCCTGCAGGCCATCCCGGAGGAGTTCCGGCTGGCTGTGTACTTCGCCGACGTTGAGGGCTTCGCGTACAAGGAAATATCGGACATCATGAACACCCCCATCGGCACCGTGATGTCCCGGCTCCACCGGGGCCGGAAGATGCTGCGTGACATGCTGGCGGACTATGCCGCCGACCGGGGATTCAAGGCTGCTGCAGACGCCACGGCGGCAACGGAAAGCAACAAACAGGAGAACGGGAAATGAGCGACTGCCAGGGATTGGGCGATTGCGATGACACAAGGATGCAGCGCATCTACGAGTATCTGGACGGAGCTCTGACCCGCAGTGACCTTGCGGAGATCAAGCAGCACCTCGACGAGTGCCCGGAATGTGCCGAGCAGTACGATTTTGAGTGCGTCATCCGGAAAGTGGTGAAGCGCTCGTGCACCGAGGCGGCGCCGGAAAACCTGAAGAACGCGATTCTGGAACGGATCCACGCGATCCGGCCAGTGGACGCCTGACGGGGTCCCGACTTTAAACGCGATGCCCCCGCTACCTTGCCGGTAGCGGGGGCATCGCGTTTAAGCTTCGGTTCGAGCCGTGGCTTAGGTGTTGGGGCGCTTCCCGTGGTTCGCGCCGCCACGCTTACGGTCACGACGCTTACGTGCACGCTTGCTCATAGCTGGCCTCCTTAATTTCGTTACCCAAAAGAGTTGCCCTCCAGTCTCCCATATCAGCGGACAGGCCGCGAACCGGGCCTGCCTAGAGTGAGTTGCGGATCGACACCCGGGCCTGGTCCAGCACAGTCCGGACCGTTTCCAGGGCGACGGTGGTCATGGGCCTGGTGCTGGTGTGAAGGCGAAGCTCGGTCCGCATGTCGTCGCGGAACGCCTGCAGCAGCATCTCCGCTTCCCTGAGCATGCGCTGCCCCTCGGCGGTGTGGCGGACCTGGCCGGCCGGGTCCCCCGATCTCGCGGCGGTGCGTGCCGCTTCAGCGGTGGCGGCCAGGTCAGCGCGCAACCCGCGCATGTTGCTGCGGATATCGGCGCGGAGGTCATCGGCGAGCCGGCGGACGGATGCCGAGATGTCGTTCTCAACGGTCTCCAGCTCCTCGCGCCGACTGTCCAGTTCAGCCAGACCCGCAGCGGTGATGCGGTAGTTGGTGCGGCGTCCCTGGCTTTCGGTGGCCACAAGGCCTTCCTCCTCCAGCTTGCCGAGGCGGGGATAGATGGTGCCGGCGCTGGGGGAGTAGGTACCGCCGAACCGGTCGCTGAGCGCTTTGATGAGTTCATACCCGTGTTTGGGGCCCGCCTCCAGGAGCGCCAGCAGATAGAGCCGGAGGGCACCGTGGGCAAAGACGGGAGGCATCAGAGCGCCTGTTCCGCCGTGGCCGGAGCCGGGCCGTGGAAGATGGACGTCTTCCCGGAAACCGAGTTGGTCCGGACCAGCATGAGTTTGGCGTCCGGGCCCGAGATGGTCTGTACCTTGCCGCCCGGGTGGCCGTACTTCCGGTCATCGATGACCACCGGCCCGCTGGCCGACTGGGCCACGATGTCCACGCCGACGTCGTGGGGCACACGGACGGTCAGGTCCCCGGACACCGAGTTCGCGCCGAAATCGTGGGTGAAGCCGTGCAGGTCAAAGCTCAGGTCGCCGCTGACGGTGTTGGCCCGGATGTTGGTGAACTGGCCGGACGCCGTGACCTCGCCGGAGACGCTCTTGGCCGTCAAGACGCCGCTGTGGTTGCGGGCGATCACTTCGCCGCTGACGGTGTTGACGTGCAGTTCACCTGAGGTGCCGTCGGCCAGCAAGGAGCCGGTCACGGTGTTCAGCCGGGTCCGGCCGTGGACACCGGAGACCAGGCCGTCCCCGCTGACGGTGCCCGCCTCGACTTCCACGCCGGCAGGGACCGCGATGCTGATCACCACCGAGTTGCTGCTGCTGTTGTTGACCGACTCCATCAGGTTCTTGAACCAGCCCTGCGGTCCGTGCAGCTGGTGGCGGACTTCGAGCCGACCGCCGGTCACGGAGATCGCCAGCGGATCCCCGACCACCTCCGACACCTCGATGCGGACCACTGCCTCGTCGTGCGTGACAATGTCCAGCCTGCCTCGGACGATGCCAACCTTAAGGTGGGAGACGCCGTCGACATCAATGGTCTGCGGGCCGGTGACGGTCCAGGAGTTCTCTTCCATGATCCCCTCCACTTGCGATATATCGTGACTGTGGAAGCCACGCTAGTTCCCCCGTGCCGGAAGATCAAGATATATCGTGAGTGGGTTTCCTATTCGGGCGTGTCCATCCCCAGCCACTGGAACCAGCCGCGGTGCAGCACCAGCCAGGCCATGAGCCCGTAGCCTGCCTGCCCGGGGGAGCCGCCATTGGCCGCGAGGTCCTGGCGCCACTGCTCATGGTTCAGCAGCGGTGAAAACGTGTCGACGTAGAGGTGCTTGCGGCGGGTGGTCACGTCGGCAAAGGCGGTGTTCAGTTCGCCGAGCCGGCGGTTCTGCACCGGATCCAGTGTGGGCGGCGGCCCCACGACGAAGACCTCCAGCCGCTTCTGGGTGGCCGAATCCAGGATGTTGGCGAGATTGAGCCGGCTCCGGGCGGTGGACAGGCCGAACTCGATGTCTCTGCCGGAGAGCCCGATGACGAGGCGGTTCTCGTGAAGATCGCTGAACCTCCGGCCGGCCTCCTCGAGCCAGCGCGCCGACAGGCCCTCGGTGCCCTCCTGCGGGCACGGAAGTGAAAAGCTCTCCACCGTCATGCCGTCCTGCGGAGTGCGGGCGAGCACCCGGCCAAGCCACCCCAGTGCCCGGGGATCGCCGAGCCCGGCGAGCAGTTCATCTCCAACAGCTGCAATCCGCAGCTTCCTGTCTTCCACTACTACCTCTTCACTTGTTGGGAGGGCGTGTCCCGGATACGGACCGTTTGCATGCCAACACTAAAGGTCCATTAACTCACGCCGATTAAACAGAACTGCCCGGCTGGAACGGTATGTCACCGTCCGGCCGGGCAGCTGTTCTGCTACTTACGGGCGAAAGCCTGCTTCAGCAGCGCGTCCTGCTCCGCAGCGTGGCGCTTCATGGAGCCAGCCGCGGTGGAAGCCGAGGCCGGGCGTGAAACCAGGCGCACCGTCCGGTCCAGGGCGGTCGGCAGGTGCAGGCCCATGAACGGCCACGGACCCTGGTTGGCGGGCTCGTCCTGCGCCCACACAACTTCCGCGTTCGGGTACTTGGCCAGCTCGGCTTCGATCTCCGCCTGCGGCAGCGGGTAAAGCTGCTCGACGCGGATGATCGCGGTCGACTTGTCGCCGGTCTTCTGCCGAGTGGACAGCAGGTCGTAGTACAGGCGGCCGGAGACCAGCAGTACGCGGTCGACGGCGTCGGCCTGCAGCTGCTCGTGCTCACCGATGACCGGGCGGAAACCGCCGGTGGTGAAGTCCTCGACGGACGAGGCGGCGGCCTTGAGGCGCAGCAGCTGCTTCGGCGTGAAGATGATGAGCGGCTTGCGGGGCCGGCTGTAGGCCTGGCGGCGCAGCAGGTGGAAGTGCGAAGCCGCCGTCGTCGGGTTGGCGACGATCATGTTTTCCTCGGCGCACAGCTGCAGGAAGCGTTCGATACGGGCGGAGGAGTGGTCCGGACCCTGTCCTTCGTAGCCGTGCGGAAGCATCAGCACGAGCGACGAGCGCTGGCCCCACTTCTGCTCGGCGGACGAGATGAACTCATCGATGATGGTCTGGGCGCCGTTGACGAAGTCACCGAACTGCGCTTCCCACAGGACCAGGGCGTCGGGGCGCTCCACGGAGTAGCCGTATTCGAAGCCCATGGCCGCGTATTCGGACAGCAGGGAATCGTAGATCCAGAGCTTTGCCTGGTTGTCCGACAGGTTGCCCAGCGGCAGCCATTCGTTGCCGTTGGCGCGGTCGTGGAACACGGCGTGGCGCTGCACGAACGTGCCGCGGCGTGAATCCTGGCCGGCGAGCCGGACGGGCACGCCCTCCATGATCAGCGAGCCGAACGCGGCGATTTCGGCGAAGCCCCAGTCGATGCCGCCTTCACGCGACATCTGTTCACGCTTCTCCAGCAGCTGCTTGAGCTTGGCGTGGACGGTGAAGCCCTCGGGGATTTCCACGTGCGCCTTGCCGATGCGGGCAAGCGTTTCGGCCGAGATGGCCGTCGACGCCGGGGCGTTCGTTCCGATGTCCGACTGCTGTGCCTGGGGACGCTCGATGTCCGATACCGCTGCCGAGTCGGCGGTGATGATCGGGATGGGCGAGGTCTGGGCCGCGTGGGTCTCGGCGAAGACGCGCTCGAGGCGTTCCTGGTAGTCGCGGAGCAGCTGCTCTGCTTCTTCCTCGGTGATGTCACCGCGGCCAATGAGCGACTCGGTGTAGAGCTTGCGGACGGAGCGCTTGGCCTCGATGAGGTTGTACATCAGCGGCTGCGTCATCGAGGGGTCGTCGCCCTCGTTGTGGCCACGGCGGCGGTAGCAGACCATGTCGATGACAACGTCCTTGTGGAACCGCTGGCGGAACTCGTAGGCGAGCTGGCCGATGCGGACAACTGCCTCGGGGTCGTCACCGTTCACGTGGAACACCGGAGCCTGGATCATCTTGGCGACGTCCGTGGAGTACGTGGACGAACGCGACGAGGAGGGCGCCGTGGTGAAGCCGACCTGGTTGTTGACCACGATGTGGATGGTTCCGCCGGTGCGGTAGCCGCGCAGCTGGGACAGGTTGAGCGTTTCCGCCACCACGCCCTGGCCGGCGAAGGCAGCGTCACCGTGAACCATGATGGGCAGGACGGGGAACGACTGTCCCTGGTCCAGGCGGTCCTGCTTGGCGCGGACGATGCCTTCCAGGACCGAGTCAACGGCCTCGAGGTGGGACGGGTTGGCGGCGAGGTAGACCTTGGTCTCCTTGCCGTTGTCCGACGTGAACGTGCCCTCGGTGCCGAGGTGGTACTTGACGTCGCCGGAACCCTGCACGGAGCGCGGGTCCTGGGTGCCTTCGAACTCGCGGAAGACCTGGGCGTAGGTCTTGCCGGCGATGTTGGTCAGCACGTTCAGGCGGCCGCGGTGGGCCATGCCGATGGCGACCTCGTCCAGTGCGTCGTCGGCAGCGTCGGAGATGATGGCATCCAGCAGCGGAATCAGCGATTCGCCGCCCTCAAGCGAGAACCGCTTCTGGCCCACGAACTTGGTCTGCAGGAAGGTCTCGAAAGCCTCTGCGGCGTTCAGCTTGGAGACGATGCGCAGCTGCTCGTCGCGGCTGGGCTTGGAGTACGGGTGCTCCAGCTGGTCCTGGAACCACTTGCGCTCGGCCGGGTCCTGGATGTGCATGTACTCGATGCCGGTGGTGCGGCAGTAGGCGTCCCGGAGCACGCCGAGGATGTCGCGGAACTTGAGCATCGGCTTGCCGCCGAAGCCGCCCGTGGGCCACTCGCGGTCGAGGTCCCACAGGGTCAGGCCGTAGGTGAGGACGTCGAGGTCGGGGTGCTTGCGCTGGACGTACTCGAGGGGATCCGTGTCCGCCATGAGGTGTCCGCGAACGCGGTAGGAGTGGATCAGCTGCTGGATCCGGGCGACCTTGTTGATCTGGTCGGACGGGTCCACCTGCAGGTCCGGGCTCCAGCGCACGGGCTCGTACGGGATGCGCAGGGCTTCGAAGATCTCGTCGTAGAAGTTCTGCGCGCCGAGGAGCAGCGAGTGGACGAGCTTGAGGAATTCGCCGCTGCCTGCACCCTGGATGACGCGGTGGTCGTAGGTGGAGGTCAGGGTGAGGATCTTGCTGATGGCGTTCTGGGCGATGATCTTCTCGCTCGCGCCCTGCCATTCGGCCGGGTAGTCAAGAGCGCCGACGCCGATGATGGCGGCCTGGCCCTTCGACAGGCGGGGCACGGAGTGCACGGTGCCGATGCCGCCGGGGTTGGTCAGCGAGACCGTGGTGCCGGCGTGGTCGTCCGCGGTCAGCTTGCCGTTGCGGGCGCGCTTGATGAGGTCTTCATAGGTGTGCCAGAACTCCGCAAAGTTCATGGTTTCGGCCTTCTTGATGTTGGGAACCATCAGAAGGCGGGTGCCGTCGGGCTTGGGCATGTCAATGGCGATGCCGAAGTTCACGTGCGCCGGCTGGACCGCCACGGGCTTGCCGTCGACCTCGTCGTAGTACACGTTCATGGACGGGAACTGGGAGAGCGCCCGGACAACGGCGTAGCCGATGAGGTGGGTGAAGGAGACCTTGCCGCCGCGTGCGCGGGCCAGGTTGGAGTTGATGACGACCCGGTTGTCGATCAGGAGCTTGGCCGGAACTGCCCTGACGCTGGTGGCCGTGGGAACCTCAAGGCTGGTGACCATGTTGGACGCAATGGCCTTGGCCGGTCCGCGAAGGACGGACACGACGTCTTCCTCGGGGGCGGTGGGAGCCTTGACGTTCTTCGGCAGCTGGGCCGGAATGGGCTGGGCGCCGGTGCCCGCCTCGGTCTTCTTGGCGCCGTCGCGGGCCACCGTTGCCGGAGCCTTCTTGGCGGGTGCAGGCTGGGCGGGGGCCGCTGCCGGCGCCGGTGCCGGAGCTGCCGCAGGCGCCTGGGCCGCGGGAGTAGCGGATACCGGTGCCTGCGCGGGCGCCGGGGGAGTGACAATGGGCAGTTCGCGGGTGGCCGGGTTGGCGGCCGGGGCCGTCACGGCCGGAACGCCGTTGGAAGATGGACCGTTGCCGCTGTCGAATGATTCGAACAGGGGCCACCATTTGGCATCGACCGTATTCTTGTCCTGTTGGTAACGCTCGTACAGTTCGTCAACGAGCCACTCGTTTCCACCAAATTCCTCTGGCAGACGGTGGCTAGGCTGCTCTGGCACTTGAAATACGCCTCTTCCATGAGTTTGATTTCCCTCTGGTCGCCTAAGGTGCCACGGCACAACGATCGAACCAGTTTTTTCTGTGTCCTATGAACCCAGACCATTGCCAGTCTAGTGACCGTTTCGGCTTAACTGCCAATAACCGTGACCCAAATCATGTACCTCCCGAATTGTGGCGAAATGGCCGTCCGGACGGGCCCCAGGCGGTGTCCTTTCCGACCTGCGCAGACGCCGGTCCGGACCGGCCGGACGGGGGAGCCTTCAGTCCTCCTTGGCAGCCTGTTGCTCCTGTAGACTGCAATCCTTATGGACAGCGAATGTAGGTGCCATGGACGGTAAATCCAGGTGCCGGCCCGGGGGCTACCACCCATGATGGAGTGGCTCCTCGTTGCCGCCGGCCTGCTGCTCATCCTCGGAACCGGCTTCTTCGTCGCCGTCGAATTTTCCCTTATTGCGCTCGACCAGCCCACAGTGCAGCGCGCCGTTGACGACGGCGACGCCGCGGCCGTGCCGCTGCTCAAGTGCCTGAAATCCCTGTCCACGCAGCTGTCCAGCTGCCAGCTCGGCATCACCATGACCACGCTTTTGACCGGCTACGTCATGGAGCCGTCCGTCGGGGCGCTGCTTGAGGTGCCCGTGGCCGCCGTCGGCATCCCGGAGCCGGTGGCCGGGTCCGTCTCCCTCATAGTCGCCATGGTGATCGCGACCGGGCTGTCCATGCTCCTGGGCGAGCTCGTTCCCAAAAACATGGCTATTGCCCTCGCGTTCCGCATCGGCCGCACCCTGGCCCGCCCGCAGCTGGTCTTCACCGCGATTTTCAAGCCTGCCATTGTGGTCCTGAACGGTTTTTCCAACAAGGTCCTCAACGTCTTCGGGCTGGAGGCCAAGGAGGAGATTTCCGGTGCCCGCACGCCGGCGGAGCTTGCCTCCCTGGTGCGCAGGTCAGCGGCCATGGGCACGCTCGATCCGGGGACCGCGAACTTCATTGCCCGCACGCTGAACTTCTCCGGCCGCACCGCAGCCGACGTGATGACGCCGCGGATCCGAGTCGAAACCATCGACGCCGACCAGCCGGTATCGGACATCATTGATGCGGCCCGCCGCAGCGGATACTCGCGTTTTCCGGTCATCGGTGAGTCGGCGGACGACATCCGCGGGCTGGTGCACGTCAAGAAGGCCATTGCCGTTCCGCCGAACCGGCGGCGGAAGCTTGAGGCGGGCGCCATCATGACGGACGTCCTCAGGGTGCCCGAAACCATCCATCTCGACGCACTGCTTGCCGAACTGCGGGAGGGCAACCTGCAGCTTGCCGTGGTTCTGGACGAGTACGGCGGAACTGCCGGGATCGCCACGCTGGAGGACCTGGTCGAGGAAATCGTGGGCGAAGTGGCCGACGAGCACGACAAGGTCCGGCCGGGGCTGCTGCAAAGCGCTTCCGGTGACTGGTACTTTCCGGGCCTGATGCGGCCGGACGAGCTCTCGGAACAGATTCCGGGCCTCACGGTGCCCGACGAGGCCGCCTACGAGACGGTGGGCGGGTACGTTATGAGCGAGCTGGGAAGGATTCCCGAGGTGGGGGACACGGTGGAAACGGGCGGCGGAACGCTCAGCGTGACCAGGATGGACGGCCGGCGCATCGACCGGATCTGCTTCAGGCCGCACCGTGAACCGCAGGACGGCGCCGCCGAGGACCCTGCCGGCAGAAGCGCATCGGTCAGGCAGGGGGCCGCCAATCACGGCAGGTCAGGTAACGGCAAGGCCGGGAACGGCAAGCCAGGCAGCGGTAAACCCGGAAACGGCGGGCGGTCATGAGCGACTGGGCAGGACTGCTTTGGCTGGTGCTGCTGCTCCTGGGCAACGCCTTCTTCGTCGCCGCGGAGTTCGCCGTCATGTCCGCACGCCGGAGCCAGATCGAGCCACTTGCGGACGAGGGGGTCCTGCGCGCGCAGACCACCCTTCGGGCGATGGAGAACGTCTCGCTGATGCTGGCGTGCGCACAACTCGGCATCACCGTCTGTTCCCTGCTGATCCTGCTGGTGGCAGAGCCGGCCATCCACCACCTGCTGGCTGTGCCGCTTGCCGGGCTGGGCGTGCCAACCGAAGTTGCCGACATCTCGGCGTTCGCCGTGGCCCTGTTGCTGGTGACGTTCCTGCATGTGACGTTCGGCGAGATGGTGCCAAAGAACATTTCCGTGTCCGTTGCGGACAAGGCGGCGCTGCTTTTGGCTCCGCCGCTGATGTTCATCGCAAGGATCGTCAACCCGGTTATTGCCGCTCTGAACTGGTCCGCGAACCACATCCTGAAGCTGATGCGCATCGAGCCCAAGGACGAGGTCAGCTCCACCTTCACGCTGGAAGAGGTGCAGTCCATCGTGCAGGAATCCACGCGGCACGGCCTGGTGGATGATGATGCCGGCCTGATCACCGGCGCCCTCGAATTTTCGGAGTACACCGCCGGCGATGTCATGGTTCCGCTGGAACGGCTCGTCATGCTGCGGTCGTCAACGTCCCCACTGGAGTTTGAAAAGGCTGTCAGCCGCACCGGCTTCTCCCGGTTCCCGATGCTGGACGACGACGGCATGCTGGCCGGCTACCTCCACATCAAGGACGTGCTGGCCATCCCGGAATCCGGTTATGAGCTGCCCATCGCCGAGAGCCGCATCCGGTCGCTGGCAAACCTCACGCGTGACGACGAGATTGAAAAGGCGATGTCCGTGATGCAGCGCTCCGGCTCGCACCTGGCGCGCGTCATCGGGCCGGGCGGGCAGACCGAGGGCGTCCTGTTCCTGGAGGATGTGATCGAACAGCTCGTGGGGGAGATCCGGGACGCCACCCAGGCCAAGGGTATCCGGCGGCTGGGCAGGCCCGACGGCGAATAGCCGCCCGGGTGCCCCCGGCGGCCCACCGCCGTCGTAAGTTCTAAATAGGAATCATTCCTATTTAGCGGTACACTCGACGAGGGGTTGCCCCCTCCCCGCAACCTGACCTGTCCAGAACCGAGGTATTTTCCGTGCCCAGCAATGCCCGCACCTTTTTGACCGCCGCCCTGGCCGGATTCGGCCTGCTCCTCACCGGCTGTGGCTCGCCCGCGGCCCAGACTGCAGGCGCAGAAGCGAACGGACGCATCGCCGTCGTCACGTCCACGAACGTCTACGGGAACATTGTTGAGGCCATCGGCGGGGACAAGGTCAACGTGTCGGCCATCATCGCCCGTCCGAGCCAGGACCCGCACTCCTACGAGGCCAACGCCCAGGACCGGCTGACCGTGTCCAAGGCCAAGCTGGTGGTGGAAAACGGCGGCGGCTACGACGACTTCATCCACACCCTTGCGGACGACAGCAGGGTGCCCCACGAAAACATCATCAGCGCCGTGGAAGAGTCCGGACTGGCGCCGGAATCGGCAGCCAGCGCCCCCGCTCATGCAGAGACTGCCCACGCAGCGGATGGGCACTCCCACGACCACGGCGACTTCAACGAGCACGTCTGGTACAGCTTTGATGCCATGACGCACCTCGCGGATGCCGTGGCGGCCCGCCTCGGTGCACTCGACGGCGCCTCGGCCGCCCAGTTCAAGTCCAACGCCGCGGAGTTCAAGTCCGGCCTCGCGAAGCTGGAGAGTAAGATTTCGGCAATGAAGACCTCGCATGGCGGTGCCGGCGTCGCCGTGACCGAACCTGTGCCCCTCTACCTGCTCGAAGCGGCCGGACTGGAGAACCGCACCCCCGCCGAGTACACAGCCGCCGTGGAGGAAGGCGCCGACGTTCCGCCGGCAGTCCTGAAGGCAGCAACCTCGACAGCCGCCGCCAAGGACACCAGTTTCCTCGCCTACAACGAGCAGACCGAAGGCCCGCAGACCCAGGCCGTCAAAAACGCGGCCACTGCCGCGGGAACGCCGGTGGTGAACTTCACCGAAACGCTTCCGGACGGCAAGACCTACCTGGAATGGATGGCGGACAACGTGGAGAACGTCGGCAACGCACTGAAGAGCCAGCGTTGAACCCAGTCATCAGCCTGAAGCAGGCGTCGCTGAAGTTCGGCCGCCGGGCGCTCTGGGAGGACCTGAACCTGGACATCAATCCGGGGGAGTTCTTCGCGGTGCTGGGGCCCAACGGCAGCGGCAAGACCAGCTTCCTCAAGGTCCTGCTGGGGCTGCAGGAACTGCACTCCGGCCAGGCCCACCTCGGCGGGCACCCCGTGGAGCGCGGAAGCCACATGATCGGCTACATCCCGCAGCAGAAGCCCTTCCTGCCGGACACCCCAATGCGCGCCCGCGACCTGGTGGGCCTTGGCGTCGACGGGCACCGCTGGGGGATCCGGCTCGGCACCGCCAAGGCCAACCGCAAGATTGACGAACTGCTGGAGCTCGTCGGGGCAAGCGACTACGCCAAGGTGCCTGTCGGGCAGCTGTCCGGCGGTGAGCAGCAGCGCCTGCGCGTGGCCCAGGCCCTCGCCACCGACCCGAAGGTGCTGCTGTGCGACGAGCCGCTCCTGTCGCTGGACCTGCACCACCAGCAGGCGGTCAGCGCACTGATCAACAAGCAGTGCCATGACCGGAAGAGCGCCGTGGTGTTCGTGACTCACGAGATCAATCCGATCATCGACTACGTGGACCGGATCCTGTACCTTGCCGGCGGCCGGTTCAGCGTGGGAACGCCGCATGAGGTGATGACCACCGAGGTCCTCTCGGACCTGTACGACAGCAACGTGGAAGTGATCCATGCCAACGGCCGGATCGTCGTCGTCGGTCTGCCCGACGCCACCACGCACCACCATGACGATGCGCACGCCGCAGCGGGGGAGGGTTCCTGATGGACCTGGAATCTTTCCTGCAATCGGTGTTCAACTTCGAGAACTATGGCGAACTGCTGGCGCTGGTGCAGAACTCGCTGTGGGCCGGCGCGGTGCTGGGACTCCTCGGCGGCCTCGTGGGGACTTTCGTGATGAAGCGCGACCTGGCCTTTGCCGTCCACGGAATCTCCGAGCTCTCGTTCGCCGGTGCCGCGTTCGCCCTCCTCATCGGCACCGACGTGGTGTTCGGCTCCCTGGTGGGGTCCGTGGCGGCTGCGCTGCTGCTTGGGCTCATGGGCGTCCGGGCGCGGGACAAGAACTCGATCATCGGCGTCATCATGCCGTTCGGCCTGGGGCTGGGGATTCTTTTCCTGTCGCTCTACGAGGGCAGGGCCGCCAACAAGTTCGGGCTCCTCACCGGGCAGATTGTGTCCGTGGACACCGTCCAGCTCCAGGTCCTGGCGGGGACCGCGGTGGCCGTGATGGCGGCGCTGTGCTTCATCTGGCGCCCGCTGAACTTCGCCAGCGTCGATCCGGAGCTGGCCGAGGCCCGCGGCGTTCCCGTGCGGTCGCTTGCCCTGGTTTTCATGGTGCTCCTCGGCGTCAGCGTGGCGCTGTCCATTCAGATCGTGGGCGCCCTGCTGGTACTCGCGCTGCTGATCACGCCGGCGGCTGCCGCCCTGCGGGTGACGTCCTCGCCGCGCCTCGTGGTGCTCCTCAGCGTGGTGTTCGCCGTTTCGGCGACGGTGGGCGGAATATTGCTGGCCCTCGGCGGGCGCATCCCCATCAGCCCCTACGTCACCACGCTGTCGTTCCTGATCTACGTGGTGTGCCGGGTCATCGGCAGCGTCCGCGCCAAGCGCGGCCTCAACGGCCGGGTCATGCGGACCGCCTAGAGAAGAGGCTGGCGCCTACTGCGCAGCAGCCTTGCGTGCGGAGCAGTCGGGGCAAAGGCCGTAGATCTCAACGGTGTGGGCCACTTCCGTGAAGCCATGCTCCTGCGCGGTCCTTGCGGCCCAGGTCTCGACGGCGGGTGCCTCCACTTCCACGGCCTTGCCGCAGTTGCGGCACAGGAGATGGTGGTGATGGACCGTCACGGCGCAGCGGCGGTAGACGGCCTCGCCGTCACCGTTGCGGAGCACGTCCACGAGTTCCTCGTCAGCGAGCGACTGCAGAATCCGGTAGGCCGTGGCCAAGGACACCGACACGCCCTTGTTCTGGAGGATCCGGTACAGCTCCTGGGTGCTGACGAAGTCATTGAGCTCGTCCAGGGCGGAGCTGACAGCGATCCGCTGCTTGGTGACGCGCTGCTCTTTCCCGCCGGCCGCCGTCGAAGGTGCCTGTGGTCTGCCGTCAGCGCTGGCGCGTTGTGGCATGGATGAACTCGCTTTTCTTTCGGGTAATGACAAGCTTTAACGTTACCAGCCGGGGCCGCGTGGACACTTATCGGGCCCGTCCCTAGGCTGGCTTCATGAAGCTGACTAAATACACCCACGCCTGTGTCCGGCTCGAAAAGGACGGCCGGGTGCTGGTCCTGGATCCGGGAACCTTCTCCGAAACCGCCGAGGCGCTCGATGGCGCACAGGCCGTCCTCATCACGCACGAGCACGCCGACCACATCGATGTTCCCGCTGTGGCCTCGGCCCTTGCAGGCAACGGCGGGCTGGAGCTCTTCGCCCCGGAGGGCGTGGCGCAGACCGTGCGCAAGGAAGCGCCGGACGCCGCGGACCGCGTGCATGCTGTGGAGCCGGGGAAGGCCTTTGACGCCGCGGGGTTCGCGGTCCGCAGTTTCGGCGGTCAGCACGCGCTGATTCACCCCCAGATTCCGGTGGTGGCCAACATCGGCTACCTCGTGGATGAGAACGTGTACCACCCGGGGGATTCCTTCATCATTCCTGACGGCATCAGCGTGCGCACGCTCCTGGTCCCGGTCCACGCCCCGTGGAACAAGGTCAGTGAAGTGGTGGACTTCGTGATCGGCGTCCGGGCAGAGCGGGCCTACAACATCCACGACGGACTCCTGAACGACACCGGACTCGGCCTGGTGGAGGGCCACGTCAAGCGGATCGGGGCCAAATACGGCACCGAGTACACGCACCTCTCCAGCCGGGAATCCGTGGAACTTTAGCCCCGCCAGACGCCCGTCTCGAAGAACGCCCTCAGCCTGTCCTCGTGTGGCTGCGGGTCCAGTCCCTGGGCCGCCAGCCACGCAGGGCTGTAATGGCTGCCTGCGTACCGGTCACCGCCGTCGCACATCAGGGACACCACGCTGCCCCGTTCGCCGTCAGCCACCATCTGTGCGATGAGCTGCCAGACGCCCCAGAGGTTGGTGCCCGTGGATGGCCCGGCGTGCAGGCCCGCCAGCGTGTGCAGGTGCCGCATGGCTGCGACGGACGCGGCATCGGGAACCTGGATCATGTGGTCGATGACCGACGGGACGAAGCTTGGCTCCATGCGCGGCCGGCCGATCCCTTCAATGCGGGAAGGCATGCCGGTGCTGAAGTCCGCCGCGCCGTTCCGCCAGCCCGGGTAGAAGGCGGAGTTCTCCGGGTCGACCACCGCCAGGGACGTGGCGTGGCGGTGGTACCGGAGGTAGCGGCCGATTGTGGCGCTGGTTCCGCCGGTGCCGGCTCCCACCACGATCCAGCGGGGGACCGGATGCTCCTCCAGCGCCAGTTGCTCAAAGATGGATTCGGCAATGTTGTTGTTGCCCCGCCAGTCCGTGGCGCGCTCGGCGTAGGTGAACTGGTCCATATAGTGGCCGCCGCTCGTGGCGGCAACCTCGGCGGCGGCCGCGTACACCTCTGAGGCGTGGTCCACCAGGAGGCAGGCGCCGCCGAACTGTTCGATCAGGGCGATCTTTTCCGGGCTGGTGGTGCGGGTCATCACGGCGATGAACGGCAGGCCCAGGAGTTGCGCGAAGTAAGCCTCCGAAACTGCGGTGCTGCCGCTGGAGGCCTCCACGATGGTGGTGCCCTCACGGATCCAGCCGTTCACCAGCCCGAACAGGAAGAGGGAACGGGCCAGCCGGTGTTTGAGGCTTCCGGACCGGTGGGTGGATTCGTCCTTGAGGTACAGCTGGACGCCCCAGTGTTCCGGCAGCGGCACCGAATACAGGTGGGTGTCTGCCGAGCGGTTGTTTTCCGCATTGATCTTTCGGACAGCCTCGTCCGCCCATGCCCGTTCACTGAATCGCCTGCTCACGGAATCAGCCTACCGGCGCGGGCAGCCGCGGCTAGAGTTGGTGCTGACCTGCAGGCAAACCCCCAAGGAGACAGATGGACACCATCATTGACGTGGCCGGGCTGAACGCCCGGATGGCGGCCGGTCAGCGCACCGTGGTCCTGGATGTCCGCTGGGCGCTTGGGGATCCGGAGGGCCGCAGGCATTACCTCAAGGAGCACATCCCCGGTGCTGTGTACGTCGACCTGCCCACCCAGTTGGCCGACCCGGCCGACCCTGGCCGAGGGCGCCACCCGCTGCCTTCGCAGGCCCGCTTCCAGGAGGCGGCACGCTCGTGGGGCATTTGCGACGGCGACGTTGTGGTCGCGTACGACGATGCCGGCAACACCTCCGCCGCCCGGATGTGGTGGATGCTCCGGAACGCCGGCATGCGCACTGTTTACCTGCTCGACGGCGGCCTGGCCGCCTGGCGCTCGGCAGGGTTGCCTTTGGAAAGCGGCTCCGTAGAGCCCGACACCGGAGACGTGACGCTCGCGGACGGCGGCATGGCCGTTACCGACGCCGACGGTGCCGCCGGCTGGTCGGACGGGGGCGTGCTGCTGGATGCGCGCGCCGGTGAACGGTACCGAGGGGAAGTTGAACCGGTGGACCCCCGGGCCGGCCACATTCCCGGCGCCGTCAGCGCACCTACAACAGGGAATCTTGACGACGACGGCCGCTTCCTGCCGGTGGAGAAGCTGCGGGAGCGCTTCGCCGGTCTTGGGGTCGACGGAACGGCGCCGACCGCCGTCTACTGTGGCAGCGGCGTGACAGCCTCGCACGAGGTTGCGGCCCTGGAGATCGCCGGTTTCAGCGCCGCGTTGTTCCCTGGCTCCTTCTCCGAATGGTCCAACGATGCTTCCCGTCAGGTGGCCACGGGCGCCGATCCCGGAACGTGAGTAGCGGGGTCCGCCAGGTGGTTGAGCTGGTCGAAACCAGGCTTGATTTCGACCAGCTCAAACAGCGGTGTGCCCGATGCGGAGTGCACCGGCAATTGGAACTCACCCGGGAGCCGCGGTAGCGTCGCCATATGACTCCTGGACGCCCTGTACCCCCGCCGCTGAACCTGCGGATCCCGCTGGATGAGACCGCCGCCGGACCTCTTGAGGGACGCCTTGCTGCTGCCCGCGGTGCGTCATCCGCCACGAGCGGCCTGGTTGAGCTGACAGTTGCCCGGAGGGCACCGAAAGCCGACGACGTTGAGATCGCCATCGAGTTCTGCGGGCTCTGCCACTCGGACGTTCACGCCACCCGGGGGGAGTGGGGCAGCCAGAACTACCCGCTCGTACCGGGCCACGAGATAGTGGGCCGGGTTAGCCGCGTCGGTTCGGAGGTGAAGGACTTTCACCCGGGAGACCGGGTGGGCGTGGGCTGCATGGTGGACTCGTGCCGCGAATGCGAGAGCTGCCTCGAAGGGCTGGAGCAGTACTGCGAACGCGGCATGACCGGGACGTACGGTGCCAAGGACGCCAGGAACGGGGACACCGTGACCCAGGGCGGTTACGCATCCTCAGTGGTGGTGGACCGGCGGTACGTCCTGCGGGTGCCGGAAAACCTGGACCCCGCGGCGGCTGCCCCGCTGCTCTGTGCGGGCATCACCACGTTCTCGCCGCTGCGCCACTTCGGTGTCCGGGAAGGCCACGTGGTCGGCGTCGTGGGCCTGGGCGGCCTGGGCCACATGGCCGTCAAACTGGCCAAGGCTATGGGCGCCGAGGTCAAGGTCTTCACTACTTCTGAGTCCAAGGTGTCGGCGGCGCTGGAGTTGGGCGCCGACGCGGTAGTGCTGTCCCGCGACGAGGAGGCGATGGCCGCTGAGAACCGGAGCATCGACGTCGTCATCGACACCGTTGCCGCCCCGCACGACCTCAACCCGTTTTTCCGTACCCTGCGGCGGGACGGCGCACTTTTCCAGCTGGGGCTGCCGTCTGATGCCATGCCCCCTGTTCACCCCGGGGCCCTGATCAGAAGGAGAATCTCGTACGCCGGATCCCTGATCGGGGGTATCGCCGAGACGCAGGAGATGCTCGACTTCTGCGCCGAGCACGGGGTCGTCTCCGACGTCGAAATCGTTGGAGCTGAGCAACTTAACGACGCCTATGACCGGATGGTCGCAGGTGACGTGAAGTACCGTTTTGTCCTGGATACATCCACCCTGCAGGAACCGTCGGAAAGGGCTGACGCATGAGCACGCTGTTCACCAAGATTCTCAACGGGGAGATCCCTGGCCGCTTTGTGTGGCGTGAGCCGGACGTCTCCGCCTTCCTGACCATGGGTCCGCTTGCTGACGGGCACACGCTGGTGGTTCCGACCGAGGAAGTGGACCGCTGGACCGACGCCTCGCCCGAAACCCTGGCCAGGGTCATGGAAGTGGCCCGCCGCATCGGCGCTGTGCAGGTTGATACGTTCGGGGCAGCCCGGGCAGGACTCATCGTGGCCGGTTACGAGATCAACCACATGCACGTGCACGTGTGGCCTTCCAACAGCATGGCGGAATTCAATTTCGCTACCGCCGAGCACAACCCCGACCCGGCCCGCCTGGACGCCAACGCGGAAAAGCTGCGAGCAGGCCTGCGCGACGCCGGCTACGGGGAGTTCGTGCCGGAGGCTTAGGCAGAAACCGGGCCGGCTGGCCCCCCGGCCTTCCTGTTAGGGGGCCGGGCCGGGCTGCTCGGACTGGCTCGGCTGGCGCAGCAAGATTCCGGGCAGCCCCGTTCCCGGTAGCGGTGGTGCCGTGGACCGGTAGGTGTGTCCGGTGGGCGTTGTGATTTCGATGGTGTGTCTGGGTCCAGGCCGGGGTTTTACCTTCCAGCCGGGGAGTTCTTTGGTGTGGTTGCAGGCTTCGCAGAGTCCGGCGCCGTTACTCAACGAGGTGGGGCCGTCGTTGTGCCAGGGGATGATGTGGTCGTGGTGGCGGATCGGGGCGTCGCAGTGGGGGGTGCGGCAGGTGTCGTCGCGGATTTGGATGAAGCGGCGCAGCGGGGCCGGGAAGAGGCGCCGTCTCGAGTCCATCGCGACGAGTTCGCCGGTTTCGGGGGCGGTGTAGAGCCGCCGGACCCAGGTCTTGAGTTCTTTCAGGCCCGGGGCTGAGTTGTTCTCGGCTGTCGTGCCGGCACTGGATGGGAGGGTACCGTCCTGCCGGCTGGGTGATTGAAGCTGCCCCGGCGTCGGAGTCTGACCCCGCCCCGGGCTTTGCCCCGGTGCCGGCTCCTTCTTTTGCGTGAGCAGGTTGCGGGCGAAGTCGGCGGGGATGATGCCGTAGCCGGTGATGCGGGCGGGTTCGGAGTCGCCTTGGAGGAGTGACCGGTCGGTCATGACGAGGTTGAGTTCGATGCCGGTGATGCCGCCGGGGGTGCCGGTGGTCCTTTCGACCAGGGTGTCGGCTTTGATCTGGTCGCGGGTGCGCGGGTCCCCGGCGGCGTGGAGGGTGTCGGCGTTCCGGGTCAGCGCCGCGTAGACGGCGACGCCTTCGTGGACGGGCAGCAGCGCTGACAGGTAGGTCATGCAGTCCGGTGCCGGACGCAGGCTGACCCGGCGCTCCGAGACGGCGTGGCTGGCGCGCCGTGCGACGGCGCGGGGGTCGCGGCGGATGGCGGCGGCGCGGGCGGCTGCGATGACGGCCAGGGTTCCGGCGCCGGTGAAAGTGCCGGTGTCGGCGGCGAGTTCCTCGTCAACGGCGGCCCGGTCAGCCGGGCTCAGGCAGGCGGTCTCCTTCGCCACATACATGACGCGTTCTTCGTTCAGCTTTCCGGTGTCCAAAGCGGCCTGGGTGTGGGGCATCTGCACCAGGGCTTTGGCCGTGCCGAGCAGCCGTTGCCCGCGGTGCGGGGATTCGCCCCGGGCCAGTGCGATCTGTTCGGCCGCGCCCAGGCCGTGTTCCTTGGTACGGTCCTTGCCCAGGTCCTCCGCGGTCAGCGTCCGGCCCGCGTGATTCCCACGATCCGCTTGTTCCTGCCGGAGCCGGGCCTCGAAGGTCAGGGAAAGCCTCGCCTGTTGCCCGGCGGCCCAGCATTTGACGTTCTCGTAGGCCCGGATCTGGTCGATCAGCCCTGTATTGTCGGCGGTGAGGTCGGCTGCCGGGAGAACCCACCCTGAGGTTGTTGTCGGTGAACCGGCTAAAGCGTGCTGCGTGGTGGCGGCGCTGGACGGAATGCCGCCGTGAGAAGCACCGGCGTCGAAAGGGCTGTCGTCAAAAAGGTCCCCGTCGAGGGGACGGTCCGCAAACAGGGCCTCGGGAAACGGGTCCTCCGGCAACGATGCCGGATAGACGGCGTCGAGGTCATCGTCATATGGCAACCCGTAGCACGGATCGGCGTCGGAAACCGCGGCGTCAGGGACGTGGACAACGCCGTCGGGAACCACGGCAGCCAGCAGAACCACGCCGTGCGGCGCCGCTGCAGTCAGTGCTGAATTCCCGAAGCTGTCCATGAACACAGTCTGCCAAGGGGGTCCGACATTAAAGGGCCGGAAAGGCACCCGATCCGGGAAGGATCCAAAAAGTTTTTTCCGAATCATCTGAGAACGAAAACTGGGTAGTACTTCAGGGCGTTCCCAGCGCTCAGAAAGCCCTGAAGTGCTACCCACTTGGTGTTGAGGAGCGGTCAGAAAAGCCCAAGCCGCGGCAGCACCGCCGTCGTACGAAGCCCGGCCCAACCGGCCCGCAAGCGCGAACGGACACTTGGGGCCACTAATCCACCCGGATCAGAGGCCAACTGTCCGTTCGCAACGGAATGGCCTACGCTGACGCTACGCCGCAAGCACCTTGTTCAATGCCGTCCGGATCCGCTTCTCGGACACCGAATAGGCTGTTCCAAGTTCGACGGCGAAGAGGCTCACCCGAAGCTCTTCGATCATCCAGCGCACCTGTGTCAGCTCGGCACCTGCCCGCCGGCCGGGCAGCAAAGCCGACACGGCGTCGTCATAATCATCCTCCAGTTGCTGGACGGCCGCCATGTTGAGCGCATCGCGCTGCACGTTGCCGGGCAGCTTCTCCAGGCGTTTTTCGATGGCGGTGAGGTAGCGGGGGAGCTGGCTCAGCTGCGCATAGCCTGTCTTGGCCACAAAGCCGGGGAAGACCAGCTGCTCAAGCTGGCTGCGGACATCGTTGAGCGCGCTGATGAGCGCCAGGCTGGTGGTGCCCCTGAGCTGCTTCTCGATCCGGCGGGTGCTCGCGAGGATCCGCTCCACGACGGCCGTGACACTGAAGACGGTGTCGATCAGTTCCGCCCGGACATGCTCGTACAGGGCGTCGAACGCTGCCTGGTCCCAAGGGAGTTCCGGGGGAGTCAGCTTGTCCACCGCCGCCAGAACGCAATCGGCGATCAGGGCTGAGACGGACCCGTGCGGGTTCTGGCTGAACGTCAGCTTCTCTGTGTTGTTCAGGTGTTCGAGGACGTAGCGGTCCGGCGCAGGCACCCGCAGTGCGAGGAGGCGGATGACGCCGCCCCGCATGGCTTCCTGCTGTTCCGAGGCTGTCTGGAACACGCGCAGGCCAACGGACTTCCCTTCGTCCACCAGCGCGGGAAAACCGGTAACGGTGTGACCCTTCACGGTGACGCTCGCTTGGCGCTGAAGGGTGCCGAACCGCCACTCCGTCAGGCCGGACTGTTCCGTGAACCCGGCGCCCGCCTGCGGCCGGCCGTCCTGAGGGGCAGCCTGCTGCTGGCTCTTCTTCGGCGCCCGCGCATTCGGTGACCGTGGACCGGCGGTGGCGGGCGTGGCGCCAAGCGACTCGGCGATGGCCCGGCGGGTGGCCGGGGCCAGCCGCTCCTGCAGGGCTTCCAGGTCCTTGCCCTCGTCCAGGACCTTGCCCCGGGTGTCCACCACCTTGAAACTCACCCGCAGGTGCGGCGGAACCGCATCCCAGTTCCAGGACCCGGGCGGTACGATCTGGCCTTTCAGTCGGCGCAGAACCAGCTCCAGTGAACTCTCCAGCTCGTCCTCGGCGGGGTCGAAATCGGCTTCCAGCGCGGCGACAGCCTGCCGGGCGACGTCGGGGGCCGGGACAAAGCTCTTGCGGACCTGCTTCGGCAGCGACTTGATCAGCGCGGTGACAAGTTCCACCCGCTGGCCGGGGATCAGCCAGCGGAAGGGTGCGTCGTCGAGCTGGTTCAGGAACAGGACCGGAACCTCCGCCGTGACGCCGTCGGACGGGTTGGGCGTCGAGCCGGGTGCCACGGGATGGAATTCGTAGCTCAGGGGCAGTTCGAAGCCCTTGTGCAGCCACGTCTTCGGGTAGGCGGACTCGTCCAGCGCATCGGCGTCCTCGCTCAAAAGCAGGGCCTCATCGAAGTCCAGAAGCGCCGGATCCTGCTGCCGGGCGTCCTTCCACCACTTGTCGAAGTGGCGTTCCGAGACGACGTCCTTGCCGACGCGGGCGTCATAGAACTCGAAGAGCGTCTCGTCGTCCACCAGCAGGTCCCGGCGGCGCATCCGCGCCTCGAGTTCTTCCACTTCCTGCAGCAGGGCCCGGTTGCGGTGGAAGAACTTGTGGTGCGTCTTCCATTCGCCCTGGACCAGTGCGTGCCTGATGAACAGCTCCCGGGCCAGGACAGGATCGACCCTGCCAAAGTTGATCCGGCGCTGCGCGATGATGGGCACGCCGTAGAGGGTGACCTTTTCGTAGGCCATCACGGCGCCCATTTTGGTAGACCAGTGGGGTTCGCTGTAGCTGCGCTTGATCAGGTGGGGCGCAACCTGTTCTGCCCACGCAGGCTCGAACTTGGAGGCGACCCGTGCCCATAGCCGGCTGGTTTCCACCAGTTCGGCGGCCATGACAAATGTGGGCGACTTCTTGAACAGCGCCGAGCCCGGGAAGATGGCAAACCGGATGCCACGGGCGCCAGCGTATTCCCGCTTGCGCTCGTCGAGGATGCCGATGTGGCTCAGCAGGCCGGAAAGAAGGCTGATGTGGATGCCCTCGTGGTTGCCCGCGGCGTCGGCCTCGCGCTTGTTGTCCAGGGTGATGCCCAGCGGCCTGGCCAGCTGCCGCAGCTGCGTGAAGAGGTCCTGCCACTCCCGGACGCGCAGGTAGTTGATGAATTCGTTCCGGCACAGGCGACGGAACTGGGTGGAGGACAGCTCCTGCTGCTTCTCGTGGATGTAGTTCCAGAGGTTCAGGTAGCCGGTGAAGTCGGAATTCTCGTCGCGGAAACGGGCGTGCTTTTCCGCCGCCAGCTGCTGCTTATCCGTCGGGCGTTCGCGGGGGTCCTGAATGGTCAGGGCCGCCGCCAGGATCATGACTTCACGGACGCAGCCGCGCTTGCCTGCCTCCACGATCATGCGGCCGAGCCGCGGGTCCACCGGAAGCTGCGCGAGCTTCTGTCCGACGGCGGTTAGCCCGCCGCCGTTGCGGCCGGCGCCTTTGCCGTTTTCGGCGTTGGCCGCCTGCGGCGCACCAGTGGCTGCCTGCGGTGAACTCAAGGCTCCCAGCTCCCGAAGGAGGGTCACGCCGTCGTTAATGGCCCGCGAGTCCGGGGGCTCCACGAACGGAAAGTTTTCAATGTCCTTGGGCCCCCGCGCAACTCCCATGGCGGTCATCTGCAGGATGACCGCCGCCAGGTTGGTGCGCAGGATTTCCGGATCGGTGTAGAGCGGCCGGGACTCGAAGTCCTCCTCGGAGTACAGCCGGATGGCGATGCCGTCCGACACGCGGCCACAGCGCCCGGAACGCTGGTTGGCAGATGCCTGGGACACCCGCTCAATGGGCAGCCGCTGCACCTTGGTGCGGTGGGAATAGCGCGAGATGCGGGCGGTTCCGGTGTCGACGACGTACTTGATGCCCGGCACGGTCAGGGAGGTCTCGGCCACGTTGGTGGCCAGCACGATCCTCCGCTTGCTGCCCGGGTTGAACACCCGGTGCTGCTCCTGCAGGCTCAGCCGCGCGAACAGCGGCAGCACCTCGGTGCCGGCCAGTCGCCGGTTGGACTGGATCCTGGCCTGCAGGGCGTCCGCCGCGTCCCGGATTTCCCGCTCGCCGGAGAAGAAGATGAGGATGTCGCCCGGCGCTTCAAGGGCGAGCTCGTCGACGGCGTCGCACACCGCGTCCAGCGGGTCCCGGTCCTCCTCGAGTTCGTCGTCGGAGGAATTGTCCTCGTCATCGCCTGCGGACGGGCCGCCCGCCGGCTGGGAGAGCGGCCGGTAGCGGATCTCCACCGGGTAGGTGCGGCCTGATACCTCAACGATGGGCGCTGGTTCCTCGTCCGAGCCGAAGTGTTTCGCGAAGCGTTCGGGATCGATGGTGGCGGAGGTGATGATCACCTTCAGGTCCGGCCGCTGCGGCAGGATCCGCTTGAGATAGCCGAGGATGAAGTCGATGTTCAGGCTGCGTTCGTGGGCCTCATCGATGATGATCGCGTTGTATTTGCGGAGCAGCTTGTCGCGCTGGATTTCGGCCAGCAGGATGCCGTCGGTCATCAGTTTGACCTTGGTGGACTTGCTCACCTCGCCGGTGAAACGTACCTGGAAGCCCACTTCCTGCCCGATGTCGACGCCGAGTTCGGAGGCGATGCGTTCGGCCACCGTGCGGGCTGCGAGGCGGCGAGGCTGGGTGTGGCCGATCAGGCCGTTTTCACCCAGTCCCAGTTCCAGGCACATCTTCGGGATCTGGGTGGTCTTTCCGGAACCGGTCTCACCGGCAATGATCGTCACCTGGTTGGCGGCAATAGCTGCCATCAGGTCCTCGCGGCGCTCGGAAACCGGCAGCTCGGCGGGGTAGGAGATGTGAAAAGTCATGGCTCCCCCAAGTCTACTGCCGAATAAAAAGGACCCGGCGTGCGCCGGGTCCTCGGTTTGGGCGGACGGTTTGTGGTTGGTGATGGCTGACAGCTATGCGCCCTTAGAAGATGCGCATGGTGTAGTTGCTGCTGGGCAGGTCCAGTGCGGACCAGTCCGGAGCCGAGTGCTCGGGTGGGGTGTGGCCGCGGCCGTCCCGGAGGATGGCGCCGACGGTGGCTGCAGCTGCAACGAGGACCAGGACGAGGAGGGCAATTCCGAAGATTTCCATGTCTCCATGGTTGTCCCGCGGAACCTTCGAAAGAAGTGGCAGAAATGCCTAAAAAGTACAATTTTCTGCCATACTGGAAACATGCTCAAGACAGTGGCAGTTATAACGGTTCCCAACTTCTCGATCTTCGAGTTCGGTACCGCTTTTGAGGTGTTTGGCATCGACCGTTCGGACCGGGGAACCGGCGTGCCGCAATTCGACTTCCGCGTGTGCGCACCGGTGCCCGGGGACGTTCCGCTGAAGTCTGGCCTCACCATGAACGTGCGCCTCGGCCTGGAAGCCGCCGACGATGCCGACCTGGTGATCATGACGCCCTACGGCCGGGAGGAAGATGTGCCGGAGTCGGTCCTTGATGCGCTGCGGGCGGCGCACGCCCGGGGGGCGTGGGTGATGTCGATTTGCTCCGGCGCTTTTGCTTTGGCCCGGGCCGGGCTGCTGGACGGACGCCGGTGCACCACGCACTGGCACTACTCAGGAGAGCTCGCTGCCCAGTACCCCAAAATCCTGGTGGACGAGAACGTCCTTTACGTCGAGGACAGCAGGATCATCACCAGTGCCGGAACAGCAGCGGGCATTGACGCCTGCCTGCATCTGGTGAGGACCGAGTTCGGGGCTGCCGTGGCGGCCGCCATCGCCAGGGACATGGTGGTCCCGCCGCACCGCGACGGCGGCCAGGCCCAGTTCATCGACCGGCCCATGCCCGAGTGCGGCTCCCAGCCGATGGAGGAACTCCTCCGGTGGATGGTGGAGAACCTGGACGAGGAACATCCCGTCCAGGAGCTCGCCGCCCGCGTACACATGTCGGCGCGCACCTTTGCCCGGCGGTTCCGCGCTGAAACAGGGGCCACCCCGGCCGCATGGCTCAATTCGCAGCGGGTTCTGCGCGCCCAGGAGCTGCTGGAATCCACGGAGCTGAATATCGACGAGGTGGCGCGGCAGTCAGGATTCGGCCACCCCGTGCTGCTCCGGCACCACTTCGCCAAGGTGCTGGACACGAGTCCGCAGTCCTACCGCCGGGCCTTCCGCGGCCAGATGGCCACGGCAGGCTAGGTCCCGAGGCTACCCGGCCGCACGTTTCAGCCGGAGCGTGATTCCTCAGCCGCGGCCCGGGTCGACTCCACGAGCACGCGCCAGGGGCCGGTGACTGCCGTCTCCGGCAGGGTGGCTCGGCGCTGCCCGGCGCGGATGGAGTACATGAAGCGGTCCGGCTGCCCGTCCGCCGCCTGCCGGGGATCGTCGACGGCGTCCCAGGGGCACGCTTCGACGAGCGGCTGCCAGCGGCTTTTGTCAGTGGACGTCACGGCCAGCACCGTCCAGACACGGGTGAGTGCGGCTATCCCGCCGCTGCGCTCGACTGTGATTTTCATGGCGAGGTTCCCGGGTTTCCGCAGCCGCCGGGAAGCGGAAAGTCACAGTCCCGGCGTCGGTTAGAGCTTTACCTTCACAGTCTCCCACGCGCCGCGCACGGCGTCATGCTCTGCGGACTCCTCGCCGAACAGTTCCTTCGCCGTTGACGCGGTGGCTTTGGCGAAGGCTGTGAACGTGGTGGTCGGGCTCAGCGAGCCGCCTGTCAGGGTCTCGTACCAGATCTGCCCCGGCGCATCCCAGGCGTTACCGCCCAAGGCCTGGGCGGCCAGGCAGAACGCCCGGTTCGGAATGCCGGAGTTAATGTGGACGCCGCCGTTGTCTGACCGTGTGCGGACATAGGAGTCCATGGAGTCCGGCTGCGGGTCCTTCCCGAGGACGTCGTCGTCGTACGCGGTTCCCGGTGCCTTCATGGAGCGCAGGGCGGAGCCCTGGACCTGCGGCGTGAACAGGCCCTCGCCGATCAGCCAGGAGGCCTCGGCGGTGGTCTGCTTCCGGAAATACTGCTCCACGAGGGCGCCGAAGACGTCTGAGACGGATTCGTTGATGGCTCCCGCCTGGTTGCGGTAGGCCAGCCCGGCAGAAAACTGCGTCACGCCGTGGGCCAGTTCGTGGCCGATCACGCTGAGCGAGCGGGTAAACCGCTCGAACACCTCGCCGTCGCCGTCGCCGAACACCATCTGCTGGCCGTCCCAGAACGCGTTATCGTACAGCTTGCCGAAGTGGACGCTGGCCTTCAGCGGCATTCCCAGGCCGTCGATCGAGTTCCGGCCGAAGGCGTCCGCGTAGAGGCTGTGCGTATGGCCGAGGCCGTCATAGGCCTCGTCCACGGCGGGATCGCCGGTGGCGGCGTCGCCCTCCTTCCGGACAACCTGACCGGGCAGCGACTCGCCGGACTTAGCGTCGAAGACGGACCTGTTGACGAGGGCGGGCTCCGTTTGCCGGATGGCAGCAGGTGCCGAGGGCGCCGACGTGCGGGCGGCGTGTACGGCGCCAACGTGGAGCAGGGCCTCCCGGGCGGCGCGGGCGACGGCCGAGAACCGGGGGGAGCTCTGGGCGGCAAGGCGGCGGAGGATGTACGGCGGAACGATTGAACAGACCATGCAACTCACACTACGAACGGCCTCTGACATTCTGCGTCAGGCGCACTGGAAATGCAGGAAACCCCCGAAATGCAGGAAACCCCCGCCGCTTTGAGTAAGCGGAGGGGGTTCAGCTGTGCCCTCGATAGGATTCGAACCTACGGCCTTCTGCTCCGGAGGCAGACGCTCTATCCCCTGAGCTACGAGGGCATCCAGGGATCCTGCCGTTCCCGGCCGGACGTCCTAGAGCTTAGCAGGAAGGTGGGCCGGAAAGGAAAACGGGACCTCCCCTTTAGTATCCCGCGAACGAATCCAAGTGGATACGGCGGGCACCTGCACGCCGGGTGGCCCGCCGGAGCGAGCCGACACTGGCCGGTGAGCCCGAGATGAAGACCCTTCGCTGGCCGATGTCCGGCACCAGCCGCTTCAGCGCGTGACCGTCCAGACGTGCCCCCGGGGCCAGCAGCGCGCCGGCGTCCTCGATGAAGTCCGGCGGCGCCGAGCCGTCGGCGAGCCGGGCAACGACGCGGGCACCGGAGTCCCGCAGCTCCTCCGCGTAGGCGAGTTCGGATGCGTTCCGGGCGAGGTAGAGAAGCACGGTGTCGCGCTCGCGGGCCACCCCTCCGGACAGTTGCGCCAAATACGGCGTGATGCCAATCCCGGCGGCAATGAGCAGCACGGGGTCCGAACCCTTCGGCAGGACGAAATCGCCCGCCACAGTGGTGGCCGTGAGTTCCTCACCGGGCTCGAGGGACAGCAGCTTGCGCTTGGCGGCGGAGACGGGGTTGGCGGTACCGACGCCGATCTTCACATGCTTTGCGTCCGGATGGCTGGTCAGGCTGAAGACGCGGCGCCTGCCTCGTCCGTCCGGCTTGGTGTGCGGAAGATCCAGTTCCAGGTACTGGCCGGGCGCGTGGCGGAGCGGGCGCTGCGGGCGGAAGACGAATTCCGTCGTCGTCGGCGTCAGAGTGCGCGAATGGCTGAACAGCAGCCGGACGCTGCCGCGCTGGCCCGCCAGGAACGCCAGCAGGTTGCCGATGAGCAGGGCCAGCTCCGGGGAGTTCGCCACGAAGCCGAAGTTGTACGGCGTGGCCAGAAGGATTCCGACGACGGCGGCCAACGCCAGCTGCTGCCAGCGCCGGGGAGGCAGGGTGAGCGGCTCGGTGAGCATGAACCCGGCAAAGAACAGCACGGGGCCCTGCGCCAGGGTCTGCCACACGGCACTTCCGAGGTCGACACCGGAAGGCATTTGCACCGCCGCCACGACGCCGGTGGCCACCAGGATGAAGACGGCGGCCATGAGTGTCTTCCGGGTGCGGTAGAGCACCAGCAGGACGCCCGGGACCAGGAGCACCAGCATGGACGGTGTGCCGGCCCACCAGGTGGCAATGTTGAGCCCGGTCAGCCCGGTGATGAAGGCCCCCGCGGCCGCGGGATTGAACACATGGCGGCCACGCCAGGCGAGGACGTACTTGGAGGCTGAGGCCAAAGCGCAGGCCAGGGCCACCCCTGCAAGGTCCATGGGCGCAAACGCCGGGCCGAGCTGGGTGGGCCAGAACAGGAAGTAGAGGAGGAGGCCCGTAATCAGTGAGGATTCAGAGTGCGGCTGTACCCGGAACAGTGCGGCCAGGCCACGGTTGGAGACATATGTCAGCCCCAGGCAGAGGGCCAGATGGGCGAGCATGTTCGGAATGCCGAACGTGAGCCAGCCGAGCGCATCGAGGAGGAGGCTGTAGGCAGCCAGCACGGCAAGCACCAACAGCACCAGCCGGTACATCGTGAACCGGCCCAGGTACGCGTCCAGGGCGGTGCCGGGTGAGGCCTGTTGCCGGGAGGTGGTTGAACTCATGTGAAGAGCGCTCCTTCGAATTCCGCAGAGTACTCCGCGCTGCCGTTGGAAAATACCTTGAGCCAGGAAAAACTGAAGTGCCGTTCCAGGTCTTCGGCCGAAACCAGGAACAGGGCGGTGGCGAGGGCGTCCGCCTCCATGGCGGTGTCCGCCCGGGCCCACGTGGCCACGACCGTCCTGACCGGCGCCCCCGTGGTGCCGTCCAGGACGTGATGGAGCCCGTCTCCCCAGGCCCGCCGGTTCGACGCCGACGCGCAGAGAGCACCGGCCCCCAGCGCCACGGTTCCTATGGCTTTGGTGGGGTCATACGGATGCTCCAGCGCCACCTGCACCGGCCCATGGCCACTGTCCTCCCCGCCGCCGTTCAGCAGGTCGCCGCTGGCGTCAATGAAGAAGTCCGGAACCCCGTGGCTCCTCAGCAGTTCGGCCACCAGGTCCACGAGCTGGCCCTTGCCGGCCGCGCCGATATCCAGCACCACGGGGGCGGTGGTGCGCAACGATGTTCCTTTCCATTGCAGGACGGCGTCCCAGGCCGGGGGAGGAGCGGCGCCGCCGCGGGGCTGCAGTGAATAGTGGGGATCGTAGCCCAGCCGCTCGAGGCTTTCACCGATGAGCGGAGTCATGGCCCCGCCGCTGAGCGTGTAAAGCTGCCGGTAGAGCGCGGCCAGACTGGCGGCTTCGGGCGGCAGCTCGTAATGCCCGGGCGTCACGGATATCCGGGTTACCAGCGAGTCTTCGCGGAACCTGGACCACGTGGAGTCGTAGCGTTCCACTTCGGCCAGGACGGCGCTGCGCAGGTCCGGTGGCAGCGGGGCAGGCGTGGAGATCTCCCAGCCGGTCCCGATGCCGTCGAACCGGAAGTCCTGCCAGCCCGCGTGCGGCATGGCAGCCGCCTACAGGGCCTGTGCCTTGATTGCTTCGACCGCCTGGTTGAAGCCGCCGCTGGTCAGGGAGGAACCCGCCACCTTGGAGACGTTGATCTCATCCAGGCTCTTGCCCACCACCTGGTCGGCAATGCCGCCGGCGAACTGGCCCTGGAACTTCCGGGTGTTGGGATTGGACGGATGCTCGGTGATTTCCACTGCGGACACCGTGCCGTTGGCCAAGGTCAGCTGGACACCCACGGTCTCGGTGCCGTTGGGGGACTTGTAATTGCCGTCCGCGCTGTAGGTCCCGTCCTTGTAGCCGGTCGCGGAGCCCGATGCCGTTCCCGACGCAGGAGCGGACGCCGCCGACGACGGTTCGGTCTCCTGCGCAGCGGGCTGCTGGGCGGAAGGCGCGCAGCCTGCCACCGTTCCGGCGAGGGACAGGCCGGCCATTCCGGCGAATACAGTTTTGCGGATTGAAGGCTTCACGGGGTCTCTTTTCGTGGTGCGGGCACGCCAGGGACAGCGTTGAGTTCCGGTATTTCAGTGTTGATGTTTCAACAATTTGGCAGGTGAGTAAAGGCTAAGGGCAGTTCCTGTGAATTTCCCTACTATTTGCTGTGACGCCAACTGTGGTTGCTGTGACGCCGGGGGAGTGCGCAGGGCCCGCCCGGATTCCGCGCCGCGACGGGCTCCCCGGTAGTCTAGGAGTGTGACTCCCGAAGAACTCTCCCTCGCAATATCCGCCTGCCTGAAAGACGCCGTTGCCTCCGGCGACATTGCCCTTGCCGAGGCGGCTATACCGGATTCCGTCCTGGTGGAGCGTCCGAAGAACCGGGAGCACGGCGACTGGGCAACCAACATCGCTTTGCAGCTGGCCAAGAAGGCCGGTACCAATCCGCGCGAATTCGCCACTCTCCTCAGCGCGCGGCTCAAGGACATCAATGGCGTCGACGGCGTGGAAATCGCCGGTCCCGGCTTCCTCAACATCACGGTTGACGCTGCCGCCGCCGGGGCGCTGGCCAAGGTCATTGTCGAAGCGGGCAAGGAGTACGGCACCAACGCCGCGCTCGCCGGCCACACGGTGAACATGGAGTTTGTTTCCGCCAATCCCACCGGTCCGCTGCACATCGGCCACACGCGCTGGGCAGCCCTGGGCGATTCGATCGCCAGGGTGCTCCGCGCCTCCGGTGCCGACGTCACCGCCGAGTACTACATCAACGACGCCGGCTCCCAGATGAACGTCTTCGCCAACTCGGTGCTGTCGCGCCTGCACGGCCGCGACGTGCCTGAAGGCGGCTACCCGGGCGAATACATCCGCGACCTCGGCCACGTGGTGCTGACGAAGCACCCGGACATCCGCGAGCTCACCGACGCGGCGGCCCTGCCCGTCATCCGCGCCGCGGCCTACGAGGCCCAGCTCAAGGACATCAAGGACACCCTGGCCGACTTTGGCGTTTCCTTCGACGTGTTCTTCTCCGAGCAGGAACTGCACGACGCCGGCGCTATCGAAAATGCCGTTGCCCGCCTTCGCGAGCAGGGCCATGTGTTCGACGACGGCGGTGCCGTCTGGCTGCGCACCACCGACTTCGGTGACGACAAAGACCGTGTAATGATCCGCGCGAACGGAGAACCGACCTACTTCGCCGCCGACGCCGCGTACTACCTGTCCAAGAAGGACCGCGGCTACACGGAAAAGATCTACCTCCTGGGCGCCGACCACCACGGCTACATCAACCGGCTCAAGGCCATCGCCGCCGCGGCCGGGGACGACCCCGAGGTCAACATCGAGGTCCTGATCGGCCAGCTGGTCTCCGTCAACGGAGCCAAGCTCTCCAAGCGCGCCGGCAACATCATTGAGCTCAAGGACCTGATCTCCTGGCTGGGAACGGACGCGGTCCGCTATTCGCTGGCACGCTTCCCGGCCGACTCCCCGCTGACGCTGGACCCCGAGCTGCTCAAGAAGCACTCCAACGAGAACCCCGTCTTCTACGTGCAGTACGCCCACGCCCGCTCGCGCGGCACCGCCCGCAACGCCGTGGCTGCCGGAGTGGACCGGAGCGCCTTCGACGCCTCCCTGCTGGACCACGCCACGGAAAACGAACTGCTGTCCTACCTGGGCAGCTACCCCTCCATCGTGGCCAAGGCCGCCGAACTCCGCGAACCGCACCGCGTGGCACGCCACCTCGAGGTCATCGCCGGGGCCTACCACCGCTGGTATGACGCCTGCCGGGTGGCGCCCATGGGCGACGAAGCCGTTACCGACACCAACCGCACCAGGCTGTGGCTCAATGACGCCACCAGCCAGGTGCTTGCCAACGGACTCGAACTGCTGGGCGTTTCGGCGCCGGAACGGATGTGATCAGCGTGCAGGACATCTCGGGCGGCACCGCATCCAACAGCACTGCATCGAACAGTGCAGCCTCGCCGCTGGCTCCGGAGTGGCTCACCGTCCCCGCGGACCTCAACGCCCTCCACACCCCGGTGTGGGCCGGCGGGGTGGAGCGGAACGACGGCGGCGAACTCGCCATTGACGGCATCCCGGTCAGCGCCCTCAAGGAGCAGTACGGCACGCCGCTGTTTGTCATGAGCGAATCGGATTTCCGCGCCCGCGCCCGTGCCTTCAAGGATGCCTTCGACCACGCCTTCGCCGACATCTGCGGGGGAGTGGACGTCTACTACGCCGGCAAGTCCTTCCTCAGCATCGCCGTCGCGACGTGGGTGGCTGAGGAAGGGCTTCGGCTGGACACCTGTTCCGGCGGCGAGCTTGCCGTCGCAGCCCGCGCCGGCATCGAGGGTGCCAACCTGTCGCTGCACGGCAACAACAAGTCCGACGCTGAGATCAACCGGGCCCTGGACATGAACCTGGGCCGCATCGTGGTGGACAGCCTGGACGAGCTGGAGCGCGTGGCCAAGATCGCCTCCGGCCGCGGGGAGAAGGCCAACGTCATGCTGCGGCTGACGCCCGGCGTGCACGCCCACACCCACGAGTTCATCGCCACCGCCCACGAGGACCAGAAATTCGGCCTCTCCATGGCCGGGGATTCCACTGACGAAGCAGGCCTGTCCGCCGCCGAGGAAGCCGTCGCCGCGGCAACCTCCTATGACAGCGTGGAGCTGCTGGGCCTGCACTGCCACATCGGGTCGCAGATCTTTGAGCCGGACGGCTTTGCGCTGGCTGCCCAAAAGCTCCTGACCTTCCTGGCCGCGGTGCAGGCCAAATATTCCATCTCCCTGCCCGAGCTTGACCTCGGCGGCGGCTATGGCATCGCCTACACGCCGGTGGACACGCCCCGCCCGGCAGCCGACATCGCGCAGGCGATGGCCGCCGTCGTGCGTTCCAAGTGCGCCGAACTGGGCATAACAGCACCCCGGATCTCCATCGAGCCGGGCCGCGCCATCGTGGGCAGCAGCACCTTCACGCTATACGAAGTGGGCACGCTGAAGACCGTCCGCGTGGACGCACCGGCCGGCGGCGACACCGAATCGGCCGATCAGAACGTTACGCACCCGCGCCGCTATGTGTCAGTGGACGGCGGCATGAGCGACAACGCCCGTCCGGTGCTGTACGACGCGGATTATTCGGCCATTCTCGCCTCGCGGACCTCCGCGGCGGCCCCGCAGCTGTCCCGCGTAGTGGGCAAACATTGCGAGAGCGGCGACATAGTTGTTAGAGATGTATATCTGCCCGAGGACGTGGCAGCCGGTGATCTGCTCGCTGTACCGGGGACCGGCGCCTACTGCTGGGCCCTGTCAAGCAACTACAACTATCTGGCCCGGCCGGGCGTTGTCGCTGTGCGCGACGGATCTCCCCGGCTGATTGTCCGCGGGGAAACCGAAGAAGATCTGCTGAACCGCGACATGGGAGCCTGAATGACCGAATTGCGAACCCTGAAAGTGGCCCTGCTGGGCTGTGGCAACGTCGGGGCTCAGGTGGCGCGGATTCTGATTGACGACGCCGGCACCCTGGCGCCGCGCACCGGTGCCCGCCTCGAACTGGCCGGCATCGCGGTCCGGAACCTCGACGCCGAGCGTGAAGTGGACCTCCCGCGCGAGCTGTTCACCACCGACGGCGAAACGCTGGTCAAGGACGCCGACCTCGTGATCGAGCTGATGGGCGGCATCGAGCCCGCCCGTTCGCTGATCCTCTCCGCCATCCAGAACGGCGCCAGCGTGGTCACGGGCAACAAGGCCCTGCTCGCCGCCGACGGCCCGGCCCTCTACGAGGAGGCGGACAAGGCCGGCGTCGAGCTGTCCTACGAAGCCGCCGTCGCAGGCGCCATCCCCATCCTGCGCCCCATCCGCGACAGCCTGTCCGGCGACCGCATCACCCGTGTGCTGGGCATCGTCAACGGCACCACCAACTTCATTCTGGACCAGATGGACTCCACCGGCGCGCAGTTCGCCGATGCACTCGCCGAGGCCCAGCGCCTCGGTTACGCCGAGGCTGACCCGACGGCCGACGTCGAAGGCCACGACGCCGCCGCCAAGGCCGCCATCCTGGCATCCCTGTCCTTCCACACCCGCTTCGACCTGGAGCACGTCTACTGCGAGGGCATCACCCGCGTCAGCGCCGCCGACATTGCGGCCGCGAAGGAAGCCGGCTTTGTCATCAAGCTGCTGGCGATCGCCGAGAAGATCGGCAACGGCGGCGGCAGCGAGGGCGTTTCCGTGCGCGTCCACCCGACGCTCCTGCCGCGCGAACACCCGCTGGCAGCCGTCCGCGGTGCGTTCAACGCCGTCTTCGTCGAGGCGGAAAACGCCGGCGAACTGATGTTCTATGGCCAGGGTGCCGGCGGAACCCCGACGGCGTCTGCCGTGCTGGGCGACCTCGTCTCGGCCGCCCGCCGCATCGTTTTGGGCGGTCCCGGACGCATCGAGTCCACTACGGGCCATGTCCCGGCGCTGCCGATCGATGCCGCAACCACCAGCTACTACATCGGTCTGGACGTTGCGGACCAGCCCGGCGTGCTGGCGAAGATCGCCCAGCTGTTCGCCGAGCACGGCGTTTCCATCGAAATCATGCGCCAGACCATCCACCGCGATGCCGACTCCAACGTGGAATCGGCTGAGCTGCGGATCGTCACCCACCGCGCAAGCGAAGCTGCACTGGCAGCGACCGTCGAGGCCGTGAAGGGCCTGGACGTGATCAATTCCGTTACATCCGTACTGCGGGTAGAAGGAGCTTAAGTGGCTCACCAATGGCGCGGTGTCATCCGCGAATACGCTGACCGTCTGCCCGTCACGGCGGCCACCCGGGTCATCACCCTCGGAGAGGGCGGCACGCCCCTGGTTTATGCCCAGAAGCTGTCCGAGCTTACGGGCTCGGAGGTCTACCTCAAGGTGGAGGGCATGAACCCGACCGGTTCCTTCAAGGACCGCGGCATGACCATGGCCATGACAGCCGCCGTCGACGCCGGGGCCAAGGCCGTCGTGTGCGCCTCCACCGGCAACACGTCCGCCTCCGCTGCCGCATACGCCACCGCCGCGGGCCTGACGTGTGCCGTGCTGGTGCCCGAGGGCAAGATCTCCATGGGCAAGCTGAGCCAGGCCATCGCGCACGGCGCCACGCTCCTGCAGGTCGACGGCAACTTCGACAACTGCCTGGACATCGCCCGCAAGCTGGGCGAGTCCTACCCGGTGTTCCTGGTCAACTCGGTGAATCCGGCCCGCATCCAGGGCCAGAAGACCGGGGCCTTCGAGATTGTCGATGCCCTGGGCGACGCCCCGGACATCCATGTGCTGCCGGTCGGCAACGCCGGAAACATCACGGCCTACTGGAAGGGCTACAAGGAGTATTCCGCCCCGTTCGAGTCCGAAACGGCCGGCACGCTCGCTCCCGTCGCCACCAAGACCCCCGCCATGTGGGGCTTCCAGGCCGCGGGTGCCGCGCCGTTCGTGGCCGGCCACCCCATCACGGAACCGGACACCATCGCCACCGCCATCCGGATCGGCAACCCTGCCTCCTGGGACGGTGCCATCGCCGCCCGTGACGAGTCCGGCGGATTCATCGATTCCGTTACCGACGAGGAAATCCTGGCCGCCCACCGCTGGCTGTCCTCCCGCGAAGGCGTCTTCGTGGAGCCCGGCTCCGCTGCCGGCGTCGCAGGCCTGCTCAAGAAGCACGCCGCAGGTGAGGTGCCCTCCGGCAAGACCATCGCCATTACCGTCACCGGCCACGGCCTCAAGGACCCGCAGTGGGCTCTGAGGACCGAGGACGGCAGCGATGTCCAGCCGGTCAAGGTGCCGAACGACGTCGTGACCGTTGCTGCAGAGCTGGGACTGGAAGACAAATAACAGTGGAAACCATGCTGCCGCAGACCGCCCAGCTGCCCGCCATCCAGGCCGGGCAGCAGGTGACGGTCCGGGTTCCGGGCACCAGCGCCAACCTCGGCCCCGGCTACGACAGCCTTGGGCTGGCACTGACCCTGCACGACACCCTCACCGTGGAGAGCCTGGACAGCGACGAGCTGGTCTTTGAACTGAGCGGTGAGGGTGCGGATTCCCTTCCGCAGGACGCCAGCCACCTGGTGGTCCGGGCGATGAATGCCGCCTTCGGGCGGCTGGGCTACCGTCACACCGGCCTCAAGATCACGGCCCAAAACGTCAATCCGCACGGCCGTGGCCTGGGCTCGTCGGCGTCCGCCGTCGTGGCAGCTGTGACCGCGGCGAACGCGCTGTTGCCGGCCGGGGAGCAGCGCGACAAGAACTGGATCCTGCAGCTGACCAGCGAGATGGAAGGCCACCCGGACAACGTTGCTCCGGCGATCTACGGCGGTCTGGCGCTGTCGTGGCAGGACAGTGACCAGTACAGCAGCACGTGCGCCACAGTCGATGGTGCCGTCATCCCCATCGTGGCAGTTCCGGACTACGAGCTCTCCACCGAGGCCGCGCGAGCCCTGTTGCCTGCATCCATCGGCCACCACGCGGCGGCAATGAACTCCGGCCGTGCAGCGCTGCTGATCCATGCCCTCACGCAGAAGCCTGAATTCCTGCTGGCCGGCACCGAGGACTTCCTGCACCAGAGCTACCGTGCGGAGGCAATGCGGCCCAGCGCCGGCCTGATCAAGGCCCTGCGCGGAGCCGGCCACGCGGCCGTCGTCTCCGGCGCAGGACCCACGGTTCTGGTCCTGGCCAACGGCGAGGCAGAGGCCGCCGTCGTCCTGGAATTCATTGCCGCGTTTTCCGAGGCAAACACGCCGGACATCAGCTGGCGTGTGATGAAGCTGGCAGTCGACGTCGAAGGTGCTAAAGTGGGAGTGCACCGGCGGTAACACCGCATGCAGTCTCCGCAGTCACACCGCATTCATTGAGTCGTAACCGCATTCATTGATGCACCCAGACCGCGACTCTGCAGTCGAGAGGGCCCTGCAGCCAAGAGACCGTGCAGTCAACGACTCCGAGAAATGGCCTTAATCGGTCATCGGGTCAGAACCTGCTTCGATCTGCTGCTGCTGCTTCGATCTCTTATTGCGCAATATTTTCCGGTGTCACCTGCTTGGCCTGGCCAGGAATCTACAGATGGATTTCTGTTCCCTGAACCGCCAGTCCGCCGCCCCGCCAGCTATGCGGAGCATTTGAAGGTGATCAGTATCCGGCCCTGCTGGCCGAACTCCAACCGGCAAGGCCGACATCCCGGCTGCAGATCTGAACTGCAGCCCAGATCCAATCATCGCGTCCAGCTCACAGTCTGGACGCCGTCGAGGGGGAAGGATCCTTCGTGACCGAAACCACTGAGCTGTCGCCAGCTGTGGACACACCATCTTCTGCTTCCGGATCGTTGACGGAAGCTCCCGCCAAGAGCAGCGGCCTTGCCGGCCTGAAGCTCGCCCAGCTGCAGGCGCTTGCCAGCCAGCTCGGTATCTCCGGCGGATCCCGCATGCGCAAGGGCGACCTGGTGACGGCCATTTCCGCGCACCGTGCAGGCACGTCCGCCACCGCCACCAAGGCACCGGCACGCACCGCCAAGGCTGCTGCAGCGGCTGCCCCCGCCGCCGAAACCGCCGCAGCCGCCCCGGCCGCGGAAGCGGCTGAGGCTCCGGCGCAGGAAACCCGTGCACGTGGCCGTGGCCGCAGCCGCCGGGCAGTGAGCGACGGCATTGTTGCCGCCACTGCGGCAGAAACGGCCGCCGAGGCTCCGGCAGCCGCACCGGCCGCTGAAGCACCGGCCGCTGAAGCACCGGCCGCTGCCGAGGCACCCGCCGCTCCGGCCGAGGGTGCTGCTGCCGAGGCTGAGGGCGCAGAACGCCGCCAGCCGCGCACCCGCAACCGCCGACGTGGCGAAGCAGCCGCAGCGGCTCCGGCCGAGGCGCCCGCCGCGCCCGCCGAAGCTGCCCCCGAGGCACGCAGTGCTGAAACCCGCGCTGCGGAAGCACGCGGTGCTGAAACCCGCAGTGCTGAAACCCGCGGTGCTGAGGCCCGCGAGCAGGCAGCCGAAGGCGAAGCCGGCCAGCGCGAACGCCGCGACACCCGCAGCCGCGGTGGCCGTGACGCCGGCGAAGCTGGCGGACGCGACACCCGTCGTGACGACACCCGCCGTGACGACAGCCGTGACGTCGACGAGGACGGCGGCAGCCGCCGCAACCGGCGGAACCGCCGCGACCGGAACGACCGCAACGAGCGTTCGGACAGCCGCGACGGTGGCCGCAACGAACGGTTCCGCGACCGCAACGACCGCCGCCGCGGACGCAGCCAGGGGCCCGACGTCGACGACGTCGAGATCACCGACGATGACGTGCTGCTGCCGGTGGCCGGCATCCTGGATGTCCTGGAAAACTACGCGTTCATCCGCACGTCCGGTTACCTGCCGGGCCCGAACGACGTGTACGTCTCGCTGGCCCAGGTCAAGAAGTACAACCTGCGCAAGGGCGACGCCGTTGTTGGCGCCATCCGCGCACCGCGCGACGGCGAGGACCGCGGCCAGCAGTCCGCGCGCCAGAAGTTCAACGCACTGGTCCGCGTCACCTCAGTAAACGGCAAGACCGCCGAGGACCTCAAGGACCGCGTGGAGTTCGCCAAGCTGGTCCCGCTGTACCCGTCCGAGCGCCTGCGCCTGGAGACCGACCCCAAGAAGATCGGCCCCCGCGTCATCGACCTGGTTGCCCCGATCGGCAAGGGCCAGCGTGGCCTGATCGTCTCCCCGCCCAAGGCCGGCAAGACGCTCATCCTGCAGTCCATCGCGAACGCGATCACCACCAACAACCCTGAGGTCCACCTCATGATGGTGCTGGTTGACGAACGTCCCGAAGAAGTCACGGACATGCAGCGCACCGTGAAGGGCGAGGTCATTGCCTCCACCTTCGACCGTCCCGCCGACGACCACACCACCGTGGCCGAACTCTCCATTGAACGCGCCAAGCGCCTCGTGGAAATGGGCATGGACGTCGTGGTGCTCCTGGACTCCATGACCCGTCTGGGCCGTGCGTACAACCTGGCAGCCCCGGCCTCCGGCCGCATCCTGTCCGGTGGTGTGGACTCCGCCGCGCTGTACCCGCCCAAGCGGTTCTTCGGTGCTGCCCGCAACATCGAAAACGGCGGCTCGCTGACCATCCTGGCAACGGCCCTCGTGGAGACCGGATCCAAGATGGACGAGGTCATCTTCGAGGAGTTCAAGGGCACCGGCAACATGGAGCTCCGCCTGTCCCGCCAGCTGGCGGACAAGCGCATCTTCCCCGCCGTGGACGTCAACGCCTCCGGCACGCGCCGCGAAGAAAACCTGCTCTCGGCCGAAGAGGTCAAGATCATGTGGAAGCTGCGCCGCGTTCTCTCCGGCCTTGAGACCCAGCAGAGCCTGGAACTCCTGACCAACAAGATCCGCGAGACCCAAAGCAACGTCGAGTTCCTCATGCAGGTCCAGAAGACGACGCTTGGTGCGAAGTCGGATAACGACAAGTAGCTGCGTTCGCCGCTCAAAATATGCCGGCCACTCCCTGGCCGGCATATTTTGGGCGGCTTCGTCGTTAAATCACCACTTCCTGGCCCAACTGCAACGCGGGGTCAGATACCGCCCAATGGAGCCGCCGGATTGGGCGGTAAGTGACCCCGCGTTGCTGTAACTAGACTTGGTTACAAGTCGAAAGAGGTTTTGAGAATGTTTGAGTCCGTACAGGGCCTGTTGGATGAGCATGATGCCATCCAGGCGCAGTTGGGGGATCCGGCTGTTTACGCTGACCAGAAGCTGGCGCGGAAGCTGGGGCGGCGGTCTGCCCAGCTGAATGGCATCGTGGATGCCTACCACAAGTGGGAGGGCCTCCGGGATGACCTCTCGGCTGCCAAGGAGATGGCTGCCGAGGACCCTGATTTTGCCGCCGAGGTGCCCGAACTGGAGGAAGCCCTGGAGACCGCGGCGGCACGGCTGCGGCGGCTGCTGATCCCCCGGGACCCGGACGATGCACGCAACGTGATCCTTGAGGTCAAGGGCGGCGAAGGCGGCGACGAGGCTGCCCTTTTCGCCGGCGACCTGTTGCGCATGTACACCCGCTATGCGGAATCCCGCGGCTGGAAGACCGAGATCATCTCCTCCACCGAGTCCGACCTCGGCGGCTACAAGGACGTCCAGGTGGCCGTCAAGGGCAGCTCCAACGATCCCGCCGAAGGTGTCTACGCCCGCCTGAAGTTCGAGGGCGGCGTGCACCGCGTCCAGCGTGTGCCCGTCACCGAATCGCAGGGCCGCATCCACACGTCGGCCGCAGGCGTTCTTGTCCTGCCCGAGGTTGACGAGCCGGAAGAGCTCGAGATCAACCAGAACGACCTCAAAATCGACGTGTACCGGTCCTCGGGTCCCGGCGGCCAGTCCGTCAACACCACCGACTCCGCCGTCCGCATCACGCACCTCCCTACCGGCATCGTCGTGGCCATGCAGAACGAGAAGTCCCAGCTGCAGAACCGGGAAGCCGGCATGCGCGTGCTCCGTGCCCGCATCCTGGCCCACCAGCAGGAGCAGATCGACGCCGCCAACTCCGAGCAGCGGAAGTCCCAGATCCGCACCATGGACCGGTCCGAGCGGATCCGCACGTACAACTACCCGGAAAACCGGATCGCCGACCACCGCACGGGCTACAAGGCGTACAACCTTGACCAGGTCATGAACGGGGACCTCGAGCCGGTTATCCAGTCCGCCATCGAGATGGACGAGCAGGCGCGGCTGGACGCCATCGGCGACTAGGAGCCCCGGGATTCCATGACGTCCGAGCACACTGCGGAGCCGGCTGCGCAATCTCCGAGCAGCCAGTCCCTGGCTGATGCCGTCCGCGAGGCGACAGAGCGACTGACCGAGGCCGGCGTCCCCAGCCCCCGGGTGGACGCCGAGCTGCTGGCCGACCATTTGATGGGTGTGGGCCTGGGCCGGCTGCGGGCCATGATGCTCGGTGATGCCCCCGCACCGGCAGGCTATGCCGAGCTCGTTGCCGAGCGCGCCACCCGGATTCCGCTCCAGCACATCACCGGCGTGGCGCACTTCCGCTACCTCCAGCTGGCGGTGGGACCCGGCGTCTTCATTCCCCGCCCGGAAACCGAGTCCGTGGTGCAGCTGGTCATCGACCGGCTGCGGGCACTGGAACGAGCCGGCGTAGTCCGCCCCAAGGTGGTGGACCTGGGCACCGGATCCGGCGCGATTGCCGGATCGATCGCGCACGAGGTTCCCGAGGCCGAGGTTTTTGCCGTGGAGTTCAGCGAGTTTGCACACGCCTGGGCGGCGAAGAACCTCCGGCCGCTGGGGGTCACCCTCCTGCTGGGGGACCTGCGGAACGCTCTTCCGGAGCTTAACGGAACGTTCGACGTCGTGGTTTCCAACCCGCCGTACATCCCCGCCGAGGCAATCCCCAATGAACCGGAAGTGGCGCTCCACGACCCTCCCGAAGCGCTTTACGGCGGTGGAGCGGACGGCATGGAACTGCCGACGGCGGCCGCCGCCTCCGCGGCGCGGCTCCTGGTCCCCGGCGGCTACTTTGTGATGGAACACGCCGAAGTGCAGGCCGGCTGGATATCCACGATGCTGAAGCGGACCGGGCTCTGGACCGACGTCACCACACATTTTGACCTTAACGGCAAGGAACGCGCCACCAGTGCCGTCCTTGCCTTCCCGCCCGCGGAGTAATGAAAGAATGAGGCAGTGACCACTACGTACAACTGCACGGCCGACGACGAGCGGACCGCCGGAATCGCCCACGCGCGGCGGGCGATCCTTGAGAAGAAGTGCGTTGTCCTTCCCACGGACACCGTCTACGGAATCGCTGCCGATGCCTTCTCCCCGCAGGCCGTGACCATGCTGCTGGTCTCCAAGGGACGCGGCCGGAACATGCCGCCGCCCGTCCTGATTCCCCGCCTGACGGCGCTCGACGGGCTGGCCACCGATGTGTATCCGGACGCCCGCGACCTGGCCGAGGCCTTCTGGCCCGGCGGGCTGACCCTGATCTTCCACGCGCAGCCGTCCCTCGACTGGGACCTGGGCGAGACCAAGGGCACCGTCGCCCTGCGCATTCCGGACGATGAGGTGGCGATTGACCTGCTCACAGTCACCGGACCCCTCGCCGTGTCCTCGGCAAACCGGACCGGCCAGGCGCCGGCGCAGACCGCCTTTGAAGCGCGGTCCCAGCTTGCGGAGTCCGTGGAGGTTTACCTTGAAGGCGGCTTCCGGCCGGTCGAGGGAACCGACGCCCGGCCGTCCACCATCGTGGATGCCACCTCCCTGCCGCTGCGCGTCGTCCGCGAGGGGGCCATCAGCATCGAGCGGCTTCGTGAGGTGGTTCCCGGGGTTCTCGACATCAACGGCAACGCCGCGGACGAGGCGGAGGACAACGCCGAGGTCCCCGCTGGAGAAGCGCCTGCCCCGTCCGACGCCGTGCAGTCCGAGGCTGCCCAGTCCGACGCCGGCGAAAAGCCCGCAAGCGCCGAATGACGCTGCAGAGGCAACCCATACCGGTCCTCGGCGTGGATGCCACGCCCCTGGACGTCGACGGACTCGCCGCGGTCCTCAACCGATTTGTGGCGGAGGGCAGCACCAGGACCGTCGTGGGCCATAACCTCCACAGCGTGACGCTGTTCCACTCCCAACCCGAGTTCAGGAAGTTTTACGAGAACAGCGACGTCGTCCTTCTCGACGGCGCGCCTGTCCTCTGGCTGTGGGGGAGGAGCCGGCAAAAGACCGGCGGGGAAGCTGACTCACGGCCCGTCATGGACTACCGGCTGGGTTCAACCGACTGGATTCCCGCGCTGGGCCGGCTGGAGGGCCTCCACCGCATCGCCGTCCTTGGCGCCGGGGCGACTGCCAACGCCAAGGCCGTGGCGAAGCTGCAGGCCATCGTGCCGGGCGCCGCTGTCTCCGGCATGCCGGGGGAGGGCTGGGATGCGGATCTGGAGGAGAAGGCCGCCGCGTGGCTGGCCGAGGTCCAGCCGCAGCTGGTGCTGATCGGCCTCGGCATGCCGTTGCAGGAAGAAGTGCTGTGGCGCCGCCTGCCGTCGCTGCCGCCGGCCGTCTATTGCGCCGTCGGGGGAGCCATCGAGCAGATCGCCGGCATCCAGAAGCTGGCGCCCCGCTGGCTTGGCCGGCTGGGCCTGGAGTGGGCCTGGCGCCTGCTGCTGCATCCGCGCCGCGTGGCGTACCGGGTGTTTGGCGAACCGTGGGTCCTGCTGGGACTGCTGCTGCGCCGCCGGCTGCGCGGCCGGGCCTGAAGAGCAGCCCCGCCTAGGTCAGAACTTCTGGTCCTTCAGCGGGCCGAAGCCCCTGCCGCGGAGCCCCGCGGAGAACGCCCGGAACCAGTCCGCCAGCCCGCGGAGATCGCCCCGGCGGAGGAAGTAGCCGAGGTAACCGCCCACATCGGCCACCAGGGACTTCACGCGGAAGTGGCGGCGAATGAGGTAGCCGCGGTTGCGGTAATAGTAGTAGCGCTTGAAGGCGCCCTCCGGAACGATGACGTGCCAGCGGGCTCCAAAGACATGCTTCGTTTCGGAAAACGCGTGCGGATGCATGATCGCAGCCGTGGTGACGGTGCCGAAACGGATACCCGCCTTGCGCAGCCGGATGGTGAAGTCCACTTCGTCGCCGCGGATGAAGAGGCGCATGTCCGGCAGCCCCACCTTGAAGAAGACATCGGAGCGGATGAGGGCACCGTTGAAGAAATGGCCGTCGTTAGGCAGGAAGCCCACCTTCTCCAGCGCGGCCCGGTCATGAGTGACCTTGCCGTCCAGCCGGAAGAAGAAGGAGAGCTGGTCGGGATGGCCCGGAGCCACGACGAGGGGCACAACAGCCTCCAGGTCCCGCGCCTCCGCTTCCCGGATCAGCGTGGCCAGGCACTCTGCGTCCGCCGGCTCGGCGTCGTCGTCCATCATCCAGACCCAGTCGGCGCCGCTGGCCACGGCCTTGAGCGCCGCGAGGGAAAAGCCTCCGGCGCCGCCAAGGTTGGCTTCCGAGCGGATGTAATCCACATTTTCATGCTGCCCGGCAACGTCCTTCGCCGGCACCGTGCCGCTGTCAACGAGGCAGATGGTGGACACGGAGGCCGTCTGTTCATTGATGGCCTTCAGCAGGACGGCGAGCTCACGGGGGCGGTCAAACGTCACGGCGGCCACTGCAACCGACACTGGCATGGCGGGGATCCTTTCAGCACAGCCGTCGGCAAGTTTCCCGCCGGCGTATGGCCGTGTGACGCGAAGCGATGTACCCGTTGGCGTTAGTATCTTGACTAGAGTCCACTGTAATACAGCCCCGTCAGGCACTATGCACTGCCTGTCTGTGCGCGCATGGCGACGGAGAAGTTTCATTTATTGCACGTCAGATCCACACCTAACGAGCCCGCATGGTCCTCCCGGCCTGACCCCGAATCCGCATCCGAATAGCCTGCAGCGTTGCAGCAAGCACCGCGGCAGCATCAAACCCAATGCCACCGGAACGGTGGCCGCGCCATGATCATGTACCTGTCCATGATGCTGACAGCAGCCATCGTCTCCTACGTCGCAACGTGGGGTGCACGGCTGATCGGCAACCGGCTTGAGCTCTTCGCCCCGATCCGCAGCCGGGACATGCATTCCAGCCCGGTCTCCCGTCTTGGCGGGCTGGGGATCTTCGCCGGCGTACTGGTGGCGCTGGCAGTGTCCAGCCAATCCTTCTTCGTCAAGGACATCTTCCGGAACAACGGCTCGCCGTGGGGTGTCTTGGCGGGCGCCGCCGTCATCGTGCTGGTGGGAGTGGCGGACGACCTCCTTGACCTGCGCTGGTGGATCAAGCTGATCGGGCAGGCCTGCGCCGCGCTTGTGGTGGCCGTCTGGGGTGTCCGAATGACCATCATCCCGTTCGTTCCGGAGCCGATACGCTTCGAGTCGGACCCGGTCAACATCGCTCTCACCACCGGACTCATCGTTGTCACGATGAACGCGTTCAACTTCATCGACGGGCTGGACGGGCTGGCCGCCGGGGTGGCCATCATCGGCGGGTCTGCGTTCTTCCTCACGGCCTACTGGGTCCACAGGAACGCGCCGATCCTGGACCGTTCAGACCTCGCCACACTGCTGACGGCAGTCCTCGTGGGGAGTTGCCTGGGCTTTCTGCCGCACAACTGGTTTCCCTCGAAGATCTTCATGGGGGACTCCGGGGCGATGCTGATAGGACTGCTGATGGCGTCAGCCGGTGTGGTCTCTACAGGGCAGATCACGTCGGGGCTTTATGACCGCGTCAACGGTATCCCCACGATCATCCCGATCCTGCTGCCTTTTGCGGTACTGTTCCTGCCGCTCCTGGACCTGTGCCTCGCGGTGGTGCGGCGCACCGCCGTCGGCCGTTCACCGTGGTCCGCGGACCGCGGGCATCTGCACCACAAACTCATGGACATCGGTTATTCCCACCGCACTGCGGTGATGCTCCTGTACTTATGGGCAGCGGTGCTGTCCTTCGGTGGCCTGGCCTTCGCGGTCTACCCCTGGCAGCTGGTGCTGGCAATGATGGTCGCCGCCACGCTGATCATGGGCCTGGTCACGGCCTGGCCGTACCTGAGCCGCCGCGGGGAGAACACCGGAGTGGGTCCGGCGCCTGAGTAACACGCGCTTTTCGGAAAATTTCTATCTCGTGTAGAATTCAGGTGCGGGTCTTTCCTGCACCACTCCACCCTGCCCCGAAGATTGGGTTCGCATGACCTCCAACGCCGACCCCGGACCTGCGTCCGGCAAAGGAACCGTTGGCGTCTCCGGCCCCACACGGTCGCTCTGGCTCGGTCTGCTGGGACTCAGTTCCGCAGTCGCCGGCGGCGCCCTGGTTGTTACCGGCATCGTGGCTGCCCTGCTGAACGGCTGGACCGGTGTTGTGTCCAGCAGCCTCGGTGGCCTGCTCGTGGTCGTGTTCTTCGCGATCAGCCTCCTGATCGGACACTTCGTGGGGCGCAACAACCCCTCAGGTGCCGTCGGACTGTTCGTAGCGACCTACTTCGTCAAGGTCATCGGCTTTGCCGTGGTCCTGTTTGCCGTCGGTGCCCCCGACTGGCTGCACGGCCGCTGGTTCGTTATCGGCGCCGTCGTGGCAGTGGTCACTTGGCAGGCGGCCGAAATCTACGGTTTCAGCAAAGCCCGGCTGCAGATCTTCAACGACCCGGAGCAGGCCGGCGACCCTAAACGGAACGGCGGCAGCACCGATGTCTAAGCGGAACCACCCCGGGAAAAGCGAGCCTGGGACACCCGAACCGACCCCCGGTCCTGCCGCTGTACCCGGCGAGAATTCCGACGGCGGTTACAACGCTGGAATGGCCGTCTTTAGCTACATTATTGGCGGAATCATCGTCTGGAGTTTGATAGGGTGGGGACTGGATTATCTGTGGGGAACCCGCTGGATTGTGCTCGCAGGCGCTCTGCTTGGAGCCGCGGGAGGGTTCTATCTGTCCCATATGCACGGCCTCACCAGTTCAAGGAAACCAACTGGCGGGAACGGTGCAGCCAGCGGCCCGTCCGAGGACGGGAACAGTAATGCCAAATAATTTCACGAGGGGGAGGGCAAGCATGACGCGCGCCGGAACCCGACCAACGCCCAACGATGGACACTGCAGAGAGGAAACGCGTTGATCGCGCTTGCGCTCCCGGCCCAAAATTCAGGAGAGTTCACACCTCCCGGAATTGAAGAAATGCACCTGCCGGCAATCCTGCCGTGGGGTGCGGCAGACGGATTCTCCAAGCAGATGCTGCTGGTTATCCTGTCCGTCGTCATTATCGCCACATTCTTTGTGCTTGCTGCGCGGAAGCAGCAGCTCGTTCCCGGCAAGCTGCAGTTCGCAGGTGAAGCCGCCTACGGCTTTGTCCGTAACAGCATCGCCAAGGACATCATCGGTGGCAGGGACTTCATCAAGTACGTCCCGCTCCTGTTCAGCCTGTTCTTCTTCATCCTGGTGAACAACATCTACGGCGCCATCCCGGTGATCCAGCTCCCGAGCTTCTCGCACGTCGGCGGAGCCTACGTGCTGGCAGCCATCGTGTACGTCACCTGGATCGGCATCGGCATCAAGAAGAACGGCCTGCGCTACTTCAAGCTCGCCACCGTTCCCTCCGGTGTCCCGGTCTACATCCTCCCGATCGTCATTCCGATCGAGATCATCTCCAACTTCCTGGTCCGCCCGGTCACGCACAGCCTGCGTCTCTTCGCCACCATGCTGGCCGGCCACCTGATCGTCATGATTGCCGGCTCCGGCATCGAATACCTCGTCATGCAGGAGAACGTCCTCCTCAAGGGCACCTCCGTGCTGGTTCTCGCCGGTGCGATTGCCATGTACATGCTGGAAGCGCTGATCATGGCGCTGCAGGCCTACGTGTTCACACTGCTGACTGCGATTTACATCGAAGGCGCACTCCACGCCGACAGCCACTAGGCACCTCAAACTTCCCCTCGTGGGGATGAAGCAACCCAAACAACCTGCCATATACATGGCATCTTGAAAGGAAGAAAAATGGAAGGCTCCATCAACGGCTCCCTCAACCTCATCGGCTACGGTCTCTCGGCCATCGGCGGTGGTATCGGTGTGGGTCTCGTGTTCGCTGCCTACATCAACGGTGTGGCTCGTCAGCCGGAAGCCCAGCGCGTCCTGCAGCCGATCGCATTCCTCGGCCTTGCGCTGACTGAAGCCCTCGCCATCCTGGGCCTGGTCTTCGCTTTCGTTCTCAAGTAAACCTTCAGAACCTAGCGAACATTCAGAACCGAGTAGATAAGGACGGGTGAAATATGAATCAGCTGATCATCTCAGCCGCCACTGAAGGCGCCGAGGCGGCTAACCCGCTCGTTCCCAATCTTTGGGAAATGGGCGTCGTCCTCGCCGGCTTTGCTGTCCTCTTTTTCATCGTGGTCAAGTTCGTTGTCCCGATGTTCGAGAAGACGTTCGCAGAGCGTGCCGAGGCCATCGAGGGCGGCATCGCCAAGGCTGAGAAGGCTCAGGCTGAGGCTTCTGCCGCACTCGAAGAGTACAAGCAGCAGCTCACTGATGCCCGTGCTGAGGCCAACCGTATCCGCGAGGAAGCACGTGCCGAAGGCGCCCAGATCCTGGCGGAACTGAAGGAGAAGGCGGCAGCCGAGTCTGCACGCATCACCGCTCAGGCACACGCGCAGATCGAATCCGAGCGCCAGGCGGCCGTCGTGTCGCTGCGTGCGGAGGTGGGCACCCTTGCCACCACGCTTGCGGGCCGCATCGTTGGGGAAACCCTCGAGGACGACGCACGCGCAGCACGCGTTGTTGACCGCTTCCTGGCTGATCTGGAGACCCAGAACGCAGGTGTAGCTAAGTAATGGCAGGTGTATCGAGCGAATCGCTGACCAAGGCGCTGACCGAGCTGGAGCCAAAGCTTCCGTTTGCATCGCTGCAGTTGGCAAAGGAACTTTTCGGGATCCTGGGAGCGGTGGACAGCTCGGCTGGCTTGCGCCGTGCCCTGACTGACCCCTCCCGCAGCGGTGAGGAAAAGTCGGCGTTGATCAAGCAGCTCTTCAGCGGAAAAGTTTCCGCCGAAGCCGTGGACATCGCTGCCGGTCTGGCCAGCTCACGCTGGGCATCGGCGCGAGACATCGGCGATGCACTCGAGACGCTTGCCGCAACGGTGGTCATCGCCGTTGCTGAAAACAAGTCGGCCGTTTCTGCCTCCGGTATCACTGGCCTGGAAGAACTCGAGAATGATCTGTTCTCCTTCAACCAGGCTGTGGCTGCCAGCCACGAGGTGCAGGGTGCCCTGTCTGAACCGCAGGCCAGCGCCGCCGCCAAGATCGCCCTGGCCGAAAGGCTGGTTCCTTCCGCAAGTGAGGAAGCCAAGATCCTTATCGGACAGGCAGTGGCCCATCCCCGTGGCATCAAGGCAACCAGGCTCGTCAGCCGTTTCGCCGAGCTCGCCGCCAAGCGCCAGCAGCGCTGGATTGCGACGGTCAGCGTTACGCGTCCCCTGACGGGGACGCAGGAGAACCGTCTGCAGGCGGGATTGAACTCCCTCTACGGACGTGAGCTGAAGATCAACTTCAACGTTGATCCCAGGCTGATCGGCGGCATCCGGGTGCAGGTGGGGGACGAAGTGCTCGACGCTTCGGTCCTCACCCGCCTGAACGAGCTCCAGCGCCAGCTGGCCGGCTAGCCGGACAAGCACAACAAAACTGATAGAAACCCCGGTCATCGTGAGCAACGATGATCACGAATACAGGAGAGCAGGGACTGCAGATGGCCGAATTGACCATCAACGCCGACGACGTCCGTAATGCGTTGAACGAATTCGCGGCGTCCTACGAACCCGGAAACGCAGAGCGCGTAGAGGTCGGCCGTGTGACCACCGCAAGCGACGGCATCGCCCGTGTTGAGGGCCTTCCCTCGGTCATGGCGAACGAGCTGCTTCGTTTCGAAGACGGCACCCTGGGCCTCGCCCAGAACCTCGACGTGCGCGAGATCGGTGTCATCATCCTCGGTGACTTCTACGGCATCGAAGAAGGCCAGGAGGTTCACCGCACCGGACAGGTTCTGTCCGTACCGGTGGGCGACGCCTTCCTCGGCCGCGTGGTTGACCCCCTGGGTGTGCCCATTGACGACCTCGGCGAGATCAAGGCCGAGACCACCCGTGCCCTGGAACTCCAGGCGCCCGGCGTGACCCAGCGCAAGTCGGTCCACGAGCCGATGCAGACCGGCCTGAAGGCCATTGACGCGATGATCCCGATCGGCCGCGGCCAGCGCCAGCTGATCATTGGCGACCGCCAGACCGGCAAGTCCGCGATCGCGATCGACACGATCATCAACCAGAAGGCCAACTGGGCTTCCGGCGATGTCACCAAGCAGGTCCGCTGCATCTACGTCGCCATCGGCCAGAAGGCGTCGACGATTGCCGCTATCCGCCAGACACTGGAGGACAACGGCGCGCTCGAGTACACCACGATTGTTGCCTCCCCGGCGTCCGACCCGGCAGGCTTCAAGTACCTCGCCCCTTACGCCGGCTCGGCCATCGGCCAGCACTGGATGTACGGCGGCAAGCACGTTCTCATCGTGTTCGATGACCTGTCCAAGCAGGCCGAAGCCTACCGCGCCGTCTCGCTGCTGCTCCGCCGCCCGCCGGGACGCGAAGCCTACCCGGGCGACGTCTTCTACCTGCACTCCCGCCTGCTGGAGCGTTGTGCCAAGCTCTCCGACGAGCTCGGTGCAGGCTCGATGACTGGCCTGCCGCTCATCGAAACCAAGGCAAACGACGTTTCCGCCTACATCCCGACCAACGTGATCTCCATTACCGATGGCCAGATCTTCCTGCAGTCGGACCTCTTCAACGCCAACCAGCGCCCCGCTGTTGACGTTGGTGTCTCGGTTTCCCGCGTTGGCGGTGCCGCCCAGGTCAAGTCCATGAAGAAGGTCTCCGGTACCTTGAAGCTGGATCTTGCCCAGTACCGCGACATGCAGGCCTTCGCGATGTTTGCGTCCGACCTCGACGCCGCGTCGCGCCAGCAGCTGACCCGTGGTGCCCGCCTGATGGAACTGCTCAAGCAGGGCCAGTACTCGCCGTTCCCGGTCGAGAACCAGGTTGTGTCCATCTGGGCCGGTACCCAGGGCTACCTGGACGACGTCCCGGTGGAGGACATCAGCCGCTTTGAGTCCGAATTCCTGGAGCACCTTAAGCACAAGTCCTCAATCCTCACGACGCTGGCCCAGACCAACGTCCTGGATGACGACACCGTCGAAGCGCTGAAGGCCGCCATTGTGGACTTCAAGAAGGGCTTCTTCGGCGAGGGGGACGACAAGCTGGTTGGTGCCGGCCACGAGGAGCATGAAGCTATCTCCGAGGGTCAGGTCGACCAGGAAAAAATCGTCAGGCAGAAGCGCTAGTTTCGCTGGCAGGGACTGCCGGAGCCCTTCGGGGGTCCGGCAGTCCCGGCCATCGGGATCTTAGGAAAGGATAAGTATGGGAGCCCAGATCCGGGTCTACCGCCAGAAGATCAGCTCGACCACGTCGATGCGCAAGATCTTCAAGGCGATGGAACTGATCGCTACATCGCGCATTGGCAAGGCCCGTGCCCGGGTAGCAGCTTCACTGCCTTACGCGAACGCGATCACGCGCGCCGTTTCCGCCGTTGCAAGCCAAAGCGAAATCGACCACCCCTTGACCACCGAGCCGGAGCAGATCCGCCGGGCCGCCGTCCTGGTTATCACCTCGGACCGCGGCCTTGCAGGTTCCTACTCCGCAAGCGTGCTCAAGCAGGCAGAAGGCCTGAACGAACTGCTCCGCGCCGAAGGCAAGGAAGTCAAGACGTACCTCGTGGGCCGCAAGGCGCAGGCTTATTTCGATTTCCGGAACCGTCCCTACGGGCGGGTCTGGACCGGCAACACGGATGCACCTGAGTTCGCCACGGCGCAGGAAATCGGCGCGGCACTCCTTGAGGACTTCGCCATTGATTTCGAAGAGGGCGGCGTGGACGAAATCCACGTTGTGTACACCCGCTTCAAGTCCATGGTGACGCAGGAGCCAACCGTCATCCGCCTTCTTCCCCTTGAAGTTGTGGAAGAGCAGGCAGTCTCCGAGTCGGAACTTCTGCCGCTTTACGAATTCGAACCGGAGCCGGGACAGGTGCTCAACGCACTGCTGCCGCGCTACATCGAATCCCGCATTTTCGCGGCCATGCTGCAGGCAGCGGCTTCCGAGCTTGCTGCACGCCAGCGGGCGATGAAATCCGCCGGCGACAACGCCACGGAGCTCATCAAGAAGTACACGCGTCTGCGCAATACCGCCCGCCAGGCAGAGATTACGCAGGAGCTTTCCGAAATCGTGGCCGGCGCAGACGCTCTCGCGTCGTAGCCGCACGGAACACGGACCCCTGCACCACCAGATAAACTTAACCCCACGCCATCTACGAGTGAAGTGAGAGAGATGACTGCCACCGCTACCGAACACGTAGCAGCAACGGCCGGTGCAACCGGCCGTATCGCACGTGTCATTGGCCCGGTTGTCGACGTCGAATTCCCGGCTGACGCAATCCCCTCGATTTACAACGCACTCACCACCGAGATCACTCTCAACGGTGAGACCAAAACCATCACGTTCGAGACCTCCCAGCACCTGGGTGACAACCTCGTCCGCGCTATCTCCCTGCAGGCAACCGACGGCCTGGTCCGCGGCACCTCCGTGGTTGACAGCGGTTCCCCGATCTCCGTGCCTGTTGGCGACGGCGTCAAGGGCCACATCTTCAACGTCCTCGGCAAGCCGCTGGACGTCGAAGAGTCCGAGATCCAGGCTTCGGACTACTGGCCGATCCACCGCAAGGCCCCGTCCTTCGCGTCCCTCGAGGGTTCCACCGAAATGCTCGAAACGGGCATCAAGGTCATCGACCTCCTCACCCCGTACATCAAGGGTGGAAAGATCGGCCTGTTCGGCGGCGCCGGCGTGGGCAAGACCGTTCTGATCCAGGAAATGATCACCCGTGTTGCCCGCAACTTCGGTGGTACCTCCGTGTTCGCCGGTGTTGGCGAGCGTACCCGTGAGGGCAACGACCTCTGGGTTGAAATGGAAGAGGCAGGCGTCCTCAAGGACACCGCCCTTGTGTTCGGCCAGATGGATGAGCCGCCGGGAACGCGTCTGCGCGTGGCCCTGTCCGCCCTGACCATGGCGGAGTACTTCCGCGATGTCCAGAACCAGGACGTGCTGCTCTTCATCGACAACATCTTCCGCTTCACGCAGGCCGGTTCCGAGGTTTCCACGCTGTTGGGCCGCATGCCTTCCGCCGTGGGTTACCAGCCGAACCTTGCCGACGAGATGGGCCTCCTGCAGGAGCGCATTACGTCCACCAAGGGCCACTCCATCACCTCGATGCAGGCCATCTACGTCCCCGCAGATGACTACACCGACCCGGCACCGGCCACCACCTTCGCGCACCTGGATGCGACCACGGAACTTTCCCGTGAAATCGCCTCCCGTGGCCTGTACCCGGCCGTGGACCCGCTGACGTCCACGTCGCGAATCCTGGACCCGCAGTACATCGGCAAGGACCACTACAACACGGCTGTCCGTGTGAAGCAGATCCTGCAGAAGAACAAGGAACTCCAGGACATCATCGCCATCCTCGGTGTTGACGAACTGTCTGAAGAGGACAAGATCGTCGTGTCGCGTGCACGCCGCATCCAGCAGTTCCTCTCCCAGAACACCTACACCGCCAAGCAGTTCACCGGCGTTGAGGGCTCCACCGTCTCCATCAAGGACACCGTTGAAGGCTTCGCGGCCATCTGCGACGGCGAACTTGACCACGTTGCAGAGCAGGCGTTCTTCAACGTCGGCGGCCTGGACGACGTCGAGCGCCAGTGGGCCAAGATTCAGGAACAGACCAAGTAATATGGCTGAGCTTGAGGTTGAGATTGTCGCAGCGGACCACTTCGTGTGGTCCGGGGCGGCCAAGATGGTCAAGGCCCGCACCAGCGATGGTGAAATCGGAATCCTGCCCGGCCACTCGCCCGTGCTGGCGATTTTGGCCGAGGGTCAGCTGGCGATCGAGCCGGTCTCCGGCGACCGCATTGCCGTAGACGTTGACGGCGGGTTCTTCTCCGTCGACAACAACCGGGTGGTAATTGTTGCTGACAACGCCCAGCTGGGTGACGCGGCCACTGCGGGGATCCGATAGCACAACCCTGATGGACGTTACTTCCTTTCCGTTCATCGCCATAGCAACCGTGTTTGCGGTGCTGATTTTTACGCTGTGCCTGTTTGGGGTGCGCCGCTTCAACCTGCGGCGCGCCCTGGGCACGGTGGACGCCTCCATTCGTACGGCTGGAAAGAGCTGGCGGATGGGGGTTTGTCGTTATCAGGACAATGAGCTTGAGTGGTTCAAACTCCTGTCGCTAAGCGTGCGGCCCCGCCACCGCTTTAAACGGAGTTCGCTGGAGCTGCTGGGCCGGCGCCAGCCCACGGAGGCGGAGCTGGTCAAGATACAGCCGGATGTGGTGATCGTGGAGCTACGCTACGAGGGCCGGGACGTTTTCCTGGCCATGAAGTTCGATGCGTACACCGGTTTGTCCTCGTGGCTGGAAGCCGGGCCCGTCATCGGCGTGGGGACTTGGCGCTGACCGTTCAGCACCCGCTCGGCGCCAAAGCGGCGCCGCCCCGTGAATGTTTCAAGATCTGAAAATATTAGTGACACAAAAATGATCCCCGGCACGAATGCCGAGGATCATTTCTTTTGAGACTAATTAGACGACGGTTACGCCCGTAGCCTGGGGGCCCTTGGCGCCCTGGCCGATTTCGAACTGAACGCGCTGGTTCTCGTCGAGGGTCTTGAAGCCGCCGGTCTGGATCTCGGAGTAGTGAACGAAGACATCGCCATCGGAGTCGTCCGGGGTGATGAAGCCGAAGCCCTTTTCAGCGTTGAACCACTTGACGGTTCCCTGTGCCATTTATTTCTCCTCAGTATGGAACTGTTTAAGGCCAGCACACCTCGTACTGGTCTTGGTTACTCCGCGAGAAGAATCCTGGCCTGCACCCCCGATAACCGGAATTGCGTTGCAGGAGCTTCGCGCTCGCAACATGTCTTGCGAGCATGAAAAACACCTACACAAAGACTGATACAAGAATTTCATGGGCAAACCGTCTGGTCAACGGGCAAAACGCGAATTCCGGCAAATTTTGGACAAATCCGGAGTAAACGCCTGATCACCCCTTGGCTACGGCTACACGGGCAGGAAGTGCCGGTCAGAAAAGCCGGGATTCAATGTCGTCAACGCCCCGCATCGCGTCGTAATCCAAGGTCACGCAGTCAATGCCGCGGTCCGTGGCCAGCACCCTGGCCTGCGGCTTGATCTGCTGTGCGGCGAAGATGCCCCGCACCGGCGCCAGCAGAGGATCGCGGTTGAGCAGCTCGAGGTAGCGCGTCAGCTGTTCCACACCGTCGATGTCCCCGCGGCGCTTCAGCTCGATGGCCACCGTGGCGCCGTCGGCATCCCGGGCCAGGATGTCCACAGGGCCGATGGCTGTGAAATACTCCCGCCGGATCAGCGAGAATCCCTCGCCGAGGGTTTCGATCTGGTCGGCGAGGAGGCGCTGCAGGTCTGCCTCGACGCCGTCCTTGATAAGGCCGGGGTCCTGACCGAGCTCGTGGGAGCTGTCGTGGATCTGCTCATGGATGTTGATGATGAGCCTGTCATCCGTCTTGGCCGACTGCACGGTCCACTGTTCGACGACGCCCACCTCGACGTCGGCCTCCTCCGGGGAGGTGACGCGGAGAACGGCGGGCGGGCTCATCCAGTTCAGCGGCTTGTACGAGCCGCCGTCGGAGTGCACCAGCACGGAGCCGTCGGCCTTCACCAGCAGGAGCCGGGTGGCGAGGGGGAGATGGGCTTTGAGCCGGCCAACATAATCAACGGAGCAACGGGCTATGACGAGACGCACGCCCTACACCATACCTTCTCCGCAGGGCCTTCCCTGCAGCGGCCGCCCGGCGCGGGGCGGCCCGAGGAAAGGCACTGCGGGCCTTAGCACGGTGTCATGCTGGGCGGGGCAGGGGCGCCGGCTGAGGCAGAATGGAGTCATGCCCCGCTCCAACCGTCCCCGCCGACCCAAGACCGGGCGCGGTGCGGCCGGAAATGCCCCGGGCGGCGGAAAGCACGGCACCGGTCCCGCACCGGAACTTGACCTGGAGCGGGCACGCGCGGGAATCGCCCGCCGGGAAAGCGCGCCGGACGGCGACTGGATGGTGCGGACCATGACGGCCCGCAACGCCGAAAAGACGTACATCTGCCCGGGCTGCTCCACGGCGGTACCGCCCGGGATCGCCCACCTCGTGGTCTGGGCCGACGACCACCTGTTCGGCGCTGCCGCGGGTCTGGCGGAGCGGCGCCACTGGCACACCAACTGCTGGACGTCCCGTAACTTCCGGTACCGGTAACGTCCGGCACCGGCAACGCCGGGTGACCAGTGCCCGGGCCGGCCCGGCCGGAAGATAAGCTGGTGCGCATGACTTTTGACCCGGCGTCGTACGTTTTCAGCCAGCCATCAGCCGCCACCGCGATTCGCGCCTCCACGGTGCTTCCCGCCCGCCGCGAAAACATCGAAATCCGCACGGAGGACGGCCACACGCTGGTGGGCGAACTGGCCCTGCCGGAATCGGGTCCGGTCACCGCCACGCTGATCACCCTCCACCCGCTGCCCACGCACGGCGGCTTCATGGATTCCCACGTGTACCGCAAGGCCTCCTACCGTCTGCCGGCACTGGCCGGCGTCGCCGTGCTGCGCTTCAACACCAGGGGCACCACTTCGCCGCGCGGAACCAGCGACGGAACCTTTGAGGAAGGCGTTGGCGAGCGGTACGACGTCGAGGCGGCGGTGCGTTTCGCCGTCGAGCGCGGACTGCCCAACCGCTGGCTCGTGGGCTGGTCCTTCGGCACCGAGCTCGCCCTGATGTACGGCGCCGTGGAGCCGGTGGCCTCCCAGGTGGAGGGCGCCGTGCTGCTGTCGCCGCCGCTGCACCGGGCCACCGACGAGCACCTGAAGCTGTGGGCGGAGGCCGGCAAGCCGCTGACCGTCCTGGTGCCCGAGCACGACGACTACCTCCGGCCCGCTGCCGCTGAGGCCCGGTTCGGCCTTGTGCCGCAGGCCAGGGTGGTGGGGGTCGACGGCGCCAAGCACCTTTGGGTGGGGGAGAAGCAGGCCGCCCGGGTGCTGAACGAGATCGTGGACGACGTTACGCGCGATGGCTCAGGAGCCGCGGGCCTCCCGCAGGAGTGGGAAGGGCCGGTGGCCACCGCCGCCGTCTGAGGCTGGTGCGTGTCTGCGCTTAATGCTTGACTGCGCCTAATGCTTATCCTGGCGGACGATGTAGATCTCCTTGATCAGCAGCAGGGTGGCAGCCGCCGTCGGGATGGCAATCAGTGCACCCAGGACGCCGAGCAGGCTGCCGCCGGCAATGACGGAGATCACCGCGACGGCGCCGGGCACGGCCACGGCCTTCTGCATGATGCGCGGCGAGATGAAGTAGGCCTCGAACTGCAGGTAGGCGAAGTAGCAGACGGCGTAGGCCAGGGCGGACTGCCAGCCAAGCGTCAGGGTGATCAGGATGACCACCACGCCGGCGATCAGCCCGCCCACCAGCGGAATGAACGCCAGCAGTGCCACGATGAACGTCAGCAGCACGGCGAACGGCACGCCGATGATGGACATGACGATGAAGGCGAAGGTGGCGTTCAGCAGGGCGACCACCGCCTGGCCGATGACGTAGTTGCCCACCGAGCGGCTGATCTCCTCGGACAGCGCCTCGACGCGGGGCCGCCGGGACCGCGGTGCCAGCCGGTAGCCCCATTTCTTCATCGCCGGCAGGGCGGCCAGGAAGTACAGGCTGAGCACCAGCACGATCAGCGTGCCGAAGAGGCCGTTTGCCACCGTCGACCCGAAGCCGAGGACGCCGCCGAAGATGCCGCTCATGGCCTCGGGGTTCTTGACGAACTTGTCCAGTTCCTCGGTGATGCGGTCGCGGACGCCGAACTGGTTGTCCAGGGTCCGGAAGAAATCGGAGTTGATGAAGTCCCGCACCCACACCGGGGCCTGCTGCACGAGTTCGGTCACCTGCTCCACGATCGTGGGGATCAGGGTGGCAAAGAAGCCCACCACGGCGAGCATCAGCACCGACACCGAGACGAGAATGCCTGCGGGCCGGGGAATCTTCCGGCCCTCCAGCCAGCGCACCACGGGGTCCAGGCCCAGGGCGATGAACAGGGCGGCCACGATCCAGAGCAGGAGCTGGGTGGTGTGGGACCCGATCCAGTAGACCAGCAGGGCCAGGCCCACGCCCACTGTGCCCATGAACCCCAGGTACAGGGGGTGCTGGGCGGAGATGCGGGGGCCGGGGGAACCGAACCGTGCGGTGTCCGCGGTCTCACCGGCATCTTCCGGCTCAACGCTGTCCGGATGCTCCGGCGGGAATTCAAACCGGAGCCGGGGCTGGGCGCCCGGGATTGGCTGGCGGAGGCGCCGCAACACGGCACCCAGGGCGGCGGGGCGGCCCCTCGTCTTGACCGGCTTCTGCAGCGGCGCGCCCTGTGGCACGGGGCCGGGTGCCGCAGCATTGTATGCAGCAGTATCCTGTGCTGCCGGCAGGCTCTGCGGGGAGTCGGCGTCGGGCAGATCTTCGGGGCCGCGCATGGACGGATCCGTGTGTTCAGTCACTGCTTTTTGATGCCTTTACCGTGCGTGGCGCCGCGGCTGCGGGCCGGATGTGATGATCATCGCAAACACTATCAGCAGCCTTGTGAATAGCCGGGCGGGCGGCCTTTCGCTGGGGCGGCGGCCGGCGCTGTGAACCCCCGATCCGGCCTATTGGTAACAAAACGGTTACTATTGAAGCTAAACCCCCGCTGATGATAGGTATTCCTTTGCGTTTCAAGACTGCAGTTGCACTTGTGCTGCTCGGCCTCCTGACACTGCTGGCCGGCATCGGGCAGAAGACCTTCTGGGCCCCCGCCGAGACAGTGACGGCAACGGCTTCCGCCGGCCAAGCCGCGCCCCTGACCGTTATCGACCAGAAGCTGCGCACCCTCGAAGGTGGAACGGTCACCATCAAGGTCAAGGGCGAGGGCAGCTTCCTGCTCGCGGCCGGACGCCCGGACGATGTCGATGCCTGGGTGGGAAAGACCGCCCACAACACGGTCACCGGAGTCTCCGACGACAAGAAGTCGCTGCAGGTTAAGCACAACGACGGCGAAGCCAGCGCGCCGTCGCCCGCCGGGTCTGACCTCTGGGTGAGCACCGAGAACGCCAGCGGCGAGCTGGACTACACGTGGTCCGCACCCGCCGACGGCGACTGGTCCCTGCTGCTGGCAGCGGACGGAAAGAAGCCCGCGCCGTCGTCCATTTCCATGACGTTCCCCAACGACACGTCCATGCCGTGGGCCGTGCCGCTCATGGTCCTCGGCGGCCTCCTGATCCTCGCCGGCGGGGCACTGCTGGTCCTCAAGCCCAAGAGCGGGGCGCCCCGCGACGGCGGGTCCTCCGATAGCGGGTCGGCAGGCAGCGGGCCGGCTGACAAGGCCGGCGCCAAGCAGGGCAGCCTGTTCGCTCGGCGAGCCCGCGCAAAGGCGGCAGCCAAGGCCGGTGAACGGTCCTCCTCCGCGCGGCTCAGCGTTGTGGTCGCGGCCACCACCGCTGCTGTCCTCGCCGGCACCGCAGCTGCCGCGCAGGCCAGCACTTCGTCTGCCCCGGCGTCGACCTCCACCGCCAGCGCCTCGCCCGAGGCCGGCGGCACGCCGGTTGTCCTGGACGCCCAGTTCCGCCGCATCCTGGAGCAGGTGGCCAGCGCCACCGACGCCGGCGACGCCGCCAAGGACGCCAAGAAGCTCGCCGCCCGCGTTGCCGGGACGGAGCTTGAAGTGCGTACCCAGAACTACAAAATCAGGTCGCGGGTGGCCTCCTATGACGCCCGCATGCCCGTGCGCTCCACGAAGCTCCTGACGACGGTGGTCACCGACAAGCGCGAATGGCCGCGGTCCGTCCTCGCCGTCACGCAGGGTGAAGGCAACGTTGTGCCGCAGCTGCTCACGCTCGTGCAGAAGGCCCCGCGGGAGAACTACAAGCTCGTGGGCACGTCGCCGCTGCAGCCCGGCACCACGTTCCCGTCGATCGTTCGCGGCGGCACGGAGTCGCTTGCCGCAGACGACAAGTCCGGCCTGCTCTACAGCGGGCAGGAAGCGCTCGCAGGACTGGCCGACCGGCTGACCAAGTCCAGCTCCACGTTCAAGAGCAAGCTGGTGGAAGGGGAATCTTCCCCCTACATCGCGGACACGCTGTCCTACCAGGCTGACATTGTGAAGGACGGCGTCGACGGCAAATTCGCATTCACGCACAAGGTTGTTCCGGAGAACACCGTGGTGTTCCGTACGGAGGACGGCGGGGCCCTGGTCCTTGGCCGCCTGACCTTTAACTTCGACGGCACCCCCAAGGCCGAAGGCGACAAGCTGTCCATCGGCAACGATGCGGCCGTCCTCGCCGGCGGCAAGGAAACCACCACCGGCATGGTGCTGAAGTTCGCCGAATCCGTGGCCGTGTACGTGCCGCCGGCGGCCTCGAAGGACCCGATGAAGCTCGTGGCCGCCACGCGCGGACTGGTGGGGGCCAGCTTCAAGTAGGGAACAGGTTCCCTAAACCTGCCGTCACTCGAGCGGCCGCGGTGCTTACCGCGGCCGCTCTTGTGGCTAGAGTGGGAGCTATGAGTTCGCCAGCTTCCCGCCCTGTCCCTTCGGCCGCGAGCCAGCTTAACCTTCGTGGCGCCGTCGATCTCTCCTCCCTCAAGCAGCGGCCGGCGCCGCCGGCACCCCCCAGCAACCCCGCGGCAGGCGACGCACAAGCCCAGCAGAACGACGGCGCACCCGCCCTCCGGGTGGACGTCACCGAAGCAAACTTCCAGAGCCTTATCGAGCTGTCCGCCCAGGTGCCCGTGGTGTTTGTCCTCTGGGCCGCCTATTCGCCCGAATCAGCCGGCGTGCTGGATGCCCTTGACCGGAACATCCAGAGCTACGGCGGCCGTCTGGTCCTCGCCGCTGCTGACGTCGAAGCGTTCCCCCAGCTGGCCCAGGCCTTCCAGGTGCAGGCCGTTCCCACCGCTGTGGCCGTAATCAAGGGCCAGCCGGTTCCGCTCTTCCAAGGCGGCGCAGACGAACAGCAGATCCGGCCCCTGCTGGATGAACTTCTCACGGTCGCCGCCGCCAACGGGGTGACCGGCAACGTCGGAGGCGGCGCAGGTTCAACTGAAGAACCCGGCCCAGCCCCGCTCCCGCCGCTTCACCAGAAGGCCTTCGACGCCATTGAAGAGGGTGACTACGCTGCAGCGGCCGCTGCCTACCGGCAGGCGCTCGCCGAGATGCCCGCGGACGCCGAGGCCAAGGCCGGCCTGGCGCAGGTTGAACTCATGGAGCGCCTGCAGAGCCTTTCCGGACCCGAGGGTGAGGCCCTGCGCCAGCTCGCGGCGGATGAACCCGACAACCTGACGGCCCAGCTGGGCGTGGCGGACCTCGATCTCGCGGGCGGCCACGTCGAGGATGCCCTCAACCGCGTGGTCGCGTTCATCGGCAGGAACTTCGGACCGGAACGCGAGACCGCCCGCATACGCCTGCTCGAACTGTTCGAGGTTGTGGGGACCACCGACGAACGCGTTGGCAAGGCCCGCCAGGCGCTGGCCCGGGTGCTGTTTTAGTGACGGCGCCCGCGCTGTTCCGGCCCCTGACGCTGCGTTCCCTGGAACTGCAGCACCGCGGCTGGGTTTCGCCGATGTGCCAGTACAGCTGCGAACCTGACGAGGCGCCCGGCGTGCCCAACGACTGGCACCTCATGCATCTTGGATCGTTCGCCGCCGGGGGAGCCGCCCTCATCCTGACCGAGGCCGCGGCAGTCAATGCCGAAGGGCGCATCAGTCCCCGCGACGCGGGGCTGTACAACGACGAGCAGGCGCTGGCCTGGGAGCGGATCGTCGGCTTCGTGCACCGCCACGGCGTGGCCGACACGAAGATCGGTGCCCAGCTCGCGCATGCAGGACGCAAAGCGTCCACGTACTGGCCGTTTTCCGGCCAAAGCGGATCGGTCCCGGCGTCCGACGGCGGCTGGCAGACAGTGGGTCCGGGCGCCCAGGCCTTCGACGGCTACGCGCCGCCCGCCGCCATGACCGAGGACGACATCCAGCGCGTCATCGCCGATTTTGCCGCCGCGGCGGCCCGCGCCGTGGACATCGGCTTCGACACCATCGAACTGCACGGTGCCCACGGATACCTCCTCCACGAGTTCCAAAGCCCCCTGATCAATGACCGCACCGACTCCTGGGGCGGCAGTGCCGAGGGGCGGAACCGGCTGACCCTGGCCGTCGTCGACGCTGTCCGCAACGTCATCCCCGACTCCATGCCGCTGCTGCTTCGCATCTCGGCAACCGACTGGGCAGAGGGCGGCATCAGCGTCGAGGACTCGGTCAGCCTGGCCGCGCAGGCCGCCGCGCGTGGCGTGGACCTCGTCGACGTGTCCAGCGGCGGGGCCGTCGCGCACCAGAAGATCCAGCCCGGACCGGGCTACCAGACCGAATTCGCCGCCCGGATCCGCCGCGAAACAGGAGTCGCCACCGGCACCGTCGGGCTGCTGACCTCCCCGGACCAGGCGGAACATGTGGTGGCTACCGGACAGGCGGACGGCGTCTTCATTGCCCGCGCGGCACTGCGGGATCCCCACTGGTGGCTCCGGGCCGCCTTTGAACTCGGCCACGACCTGCGCTGGGCGCCGCAGTATGAACGGGCCGTGCCGCGCCGTGCTTTTTAGGCGTGCTTTTTAGCGGCCGGATGTGCCGAGATTTCTACTCCTTCGGGAGGATCCCCCTGGCCGCAGGGCGCGGCTAGGGTGAGTGCATGAGCACTCCCATAACAGCCCTCTCGATCAGGGGGCTTGCCAAGCGCTTCGGCACCAAAATCGCGGTGGACGGCATAAGCCTCGACGTTCCGGCCGGTTCGTTCTTCGGCATCGTCGGGCCCAATGGCGCCGGCAAGACCACCACCCTGTCCATGGCGACCGGCCTCCTCCGCCCGGACTTCGGAACGGCGGTGGTCCACGGGGTGGACGTCTGGGCGCACCCGCTGGAAGCCAAGAAGCTGATGGGCATCCTGCCTGACGGGGTGCGGCTCTTTGACCGGCTCAGCGGTGAGCAACTGGTCACGTACGCCGGGCTGCTCCGGGGCATGGACAGGGACGTGGTGGCTTCCCGCGTGGGGGAGTTGCTCGCAGCATTTGACCTCAGCCAGGACGCGGGCACCCTGGTGGTTGATTACTCCGCCGGCATGACCAAGAAGATCGCGCTGGCCTCCGCGCTGATCCACGCTCCGAAGGTCCTCGTGCTGGACGAGCCCTTCGAATCTGTGGATCCCGTCTCCGCCGCCAACATCAGGGACATCCTGGACAGGTACGTGGCCTCGGGCGGCACCGTGATCGTGTCCAGCCATGTGATGGACCTCGTGCAGCGGATGTGCGACCACGTGGCCGTGATCGCCGGCGGCCGGATCCTGGCCGCAGGCACGATCGACCAGGTGTGTGCCGGAGCCACCCTGGAGGAACGGTTCGTGCAGCTCGTGGGCGGCCGGAGCCAGACGGAGGGGCTCGAATGGTTGCGCACCTCCTGAGGCTGAAGCTCGCGCTGCTGCGTAACGGGCTGCGGCGGAGCCCCTGGCAGCTGGTGGGGCTGGCATTCGGCGGACTGTACGCGCTCTTCTTCGTCGGCATGTGCGTGATGCTGCTCGTCCTGCTGCGGCAGGAGGATCCGGGCCTCGCCCAGACCGTGGTGGTGCTTGGCGGTTCCGCGGCGCTGCTGGGCTGGGGAATTGTGCCGGTCATTGCCTCTGCTGTCGACATGACGCTGGACCCCGCCCGGTTTACCACGTCGGCCGTGCCCATGCCGCAGCTTCTGGCCGGCCTCGCGCTCGGCGGCCTCATCGGCATTCCGGGCCTGGCCACCCTGCTCGTCGCCCTGGGCACCGTGGTCACCTGGTCCCGGGGTCTGCTGCCAGCTGCCGGCGCGCTGGTTGGTGCCGTCCTGGGCGTGCTCACCTGCGTGGTGTTCTGCCGCGTGGTCACCACCGCCACGTCGAGCCTCGCGGCCTCACGCCGGTTCAAGGACCTCAGCGGCATCGCCTTCATGGTTCCCCTGGTCCTGCTGGGCCCGATCACCGCCGGCATCTTCCAGGGCATGGCGGGTTCCGGGGCCTTCCTGACCGACCTGGCCGGCAGGGTTTCCTGGACGCCGCTGGGGGCGGCCTGGTCGCTGGGCGGCGATCTCGAAGCCGGACAGGCGGGCCCGGCGGGACTCAAGCTGCTTATTGCCGTGGCCACGCTGGCGGGGCTTACCTGGTGCTGGAAGCTGCTGCTGGAACGTGCCCTGGTTACGCCGGCCTACAGCGGTAGCAGCCGCCGGAAGGGCGGCCGCCTGGGGCTGTTCGCCCTGCTGCCCGCGACGCCCGCGGGTGCCGTCACGGCGCGGGCCCTGACCTACTGGTTCCGTGATCCCCGATATTCAGGCTCGCTGGTGGTCATTCCGCTGCTGCCCGTTGTGCTGGCTTTCCAGGGGAGCCAAACCAACGACTACGGCGTGCTGATGGTCACCGGTCCGCTGACGGCGTTCCTGCTGGCGTGGTCCATCTCGGGCGATGTTTCCTACGACAACACCGCGTTTGCCCTCCATGTCGCTGCCGGCGTGCGGGGAGTCCATGACCGGCTGGGGCGCGCGCTGGCCTGCCTGGCGTTCGCGCTGCCCGCGGTGCTGGTCCTCGCCACCGTGCCGTTCTTCATCACGGGGGACTGGGCATGGTGGCCGTCCATCCTGGGGATATCCGTGGGAGTGCTGCTGACCGGGCTGGGCCTGTCGTCAGTGGTGTCCGCCCGCTACACCATCGCCGTGCCGCTTCCCGGCGACAGCCCGTTCAAGAAGCCGCCGGGCAATGTGGGGCAGACGCTCGCCGTCCAGTTTGGCGGGATGGGTGTCCTGCTGGTGCTGGTCCTCCCGGAGGCCGGCCTGGTGCTCGCGCAGGTGCTTACCGGTGACCCGCTTTTTGGCTGGATCAACCTGGCTCTAGGCCCCGTCCTCGGCGCGGCACTGTTCATAGTGGGCGTCCGGGTGGGCGGGCGCTGGCTCGATGCCCGCGGCCCGGAGCTTCTGGCCCAGGTCACGGTCAACCGGTGAAAGCACGCAACCGGTGAAAAGTATCTGCCCGCCGTGGTTGACTAACAGGACAGCTGAGAGAAAGGCCGAACATGGAGGTCGTCATACTTCCGGGCGCCAGGCAGATTGCCTCCCTCGTGGCGGATGCGGTGGAAAGCCTGCTGCGGGGCAAGCCTGACGCCGTGCTGGGGCTGGCCACAGGCTCCTCGCCGCTGCCGGTCTACGACGAACTCGCCCGGCGCCACGAACAGGCGGGCCTGGATTTCAGCCGTGCCTACGGATTCACCCTCGATGAGTACGTCGGGCTGGAACCCGGCCACCCCGAGTCCTACCGGGAGGTCATCCGCCGCGACTTCGCGAACCGCGTGAACATCGACCCCGGGAACGTCCTCGGACCGGACGGCAGCGCCGTGGACATTCCGGCGGCCTGCCGGGCCTACGAGGACCGGATCAGGGAGCGTGGCGGCATCGACGTGCAGATTCTGGGGCTCGGCACCGACGGCCACATAGGTTTCAACGAGCCGGGCTCGTCCCTGGCCTCCCGCACGCGGATCAAGTCGCTCATTGAGCAGACCCGGCGCGACAACGCCCGCTTCTTCCGCAGCCTTGACGAGGTCCCGCACCACGTGGTTACCCAGGGGCTGGGCACCATCCTCGAGTCGCGCCACGCCATCCTGCTGGCCACGGGGGCCCAGAAGGCGCAGGCCGTGCACGACCTGGTGGAGGGGCCCCTCGCCGCGATCTGCCCGGCCTCGGTCCTGCAGCTGCACCCGCACGCCTCGATCGTGGTGGACGAGGCCGCAGCGTCGTCACTGAAGCTCGCCGACTACTACCGGCACACCTACGACCACAAACCTGCGTGGCAGGGTCTGTGACCGGAACCTGCGCCCGGTCCTCCCGCGGCCGCACCTTCGGAACGGCTAAGATGGATGCCATGAGTAGCATGACGGATCCTCTCGACAACGACCCCATGCGTGAGCTTTCCGGCGCCGGATCGTCCACCGCAACCATTGAGCGCGAGGAACTGCGCCAGGAAGTGGAGCCCGGCGACCGTGAGCGCTTTGCACACTACGTGCGCAAGGAAAAGATCATGGAGTCTGCCATGACGGGCGAACCGGTCATCGCGCTGTGCGGCAAGGTCTGGACGCCCGGACGGGATCCGCAGAAGTTCCCGGTCTGCCCGATGTGCAAAGAGGTCTACGACGGTCTCCGCCCGGGCAATGACGGCGGCAGCGGGTCCGGCGGAGACTCAGGCAACAACAAATAGTGACGGAGACACTCTTCGGCGGACCCACCCTGCCCCCGGCTTACCCGGAACGTGCAGCCTGGGGAACCGCCCCGAAGCTCCGTGCCTGGCAGCAGGAAGCCCTGGATCTTTATTTCAGCAAGGCTCCGCGCGATTTCATGGCCGTGGCCACGCCCGGCGCCGGCAAGACCACCTTTGCGCTCCGGGTGGCCTCGATGCTCATCGAGGCCGGCACGGTGAACCGCGTGACCATCGTCGCGCCCACCGACCACCTGAAGCGGCAGTGGGCTGACGCCGCTGCGCGCGTCGGCATCGCCATCGACCCGAACTTCAAGAACTCGGACGGCCAGCACGGCCGCGGGTTCATCGGCGTGGCCGTGACCTACGCCCAGGTGGCCAGCAAGCCCATGCTGCACCGGGCCAAGACCGAAGCCGCCCGCACCCTGGTGATCCTTGACGAAATCCACCACGGCGGCGAGGCGCTGTCCTGGGGTGACGGTCTCCGCGAGGCCTTCGACCCCGCGGCCCGTCGGCTGTCGCTGACCGGTACGCCGTTCCGGTCGGACACTTCGCCCATTCCGTTCGTGGAGTACACCGAGGACCGCGAGGGCATCCGGCGCTCCAAATCGGACTACACCTACGGCTACGGCAACGCGCTGCGCGACCACGTGGTGCGTCCGGTCATCTTCATGGCGTACTCGGGGCAGATGCGCTGGCGCACCAGTGCCGGTGACGAGATGGCCGCTTCCCTCGGCGAGGCGGCGGTCACCAAGGACATCACGTCACAGGCATGGCGGACCGCCCTGAACCCGGCAGGGGAATGGATTCCCGCCGTTCTGGCGCAAGCCGACAAACGGCTCAGCGAGGTCCGCCGCACCGTTCCTGACGCCGGCGGCCTGGTGATCGCCACCGACCACGAGGACGCCCGGGCGTACGCCGGCCAGCTCAAGAAGATCACGGGCGAATCGCCGACGGTGATTCTGTCCGATGACGCCAAGGCATCGAACAAGATCGAGGAGTTCAGCGCCGGCGACAAGCGCTGGATGGTTGCCGTGCGCATGGTGTCCGAAGGCGTGGACGTGCCGCGCCTGTCGGTGGGCGTCTACGCCACGTCCACCTCCACGCCCCTGTTCTTCGCCCAGGCAGTGGGGCGCTTTGTGCGTTCCCGGAAGCGCGGCGAGACGGCCTCGGTATTCCTGCCGTCCGTTCCACAGCTGATGGCGCTTGCCAACAGCATGGAAGCCGAACGTGACCACGCCCTGGACCGGCCGCAGAACGACGATCCTGACGGCCTGATGGACCTCGAAGAATCGCTGATGGACGAGGCGAACCGCGAGGAGAAAGCCTCGGACAGCCTGACCAAGGGCAAGTTCGAGGCACTGGATTCGCAGGCCTCCTTCGACCGCGTGCTCTTCGACGGCGGCGAGTTCGGCACCGGAGGCGACATCGGTTCCGAGGACGAACTCGACTTCCTCGGCATCCCGGGCCTGCTGGACGCCGAGCAGGTGGGCGTGCTGCTGCGCCAGCGCCAGCACGAGCAGCAGGGCCGGAAGAAGCGCCAGAGCCCGGCAGCGGAGCCCGCCGGACCGGCAATACCTGACCACCGGATGCTGATGGACCTGCGGAACGAGCTGGCCAAGAACGTGGCGGCCTGGTCGGCGCGGACGGGCACCCCGCACGGCGTGGTGCACACGAAGCTGCGGACCGTCTGCGGCGGCCCGCCGGTGGCACAGGCGAACGAGGAGCAGCTCCAGTCCAGGCTGAAGAAGCTCCAGGACTGGTTCATCGGCAGGAAGTAGGGACCTACTCGAGGTCCACGCCGCCCAGCTCCATTTCGGCGAAGGTGTCGTCGAGGTCATCGGCGATGCCCGCCGTCAGCCGCTTGATCACGGTGACGGAGTAGCCGGCCTGGACCGCATCCAGTGACGTGGCCATGACGCAGTGGTCGGTGGCGAGGCCCACCACCACGACGTCCTCCACGTCGTGGCTCTGCAGCCAGTCATCGAGGCCGATCGCGTCTTCCTCCGGCGCGTAGCCGGGGTCGGCCGCGCCGGACATTAAACCGGGCATGGCACCGGGCTGCCGCTCTCCGGTGGGGACTGCGTCCTCCGGTGCCAGCAGGCCCTCGAACCCGGAGTAGGCCGCGGTGTACAGGCCCTTGTGGAAGTACGCCTGGATGTGTTCGGTGTCCAGCTCCGGATGCAGTTCGGCCCCCTGGGTGCCGGCCACGCAGTGCGGCGGCCAGGTGTCCTTGAAATCCGGGGCTTCCGAGAAATGGGCGCCGGGATCGACGTGCCAGTCCTGGGTGGCCACGATGTGGTCGAACTGGCCGTGGTGGTTCTCCACGTACTCGCTGATGGCCCCGGCCACTGCAGCTCCGCCCTCCACCGGCAGCGCGCCGCCCTCGCAGAAATCGTTCTGGACGTCGACGATGATGAGTGCCCGTGCCATCAGTTCTCCTCAGTTCTCCTCATAGAGCGTCGGGATCGCCGGCTCGCCGCGGTGCAGGCGATGGACCACTGCCGGGAGTTCGGCCAGCGAGTCGGCGTGCCGCTGCCGCGCCCGCAGGACGCCTTCGTGGCCGGTCCAGCCCGGCAGGAGTTCGCCGTTCTTGATGAACTGCTGCAGCAGTGCGCGGTCGTTGCCGTCATCCGCTGGCCGGTGGCCCACGCCGATGAGCTCCTGGGTGGCCGTGCCGTTGTCGTTGAGCCGGCGGAGGGCGTACTTCCGTCCGCCTTTGCTGGTCTTGTTCTTGGCGGCCTTGGCGACGGCGACGAATTCGCCGGCGTCGTTGGTCCGGCTGACCAGCTTGTAGACCATGCTGGCGGTGGGCGCCCCGGAGCCGGTCACCAGGGAGGTGCCCACCCCGTACGAGTCAACGGGGGCGGACTGCAGTGCCGCAATCGCGTATTCGTCCAGGTCCGAGGTCACCGTGATGCGGGTGTGCTCGTTGCCCAGTTCATCCAGCAGTTGCCGGACCCACTGCGCCTGCTCCACCAGGTCGCCGGAGTCCAGCCGCACGGCGCCCAACTTGTCCCCGGCGATGTCAACGGCCGTACGGACGGCGGCTTCGACGTCGTACGTGTCCACGAGCAGCGAGGTGCCGGCCCCGAGGGAGGCGACCTGCGCCTCAAAGGCGTCCCGCTCGGTGTCGTGGAGGAGCGTGAAGGAGTGGGCGGCGGTGCCCACAGTCTTGAGGCCGTACCGGAGCCCCGCCTCGAGGTTTGAGGTGCTGTCGAAGCCGGCGATGACGGCGGCGCGGGCGGCAGCCGTGGCTGATTCCTCCTGCGTGCGCCGGGACCCCATCTCGATGCAGGGCCGCTGGCCGGCGGCCATGACCATGCGCGACGCCGCCGAGGCGATGGCACTGTCGTGGTTGAGGACGGACAGGATGTACGTCTCCAGGATGCACGCCTCCGCGAACGTCGACTCGACGATCAGGATGGGGGAGTTGGGGAAGTATGCCTCGCCTTCGGCGTAGCCCCAGATGTCGCCGGTGAAGCGGAAATCCGCCAGGTAGTCGATGGTCTCCTTATTAACGACGCCGGTGCGCGCCAGGAATTCGAGCTCCGCCTCGCCGAACCGGAACGCCATGATGCCTTCCAGCAGCCTGCCCGTGCCGCCCACGATCCCGTAGCGGCGGCCGTCCGGGAGCCTGCGCGCGAACGCCTCGAACACGGCCCTGCGGTGCGCGGCGCCGGAATGGAGGGCCCCCTGCAGCATGGTCAGCTCGTAATGGTCGGTGAACAGGGACGTGCGGGGCTGCTCCCAGCCGGCGGAGTTACTCACAAAAATCACTCTAGTCCCCACCGGCTCCCACGTCTCGCTTCGCTTCGCCGCGGGGCCCTCGCCGGCGTGGGCCCAGCACCGGCTCCCACGTCTCGCTTCGCTTCGCCGCGGGGCCCTCGCCGGCGTGGGCCCGGCATCCCCATAGAATGGACAGATGACCTTAAGCGTTGCGCTCGGCCCTGACACCCAGGAGAGCACCCAGACCGGAACGGCGGTATCCACCGATGCCCTGACCGCCCCGGACGTCCCCTGGAACCTCGTCATCTGGAATGACCCCGTCAATCTGATGAGCTACGTCAGCTACGTTTTCCAGAGCTATTTCGGCTACTCGGAAACCAAAGCCAACAAGCTGATGCTCGAGGTCCACAGGAAGGGCCGGTCCATCGTTGCCCACGGCAGCAAGGAACAGGTGGAGCAGCACGCGGTCGCGATGCACGGGTTCGGCCTGTGGGCCACCGTGGAGAAGGCTACCGGCGGAGACAGCGGGGGCGGCAAAAGCGGCCCGGGCAAGGGCAAGGGAAAACGTGGCTAAGGCTTTCAAATACGGGCTCAAGGGCATCACCGGTTTCCTGGAACCGGCCGAGCGGGAGCTGCTGCGCAGTCTCTTCGCCGACGTCATCTCCATGCTGGAACCGGCCGACCGCGGCTCCGAGGATCCGCTCGCCGCGCTGATCGGGCTGGACATGGAGGTCCGGGAACCGTCCGACCGTGCCCTCCGGCGGCTGCTGCCCAACGCCGTGAAGGACGACGCCGAGGCCTCGCTTGAGTTCCGCCAGCTCACCGAGCGTTCGCTGCGGGAGAGCAAGATCGGCGCGCTGCGCGCCGCCGCGCTGGGCCTGGACAAGGACGAGCTCGTCCTGACCCCGTCCGATGCCCGGCACTGGTCCACGGCGCTCAACGACGTGCGCCTGGTGCTCGCCGAGCGGCTCGACATCAGGGACGAAGCGGACGCCGACCACGTCCACCAGATGCAGGACTGGTCCCAGGCCGAGGACGTGGAAAGCTACCTCGCGCTGGTCTACAACTTCACCACGTGGCTGCAGGAGTCGCTGGTGCAGGCGATGATGCAGTCCCTGGACACACGGCACTGAGGAGTTCCGGCGCCGGCCGGTTCCTGCTGCCCTGACCGGTTTCGGCTGCGGGCGTTTCAGCCGCCGAATGTGACAAATTCGACATGAGTCGCTCGCCACAAGTGATGGCCGCACCTCACGGGAAGACCTATCCTCAAATAATCATGACTTCAGCATCGAGCATGGATCCGGCAGCGGGAGCTGCAGCGGAGTCCGCAACGGCCGACGGCGTAAATGTGGGATCGCTGCCGATCGGCGTCTTCGACTCCGGGGTCGGCGGCCTTACGGTGGCGCGGTCGATCATCGACCAGCTGCCCAACGAATCCATCCTCTACGTCGGCGACACCGCCCACGGCCCGTACGGGCCGCTGCCCATCGCGGAGGTGCGCGCCAACGCCCTCGGCGTCATGGACGAACTCGTGGACTCCGGCGTCAAGCTGCTCACCATCGCCTGCAACTCGGCGTCGGCCGCTGTGCTCCGGGACGCCCGTGAGCGCTACACGGCGCGTTACGGCATCCCCGTCATCGAAGTGATCCAGCCCGCCGTGCGCCGCGCCGTCGCGGCCACCCGCACCGGGCGGGTAGGCGTGATCGGCACCTCCGCCACGGTGGGGTCCCGGGCCTACGAGGACACGTTCGCCGCGGCGCCTGACCTGGAGATCACCTCCGTGGCCTGCCCGGCATTCGTGCCGTACGTGGAGGCCGGCATCACCACCGGACCGGAATTGCTCGACGTCGCGCGTGAATACCTGGAGCCACTGAAGGCAGCCGGCGTGGACACCGTGGTGCTGGGCTGCACGCACTACCCGCTGCTGACCGGCGTGATCTCCTACGTCATGGGCGAGGACGTCACCCTGGTCTCCAGCGCCGAGGAAACGGCCAAGGACGTGTACCGGGCGCTTGCCAGCAACGGGCTCGAACGCACGGACCCGGCACGGCCCGAGCACAGCTTCATCGCCACCGGCGATCCCGGCCAGTTCGAGGCCCTGGCCCGCAGGTTCCTCGGCCCGGAGGTGCTGAGCGTCAAGCACGTCGACCACGTTGCGGCGCAGTACCCCACGGGCAGCCTGGCCCGGATCACCCCTGAAATGATCGCCGCCGCGCGGAACGCGGCCGCCCGCCCGCGTATCTCCAACTTCGTGGAGCAGGCTGCCGGCAGCGGCGCAGCCCCCCGGGGGTCCTTCCTGTGAAGCTCACCATCGTCGGCTGCACCGGATCGTTTCCCGGCCCCGGATCACCCGCCTCCTGTTACCTGCTGACCGCCAGCGACGGCGAACGGGTGTGGAAGGTGGTCATGGACCTCGGCAGCGGGGCCCTGGGCGCCATCCAGCGGTACACCGACCTCGAGGACATCGACGCGATTTTCCTCACGCACCTGCACCCCGACCACTGCATGGACCTGTGCGGCCTGCACGTGGCGGTGCGCTGGAAGCCGGGCGGCTGGGACCGCGGGAGGATCCCCGTCTGGGGCCCTGCCGCCACCGCCAACAGGATGGCAACCGCCTACGGCCTGGACCTCGATCCCGGGATGCACGAGGAGTTCGACTTCAGCAACTGGAGCGAGCGCCAGTCCGTCACTGTCGGCCCCTTCACCGTCACGCCGTTCGCCGTGAACCACCCGGTGGAGGAGGCCTACGCGCTGCGCGTGGAGGTGACCGAGCCCGACGCGGCCGGGAATGCCGTGACCCGGGTGCTGACCTACTCAGGGGACACTGATTCGTGCCGCGGGCTGGAGGAGGCGGCCAAGGATGCCGACCTCTTCCTCTGCGAGGCGGCCTTCGAGGAAGGCCGCGACGACGGCATCAAGGACGTCCACCTGACCGGCAAGCGGGCAGCCGAGGCAGCCACTGCCGCGGGTGCCCGGCGCCTGTTGCTCACCCACATTCCGGTGTGGACATCGCAGACCAAGGTCATGGCCGAGGCGCGCCCCGCCTTTGCCGGTGACGTGGCCGTGGCCGTGGCGGGTGTGCACTACACGGTCTGACGTGGGTCTGACGTGGCAGCTTCCCGCCTGCACCTCGATAAGCTAAAGGCATGACTTCCGAAGCAACCACTGCCCCCGTCATCCGTGCCGACGGCCGCACCCCGGACCAGCTCCGGCCCATCAGCATCACCCGCGGCTGGTCCAAGCAGGCCGAGGGATCGGCCCTCATTGAGTTCGGCAACACCCGGGTCCTGTGCACCGCTTCCCTCACCGAAGGCGTTCCGCGCTGGCTCAAGGGCGAGGGCCGCGGCTGGGTAACCGCCGAATATGCGATGCTCCCGCGTGCCACGAACACCCGCTCTGACCGTGAGTCCGTCAAGGGCAAGATCGGCGGCCGCACGCACGAGATCTCCCGCCTGATCGGCCGCTCGCTGCGTTCGATCATCGACACCAAGGCCCTGGGCGAGAACACCATTGTGCTGGACTGCGATGTCCTGCAGGCCGACGGCGGTACCCGGACGGCGGCCATCACCGGCGCCTATGTGGCGCTCGCCGAGGCCATCCGCTTTGCCCGCGAGAACAAGATGATCGCCCGCAACGCCCAGCCCCTGATCGACACCATCGCGGCCGTGTCCGTGGGGATCATCGACGGCATCCCCATGCTGGACCTGCCCTACATCGAGGATGTGCGCGCCGAAACCGACATGAACGTCGTGGTGACCGGCTCCGGCAAGTTTGTGGAGGTCCAGGGCACGGCCGAAGGCGCTCCCTTTGACCGGGACGAGCTCAACAAGCTGCTGGACCTGGCCCTGCTCGGGACAGAACAGCTGGCGGCCATCCAGCGCGAGACCCTGGCCGAAGCGCCGTGAATGGGAACAGCGCCGTGAATGGGAACAGCGCCGTGAGCGGGGGACCTGCACCCCGGCTGGTGCTGGCCACCCGCAATGCCGGGAAACTGCGGGAGCTGCGGGAGCTGCTGCGCGGGCAGGTCCCGGGGCTCGACGTCGACACGCAGGTAGTGGACGCGCCCGCCGTCGGAGCCCCCGACGTCGCGGAAACCGGGGTGACCTTTGCGGAGAACTCGCTGCTGAAGGCGCGTGCGGTGGCCGAGGCCACGGGGCTGGTGGCCATCGCCGACGACTCCGGGCTGTCCGTGGATGTCCTCGGCGGTGCGCCGGGGATTTTCTCGGCGCGCTGGGCGGGCCGCCACGGTGACGACGACGCCAATCTGCGCCTGCTGCTGGCACAGCTGGCGGACGTGCCGGACGGCCACCGCGGTGCCGCGTTCGTGTGCGCTGCGGCGCTCGCGGTTCCGGCGTCGGCATCCGGCGACGGTGCCCGCGAAGTGGTGGAGTATGGGCAGCTGGCCGGCACGCTGCTGCGCGAGCCGCGGGGCGAAGGCGGGTTCGGCTACGACCCCGTCCTGGAACCCCTGGGCCTGGACCGCAGCTGCGCCGAGCTCAGTCCGGAGGAGAAGAACGCCATCAGCCACCGCGGGCTGGCGTTCCGCGCGCTGCTTCCCTCGATCGTCGAGGCGCTGCGCTAAACAGCAACGCGGGGTCACTTGCCGCCCAATCCGGTCACCGAAGTGGGCGCTAAGTGACCCCGCGTTGCTGTTGCCCGCGGTATCAGTCGAGGTTGGTTTTGCGCTCTGCCTCGGGCTCGTGCTCCTCGATGAACTCTTCCACCGGATCCGTGCCGAAGGCCGCGGCCTCGCGCCTGGCGGCCATGCCGCGGATTACTTCAATGCCCACCGGGATCACCGAGAGCAGGACAATGACGATGAAGATGATGTCCAGGTTGTCCCGCACCCACGGGACCTTGTCGCCCAGCAGATAGCCGAGCAGCGTCACGCCGCCGCCCCAGAGGACAGCGCCGATGACGTTGAACAGGAAGAACTTCCGCTTGTCCATTCCGGCGACGCCGACGATGACGGGAACAAAGGTACGGATGATGGGCACGAAGCGGGCCAGGATCAGGGCCTTGCCGCCGTGCTTTTCGAAGAACTTGTGCGCGCTGTCGACGTTCTCATGCTTGAAAAGCCGCGAATCCGGCTTGTTGAAAATGGCAGGGCCGGCCTTGGACCCGATGAGGTAGCCGGTCTGGTTGCCGATGATGGCGGCCACGATGATCAGCGCGGCGAAGAGCCAGATGTTGAATTTGATGGTGTCCGTGGCCACCAGCAGGCCCGCCGTAAACAGCATGGAATCGCCGGGCAGGAAGAATCCGATCAGCAGCCCGGTCTCGGCGAAGATGATCCCGCACACCAGCAGAACAACCCACGGGGCAAGGGCCGGGTCGGCGAGGAACACCTGGGGGTTAAGCCAATCGGGCAGGAATGATGCCAGATGCGGCTGGACGGGGCCGGCGCCACCCAGCGCGGGCACGGCAAAGTCGCTCAATGCATTAAAGTTCACGTTTCAAGGGTACTTGACGGGTTCCGCGACCCCGCCGGGCTACAGTTGTCCCCGTGGGTTTGGACTTTACGGCGATCGACTTCGAGACCGCCAACGGCTTCCGCGGTTCGCCGTGCGCCGTTGGCCTCACCAAGGTCCGTGGCGGCGTCGTCGTCGAGGAGGCCTCGTGGCTGATGCGGCCGCCGGAAAACCACGATTCGTTCGATTACCACAACGTCCGCGTCCACGGCATCAGGCCCGAACAGGTGGCGGGCAAGCCCCGCTTCGGTGAGCTTTTCCCGGAGATCGGCGCGTTCATCGGCGGCGACATCCTCGCGGCGCACAACGCCGCCTTCGACCTCGGGGTGATCCGGTCCGGGCTTGAGGTTTCGGGGCTTCCCGGGCCTGCCTACGACTATGTGTGCACCGTGATGCTGTCCCGGCGCTGCTACTCCCTGGTTTCAAATTCCCTGCCCTTTGCTGCCGAAGAGGCCGGCGTGCCCCTCGTGAACCACCACGACGCCGCCGAGGACGCCAGGGCGTGCGCCGGCATCCTTATCGACATAGCCCGGCGCAACCGGGCCAACAGCATCGCCGAACTCTACCTTTCACTGGGACTCTCCATACCGCAGCAGGCCGCGTTCGACCCCTCCGCCGGTGAGCTGTCCAAAGCCACCGTCGCGGCACTCGCCGCAGCGGGCGGCCCCAGTGCGGCCCGGCCGTTCCGCAGCGGATGGCCGGAGGAAGGGCCCAACCCCGCACCCAATCCCGACGCCGAACCCGGGAACCCGCTGTTCGGCCAGACCGTCGTGTTCACCGGCCAGCTCGCCATGCCGCGCCCCGAAGCGAAGACCCGGTCCGCTGAACTGGGCGCCCGCCCGGAAAGCCGGGTCACGGCGCGGACCAGCGTCCTGGTGGTGGGGGACGGTTTCGTGGCGGGCGACCTGCGCTCCGGCCGGCTCACCGGCAAGGCGAAACGCGTGCTGGAGCTGCATGACCGCGGCCAGGCCATCGAGGTGATCTCCGAAGGGGAGTTCCTGCAGATGGTGGGCGGCGCACCCGTACACATGGCGCAATAAAGCTTCCCGGCGCAGCCGCCGGTCTCCTAGCCTTGGCCCATGGGCACACCAGACAGATTGGGCACAACGGGCAAACCCGGCAGACAGGGCGGCCAGGGCAGGCTGGGTTCCGTCTTCGCCTTTCCCAACCCGGTCAACGAGTATGCGGCCCGCATCACCGCCGGGCTGGTGGTCCTGCTGGCCGCCGCAACTCTGCTCACCGGCTTGGGCTGGGGCCTGGCGCTTATCGCCGCCGGTTTTTGGCTGCGCCTGCTGTTCGGCCCGAGGATCTCCCCTCTGGCCCTGCTTTCGGTCAAGGTCCTGGCTCCGCGGCTGGGACGGGTCAGGCTGGTGCCCGGGCCGCCCAAGCGTTTCGCACAGGGCATCGGCGCCGCCATGTCCACAGCGGCCGCCGTCCTGTTGGCGGCCGGCCTCGCGCCTGCCGCCTGGATCCTGCTCGCCGTGCTGATTGCTGCCGCCTCGCTGGAGGCCTTCGCCGGGTTCTGCCTCGGCTGTGCCATCTTTGGCCTGCTGCAGCGCCGGGGCCTCATCCCCGAGGACGTCTGCGAGGCGTGCAACAACATTCCGCTCAGCCGGAAGTGACGGCAACCAGCTGCCCGGCCATCCCACGGATCACCTCGGGGGCCTCAAGCGCCGCCAGCCAGTCCGTGGGCAGGCAGGCCGTCCCGTAGTACGCACCCAGGATGTTGCCCGCGATGGACCCGGTGGAATCGCTGTCGCCGCTGTGGTTGATGGCCACGGCAATGGCCTCCCTGAAATGCTCCACCGGATCCGCCGCGCCGCCATCTCCCCGGGGAGCCGTGGCCAGGACCGCATAAAGCCCGACGGCGAGAGCCTCCTCCGCCACCCAGCCCTGACCCAGTTCACGGACCAGGTCCTCCGGGCTGAGCACGGAGGCGGTGCCGGCCCCGCCGGCGAGACGGACCGCGGCTTCCAGCCGCTCGCGGAGTTCCGGCGCCGCGTCGTCGTCGCCCAGCACACGGTCCAGTGCAGCCTGCGCTGCCTCGGCCAGGCTGCTGCCCTGCACCAGGGCATGAATGATCAGGCTGAAAGCGCCCGCGCTCTGCCGGGCGGAGGGATGCCCGTGCGTGAGCGACGCGGCGTCCGAGCTCAACTTGTACACGGAGTCCGCCGGGATGTGCGGAACGAGCCCGAAGGGGGCCGAACGCATTACAGTTCCGCAGCCCTTCGAGTCGGGATTGACCGGGCGGGCGGCCGTTCCCATTTCGCCGGTGGCCAGCCCGCTCAGGCAGGCATTGCCGGGTGCCCGGCGGTGCCGCAGGACCTCTTGGCCATCGATCCAGCGGGGCTGCGGCCGCGGCGCCGCTTCGGGAACGGGCACACCCTGCGTGTCCAGCCAGCGCAGGTACGCCAGCCAGACACAGGCGTTGGCGTCGGCGCCGACACCGGAGTTGGCCCATTCCAGGGCCTCGACGATCCCGTCGACCGTGTACAGCGTCATCTGGGTGTCGTCCGAGAAGTGCGTCCCGCCGTCGAGCACGGAGAAATCGCGGAGTCCCGCGGCGCCAAAGCGGCGCCGGATCTCGTCTATCTGATCGAACTCGACGGCGTAGCCGAGCGAGTCCCCCAGGGCGCCGCCCAGCAGGCAGCCATGGATGCGGGACTCGGGGGACGGAATACCGCCGGGATCATTGCTCATGCAGGCAAATTTACCCTGCTGTGATATCCCACTCTCAATGCCGGGCCACCGGTCACCGGACGATAAGCTCGGATCCAGCAACCGTCCAGACTTTGCTGCAAGACTGCTGGGGCCGGCTCCCGACGCGAGCGGCCTTCCCCGCTGACCGAAACAAAGGATTTCCCACGCCATGAGCACCCCTGTGTCCGTCCCCCCGACCGACCACCGGCAATCCGCCGGTGACAACGGATTCCGGCCCGGACTCCTGTCCAGGCTCGGCGCGGAGGCGTTCGGAACGCTGTTCCTGGTGGTTGCCGGGCTGGGCGTGCCGCTTTTCACCCTGCCGCAGTCCAACCCGCTGCCTGGCGCCCTGGCCGGCGGCCTTGCCGTGACAGCCGCGATGCTGGCCTTTGGCTACATCTCGGGCGGGCACTTCAACCCGGCCATCACGCTGGGCAACCTCGTGGCTGGCAGGATCGGCATCGCCGCCGCAGCAGCCTACATCGGCGCCCAGCTGGTCGGCGCCGCGGCGGGCGCGCTCGCCTTGTTCGGCATCCTCCGCACTGTGCCCAACATTCCCGACGCCCGCACGGCCTTTGACACGGTCACCGCCGGCTTCGGCGAACACTCCGTGATCCAGACGTCGATGGCCGGGGTGCTGCTGGTGGAAGTTCTGGGTGCAGCCCTCCTGGTAGCCGTGTTCCTCGGCATGACGGCCCGCCGCAACAGCCACGCGGCCGCCGCCCCGTTCGCCGTCGGCCTGGCATTTGCCGTGCTGTTGCAGCTGGGCCAGGCCCTTGGAAACGCCCCCTTCAACCCCGCCCGGGCCACCGCCTCCGCGCTTTTCAGCAGCAGCTGGGCGCTGGAGCAGCTGTGGCTCTTCTGGGTGGCGCCCATTGTCGGTGCCGGTATTGCAGGGCTAGTTTTCCGTGGTTTCGCCGATGCCCGGGGCCGCACCGCAGCGTTGGACGCTGACCTCTCCGACGACGAGGCGGACGCCGGGTCGGACTTCGCGGACGGCTTTGACGACGACGGGGACCAAAAAGCCGCCGCGGAAACCCGGTCGGCAGAGGAGCATGGCCGCGCGGGCGCCGATGAGGCGCCTGAGGCAGGCCGCGACGAGGCGCGCGACTTCTTCGACGGGCCGGGCAAGCAGTCCTGACGCGCCGAAGCGCGGGGTCGGCTATTTTGTCAGTGCCCGCGTCTAGCTTATGAATATGCGGTTATTGCACACTTCCGACTGGCATCTGGGCCGGTCTTTCCACGGCGTCGGCATGCTGGACGCCCAGCGCGCCTTTGTCGACCAGCTGGTTGCCCTGGTCAGGGAACTGTCCGTCGACGTCGTGCTGATCGCCGGTGACGTCTATGACAGGGCACTGCCAGGCGTCGACGTCGTCAACCTCCTGGACGAGGCCCTGGTCCGGCTCACCGGGGCAGGCGCCCAGGTAGTCCTCACCAGCGGAAACCACGACTCCGCCATCCGGCTAGGCTTCGCCTCGCGGCTGCTGGAGAAGGGCGGCGTCCACCTGCGCACCCGCCTCCAGGAGCTGGACGTCCCGCTCCTGCTCCCGCTCGGCGGAGCTGGAACTGAACAGGGAGTCAAGAGCCAACAGGCTGAACAGCCCGGCGAACAGGGCCCTGTGCTGGCGATTTACGGCATCCCGTGGCTCGAACCCCGGCTGGTCGCAGACCAACTCGGGGTGGACACTGCCAGCCACTTCGAAGTCACCTGCGCCGCCACGGAACGCATCCGGGCCGACATCGCCGCGCGCAGCGAATCCCGGACGGTCTATTCCGTTGTGCTTGCACACACCTTCGCCAGCGGCGGCATCAGCTCGGACAGCGAACGCGACCTGAGCATCGGGGGAGTGGGGGCCGTGCCGCTGGATCTGTTTGATGACTTCAGCTACACGGCGCTCGGCCATCTGCACGGCCGCCAGTCCCTGTCCGCGGAGGTGCGGTACTCAGGCTCGCCCCTGGCGTACTCCTTCTCGGAAGCCACACACCAGAAGGGCGGCTGGCTGGTTGACGTGGACGGGTCCGGCGTCACCGCAGTCGAAGAGATCCTCTGGGACGCGCCGCGGAAACTTGCCGTCCTCCGGGGGACCCTCGACGGGCTGCTGGAGTCACCCGAGCACGCCTGGGCCGAGCAGGCCTACTGCCAGGTGACCCTGACCGACGCCCAGAGGCCGGCCCAGGCCATGGAACGGCTGCGCGCCAGGTTCCCGGACACCCTCGTCCTCGGTTTCGAGCCGGAGGGGGCACCCCCCGCCGCCGGGACGAGCTACAGCAGCCGGCTGGCGAAGGCGGAGGACGACCTCGCCGTGTGCTGCGGGTTCCTGGAACACGTCCGCGGCCGGGAGCCGGATGCGGCCGAGCAGGCCGCCCTCACCGAAGCGTTGGAGAACGTGCGTCTGCAGGAGGCATCGCTGTGAGGATCCACCGTCTGGAAATTTCTGCGTTCGGGCCGTTTGCCGGAACCGAGGAAATCGATTTTGACCGGCTGAGCGCCCACGGGCTGTTCCTGCTCAACGGCCCCACCGGCGCCGGCAAGACCAGCGTGCTGGATGCCATCTGCTACGCCCTCTACGGGTCAGTGCCGGGGGCACGGCAGGACGGCAAGCGACTGCGCAGCGACCACGCTGATCCGGCCGCCGAACCCCGTGTGACCTGCGAATTCACCGCCCGCGGCAGGCGTTTTGAAGTCTCCAGGACCCCGGCCTGGGACAAGCCCAGCGCCCGCGGGCGGAACGGGTTCACCACGCAGCAGGCCAAGACCCTTCTGCGCGAACGGGTCGCCGGTTCATGGGTGGAAAAATCCGGCCGGAACGACGAAGCCGGCGCGGAAATCACTGAGCTCCTTGGCATGGACCGGGAACAGTTCACGCGCGTGGTCATGCTCCCGCAGGGTGACTTCGCCGCGTTCCTGCGGTCCAAGGCATCTGACCGCCTGGAACTGCTGCAGAAGCTCTTCGGAACCGAACGGTTCGAGGCGGTGGAGCGGGAACTGGCACTGCAGGCCGCCGGGGCCGCGAGGGAAGTGGCCGACCTTGAGGGCAGCCTGGGCCTGCTGGTGGTGAGGGCCAGGTCGGAGGCCGCGGCCCTCGACGTCGATTCCGCCGCAGCGCCGGAATCCGCCGGCGGTATGGAACTCCTGTCCTGGCTGGAGGCTGCAGCCGCGGAGCGCGCCTCGGCTCTGGCCGGCGATGCAGAATCGTGCGAGGAGCAGCGGCACCGGTGCGCGGAGCGGCTCGAAGCGGAGCTTGCCCGCGAGCGGAGGCGCCAGAAGCTTGCCGCAGCCCTGCGCCGGAGGGCGGACGCAGAGGCCGCCGCCCCCGGACTGGCCCGTGCCGGGGCCGCGCTGGACCTGCACCGGAAGGCCGAGCTCCTCGGCGGGCAGCTGAAGGCGGTGACCGCCGCCGAGGCCTCCTTTGCGCGGGCGGAAGCAGCCTTGGATACTGCATCCGCCGGTGTACGGGAGGCAGCTGTGTCCAGCTCCGAACTCCAGTCCAGCTTCGAACTGGGCGGCGCGGGACACAGCACTGCAGAACACAGCCCTGCAGAACACAGTCCCGCAGAACACGGCACCGTTGCGCAACTTACCGCCCTCGACGTCGCCGCCGAACTTTCGCGCCTGCGGGCGCTGGCCGCCGTGATCGGCGAACGCCTTGCCGATGAGGACCACCTGGGTGGCCTGCATGCCCGGGCTGCCGGGCTTGCGAAACGGCGGCAGGAACTGACCCGTACCGGCGATGACCAGGCCATCCGGCTGCTTTCCCTCCGCACCGAAATGGAGGACTTGCGTTCCGCCCTGCAGCCGCTGGAGCAGCTGGCGGGGGAATCCGTGCTGCGGACCAAGGAGGCCGCGGCCGCCGACGAGCTCGTGGACGTAGTCAGGCGCTATGGAACCGCGGCAGCCGAGTGTGCCGCAGTCACCGAAAGGCACCTCAATGGCAGGGAACACCACCAGGAACTGCGCCGGCAGTGGCTTGACGTCCGAGAGGAACGCCTGACCAATGCGGCGGCCGAATTGGCGTCACGCCTGGAACGCGGTGTGCCCTGCCCTGTCTGCGGCAGCCCGGAGCACCCCGAACCGGTGCCTGCCGGGGACTCCGTCCTGGGGCTTGCCGAGAAAGAGGAACGTGCCAAGGAACGCAGCGAGGCGGCTGAGCGCGCGCTGTCTGCATTGGAAGCCGAGCTCTCCGGGGCCAGGCAGCTGGTGGCCGTCCTCGCCGGCCAGGGTGGCGACACCGATCCTGCCGAAGCGGAGGAATCCGCCCAGGCTGCCCGGGAAGCCGCTGCCGCGGCAGCCGCCGCCGTAGCGGACCTGGCCGCCAGCAGACGCCGGCAGGAGGAACTGGACGAACGCATCGAGGCCACGGAAAAGGTGCGGGTGGATACGTTGTCCCAGCTGGCACAGACGGAATCCGCTCTCGCCGAAATCGAGGCGCAGTCCGGTGCCCTGGAATCGTCGCTCGAGGTGCTTCGTGCTGGCCACGCCAGCCTCGGACTCCGCCGCGACGCCATCGGCCAGGTTGTCAGCGTTCTCGAACAGGCTGACGCTGCCCGGAAACAGCTGGACCAGGCTGCGGATCGCCTGGCTGAGGCCAGGAGCGAGCTGGACCGTGCCCTTCCCGCAGCCGGATTTGCCTCGGCCGCGGAGGCCCGCGCGGCACTCCTGCCGGGGCCGGAGGCAGCAAGGGTGGAGTCTGCCGTCCAGGCCGGACGCGACGAGGAGGTACGGCTCGAGGAGTTGTTCGCCAGCGAGGAACTCATTGTCGCGGCAGAAGAACAGGCAGCCAGGGAACAGGCTGCCAGGGAACAGGCGGCCGGGGAACACGGCAGCGGCTCAGCATCGGCCGCGGCGGACCTGGACGTGCTGCGCACCGAGACCGAGCAGGCTGCAAGGGCCGCAAAGGACGTTGAACTGGCGGCGGGCCTGGCCCGGAAGGCCGCCAAAACGTTGGGCCGCCTGCACGCCGAATACAGGGAACTCGCTGAGGCCGGCCGGGAGCCGCGGGAACGCGCCGAAGTTCTGAAGGGCCTGGCTGAGGCGGCCCGCGGTTCCGGCGACAACAGCTACCGCATGAGCCTGAATGCGTACGTCCTGGCGGCACGGCTCGAGCAGGTTGCCATCGCCGCATCTGAAAGGCTGGTCGCCATGAGCGACGGCCGCTACACCCTGCAGCACTCGGACGCGAGGGCAGCCCGGAACGCGAAGTCCGGGTTGGGACTGGAAGTCGTGGACGAATGGACCGGCCGCCACCGCGACACCTCCACACTCTCAGGCGGGGAATCCTTCATGGCTTCGCTGTCGCTCGCCCTGGGCCTCGCAGACGTGGTGCAGCAGGAGTCAGGCGGCGTCGACATTGAAACGCTGTTCGTCGACGAGGGCTTCGGCAGCCTCGATGAGCAGGCACTGGAGCAGGTCATGGATGCCCTGGAGGGCCTGCGGGACGGCGGCCGCGTGGTCGGCCTGGTGAGCCACGTGGGGGAGATGAAGCAGCGCATCAGCAGCCAGCTCCAGGTAGTGAAGCAGCGCAGCGGCTCCACCGTGCACATTGTTGATGCACTCGTGACGGTGTGACCCCGGTGACGCCCGCCAGCAGCCGGACATCACAGGCAGGGCATCACCGGGCGCGATTTCGGCGTCCACTATCATTGGACTGTTACCGGGTTCAGCGCATCGGGAGGAGGGACGATGCGCACGACTGAACGAGCCCGCATACATGAGCACTTCAACGGCGCCCCAGCCACCCGCCAACCCCCGTCCGACAATGTCCGCCGGCACAGACGCGCCAGCCAACACGGACGCGCCACGCCGGCAGTTCGGCGGGCGCTTCGCGCGCCTGCCGGCGCTCGCGGGCAGGGGATTCCTGCCCATCGGCCTGTTTGCCCGCCTGCCTCTGGCAATGCTGACCCTGGGAACCCTCACCCTCGCCACGTCGGTCACCGGCTCGTATGCCGTGGGCGGAGCCGCGGCGGGCGCTGTCGGTATCGGCTCGGCCGTCGGCGCGCCCATCCTCGGGTGGCTCGCCGACCGGCTCGGCCAGCGCCCGGTGCTGCTGGTTTCGGCCGTCCTGAATGTTGTGGCCGTGCTGGCCGTCCTCGCCACCGCATATCTGACTTCCGGGATGCACGACCTCGGCGCCGCATGGGGCGTCATCGCGGCCGCGCTGGCGGCCGGCCTCAGTTGCCCCCAGGTTGGCCCGCTGGCACGCGTCCGGTGGATGGCCCTGACGGCCGAAGGCCGGGGTGCGGGGGACACCTCGGACCTCGACGTGGCGCTGTCCTATGAGAGCACGGCCGACGAACTGACCTTCGTGCTCGGGCCTGCGCTCGTGGGTGTCCTGGCCAGCCTGGTTGCACCCTGGCTGCCGCTGGCCCTGGCCGCCGCGCTCACTCTCACGCTGGTGCCGGCCTTTGCCGTCCACCGAACCCACGCGGCTGTTCCGCGGCGGGCCGCCGCTCCCCGAACGGACTGCGCCAAGACAGGAACGGGCAATTCAGGAAACGCCGGTGCGGGAACGGAAAGCACGGGCAGCGGCAGCGCCGGAACCCGGCCCGGCAGCCGGCTTGCCGGCCTGGCCGCCGTGGCACTGCCCGTCCTGGCCATGGTCTGCATGGGCACCTTTTTCGGCTCCACACAGGCAGCCTTGAGCGCGTTTGCCGCCGGGTTCGCAACGTCAGAGGCCGCCGGCCTCCTCTACGCCGTCATGGGGATCAGCTCGGCCGCGGCCGCGATCTCGGTGGCCTACTGGCCGGCCGGCTTCCCGGTGGCCGCCCGCTGGGTGACCGGGGCGGCGGCCATGGCCGGGCTGTCGGTCATGCTGTTCCTGCCCACCGACGGCTGGAGCATGGTGCTGGTGCTGCTTGCCCTGGGCCTGCCGGTGGGTCCGGTCATGGTCACGGTCTTTGCCATCGGCGGGCTGGTGGCGCCGGCCGGCCGGCTGGCCACGGTGATGACGGCGCTCGCGAGCGGCATCGTCGCCGGCACGGCCCTTGGCTCATCCATCGGCGGCCAGCTGGCGCAGGAAGGCGGCCACCAGGCCGCGTTCCTGGTCACGGCAGCCGCCGCGGCGGCACTGTTCGCGCTCGGAACGGTGGCCGCCGTCGTCGTCCGTTCCCGGAAACGGACAGCTCAGGCGAGCTGACCTTCAATCCGGGCCGCGCTGGCCGTGAGAGCCGCGGCCACCTCCGCGGGATCCTGCGATGAGCGGATATAGACGACGGCGACCGCCGCCGGGCGTCCCCCGGGCACACGGACCGGCGCGGCAAGGGAGGAAACCCCCGCGATCACCTCGTCGTGGCTAGCCGCGTAACCGCGCTGCCGCGCCTCGGCGGCTTCGGGGCGATAGGGCACGGCGGGAGCCAGCTGGCTCCACTCCTGCTCCATGAGGGCGGACTGGATGGCGATGCCGGGCGCGCCGGAGCTGATCGGATGGCGGGACCCCGGATGCTGCACCACGGTGGCGGCCGAATGCCGGGGCTCCACCGTCACCAGCGTCACGCAGTCCTGGTGGTCCCACACCGCCACGAAGGCCGTCATGTTCAATGAGTTCGCCAGCTGCGTCAGTTCCGGCAGCGCCGCCGTCTGGAGGTTCCGCGACACGCCGCGCGCCAGCACCGCGAGGCCCGGCCCGGGCTGTACCCGGCCGGCGTCGTCGCGGACCAGCAGGGAATGGTCCTCGAGCGTCCGCAGAATCCGGTAGGCGACGGAGCGGTGCACGCCCATGGCCTCCGAAAGCTCGGCGATGGTCAGCGGACGGTCTGCTTCGGCCAGGATTTCCAAGGCCCGGATGCCCCGGGAAAGGGTCTGCGATGGGGAAGCCTGGGCGGGTGCAACCTGCGTTGCGGCACCGGCGTTGGGAGTCATGCTGTCCATCCTAGGCAAGTAAGCGGGGCGCCCAGCCAAAAGGGCTTGTGTGGCCCGTTCCGGTGGGCTACCGTTCCATATAGGAACCGCCTGTTCAACTATAGAACAGTTCACCTACGGAACAGTTTAGAGCGACTGCGGCACGGTGCGCCAGAGACGGAACGGCGCACCCAAAGGATCAACGATGATGGCCAATCCAGCAGCGGGCCCCGGTGTTCCGGGCAGGACCTCGGTGCCCCGCGCCCACCGCTTCCGCGGCAGCCTGGGCCGGTTCGCCACTGGTGTCGCCATTGTTACGTTCGACGGCGCCACCAAGCGCCACGGCATCACCGTCAACTCGTTCACGGCGGTCTCCATGGACCCGCCGCTGGTCCTGGCCAGCATTGCCCGCACCACCAAAGCCCACGATGAGCTGGCTGGCCGGCCCTTCACCGTCAACATCCTGGGCGCCGAGCAGCGGCAGCTGGCCCTGCACTTTGCGGGGCGCCCCGGGCCGGAGCCCCGCTGGGTGGAAGGGGCAACAGCGCCCCGGCTCTCCGGCGTGCTTGCCTATTTCGAATGCCGGCCCTGGGCAGCATACGACGGCGGCGACCACACCCTCTATCTCGGCGAGGTGGTGGATTTCGACCACCGCAACGGCGACGCCCTCGCGTTCGCCAACAGCGCCTTCACCACCATCCCGGAGAGCCAGCTGGGGATAGAGGACCTGCTGTAGGCGCCACACCTTCACCACCACAAAACAGTTCAACGACGACTGGAGGCAGCAATGGGCATCAGGACCGGCCAGCAGTACCTGGACAGACTCAATGCGATGACCCCGCACATAGCGATCGACGGTGAAGTGGTCAGCGAAAAAGTCGCCGAACACCCGGCCTTCCGCAACGTTGCCCGGCAGTACGCGAAGCTGTTCGACATGCAGCACGACCAACGGCACCAGGAGTCGCTGACCTATGCCTCGCCCACCACGGGCGACCTCGTCGGCGCGTCCTTCCTGGTGCCCCGGAGCATCGAGGACCTGCAGCACCGGCGCCGGGCCACCTCCACGTGGGCCGAGGCGACCAACGGATTCCTCGGCCGTACCGGCGACTATATGAACTCCGCACTCACCGCCCTGGGCACGGCCGGGAAGTGGTTCGCCCAGGCGGATCCCAAGTTCGCCGAGAACATCGGCAACTACTACGAGTGGGCGCGCGAAAACGACATGCTGGCCACCCATACGCTGATCCCGCCACAGGTGAACCGGTCCGTATCCGGCTCGGAGCAGCTGGGCGGACAGCTCACGGCCCACATCGTCGAGGAGCGCGACGACGGCATCGTGGTCCGCGGCGCCCGCATGCTGGCTACTATCGCCCCCATCGCCGACGAGCTGCTGGTCTTCCCGTCCACGGTGCTACGCGGCACGCCGGAGGATGCGCCGTATTCCTTTGCCTTCGCCATCCCCAACGACACGCCGGGCCTTCGCTACCTCTGCCGGTCCTCGCTGTACAACGGCGGCAGCATCCATGATGAACCGCTGGCGTCCCGCTACGAGGAAATGGACGCCGTGGCCATCTTTGACGACGTCCTCGTTCCGAGCGAGCGCATCTTCATGCTCGGCAACCCGCAGCTCTGCAACTCGTTCTACGCCGAGACCGGCGCGGGGGCCCTCATGACCCACCAGGTGGTTACCCGGACCATCGCCAAGAGTGAGTTCTTCCTGGGCTTGGCCTCCGAACTCGCCGACTCGATCGGCATCGATGGGTTCCAGCACATCCAGGAGGACATCGCCGAACTGATCATCGACGTCGAAATCGGCAAGGCGCTGGTCCGCGCGTCCGAGGCCGACGCCGAACCCAATGAGTCCGGCATGATGCTGCCCAAGTGGACCACCCTCAACGCTGCCCGCAACTGGTATCCGAAGGTGGCCCAGCGCTTCCCGCAGATCATCCGGAAATTCTCCGCGTCGGGACTGATGGCACTGCCCGGCGAAGCGGACGTCAATGGAGATGCCAGGGCGGACATCGACCTGTACCTGCAGGGGAAGACGCTGACCGGGCCAGAGCGGGTCCGGCTGTTCAAGCTTGCGTTCGACGCATCGATCTCGGGATTCTCCGGCCGGCAGTCGCTGTATGAGTACTTCTTCTTCGGGGACCCCGTCCGGATGGCCGGGGCGCTGGTCAACACGTACGACCGCGAACCTGTTAGGGCGCGGCTGCGTGAATTCCTGCACAGGACAGACTAAACCGGACCGACTCGGGGGTGCGCCAAATCACACTTTCATAGTATCCTCACACTAACTGACCGTTCGATCAGTAAATCGGACAGCCCTTCATCGCCGCCGGCAGTAGCACTGCCCCCACCCACGGAGTTTCAATGACCGCAGCTTCACACGTCGATTCAGAGGCGGGCCCCAGCACCAAGCGTGAGGAACGCAAGGTCCTCGCCGGCACACTGGTGGGCACCACCATCGAGTGGTACGACTTCTTCATCTTCGCCCAGCTGACGGCAACGCTGCTGTCGCCGCTGTTCCTGGCCCCGCTGAACGCATCCAACCCGGGCCTGGCGCAGATCCTCTCCTTCGCCCTGATCGGCATCAGCTTCCTGTTCCGCCCTCTCGGCGCCATCATCGCCGGGCACCTGGGCGACCGGCTGGGCCGCAAGGCCATGCTGGTGTTCACCCTCATCATGATGGGTGCCGCCACGGCGCTGATCGGCATGCTGCCCACCTACAGCCAGATCGGTTTCTGGGCACCGGTGCTGCTGATCACCCTCCGCGTCATCCAGGGCTTCTCCGCCGGCGGCGAATGGGGCGGTGCGGCGCTGATGGCGGTGGAACACGCCCCCAAGAACAGGCGCGGCCTGTTCGGCGCCTACCCCCAGATCGGCGTCCCCGTGGGCATGATCCTGGCCACCGGGCTGCTGTTCTTCCTCAACACCAGCATGTCCAAGGAAGACTTCGCCTCGTGGGGCTGGCGCGTTCCCTTCCTGCTCTCCATCGTGCTGATTGTGGTGGGCTACCTCATCCGCCGCGCCGTGGGTGAAAGCCCGGTCTTCAAGGAAATGACGGCCCGCAAGGAAGAAAGCAAGGCCCCGCTCGGCGAACTCATCCGGAGCCACAAGAAGGCCGTCCTCTACTCCACCATGATCTTCATCGGCAACAACGCCGCCGGCTACCTCCTGATTGCCTTCTTCATCGCCTACGCCACGAGGACGCTGAAGATGCCGACGCCGCAGATCCTGCTGGCCACCACGCTGGCCTCCTTCGGCTGGCTGATCTTCACCCTGGTGGGTGGCTGGCTCTCGGACAGGATCGGCCGGGTCAAGACCTTCCTGACCGGCTACGCGATCGTCTTCGCCTGGATGATCCCGATGTTCGCCCTTATCGACACCAAGGACATCGTGCTCTACGGCGTGGGGCTGTTCGTCCTCACGGTGGGCCTGGGCCTGTCCTACGGCCCCATGTCCGCCATGTACGCGGAGATGTTCCCGGCCCACGTGCGGTACTCGGGAATCTCGATCGGCTATGCCTTCGGCGCCATCCTGGGCGGTGCGTTCGCCGCCACCATCGCCGAGTCGCTCCTGCAGAGCACCAAGTGGACCGGCTCCATCGGCATCTACATCATGATCCTGTGCGTCATCTCGGCCATCGGCGTGATCCTGGCCAAGGAGACGCGCGGCCGGCCGCTCGGTATCAGCCGGCACTAGATGCGGGCGCCATGCAACAGCGCAATGGCGTCCTCGTCGCTCAATTGGTCAAAGTGCCGGTAAAAGGCTCCCACGGCCCGGAACCGTCCCGGCAGGTGAAGGCACAGCACATTACACACCCGGGACAGGGACTTCTCCGCCTCGATCGAACCGACGGGTGCGGCGGCCACCACCGCCGCCGCACCGGCCATCCGCACCGCCTCCACAGCTGCCCGCATGGTGGCCCCGGTTGCCAGGCCGTCGTCCACCAGCAGCGCCGTCTTGCCGTGGATGTCTGGGTCCACGGCCGGGTAGCTGTCTGCGCGGCGCATCAGTTCGGCCCGTTCCCTGTGTTCCACCCGGTCGAGCCAGTCCTGCCGGACGCCGTCGTCGAGAATCCGCTCCACGAGCGGCCGGTTGAGCAGGCGGACGATCCTTCCGCCTGAGTAGGCGAGCGCGCCGAATGCGGTCTCGTCATGGCCCGGGATGCCTAGCTTGCGGACAAGCAGGGCCCCGAACGGCAGGTGCAGGGCCTCAGCCGCGGCGGCGGCCACCGGGATGCCGCCGCGGGCCAGGCCCAGCACAACGGTGTCCGGGCGCTCACGGAATTGCGGAAGGGCGGCCGCAAGCTGCCGTCCTGCGTCTTCCCGGTCCTCAAAAACCACGGCCATGGGTTCCTCTTCCGGTCTCTCCGCCCCCCAAGGTCCAGCCTACGCCCGTCGGCTCCGGCGGGAGCCGGGGTTTTCGACGGCGTTGGGCCGGGCCGGAGCGGAATGCTCCGGTCAGCGTGGGGCTGGGAACCGGACGGTCTTCCTAGCTGCCGAGGAACTCGATGGCTGCCTGCTTGAAGGCGCGGCTGGTGATGGCGCTTGTGTGCGTGCGCCCCGGCAGGACGAGCTGCTCGGCCACGGAGCCGGCCTTCAGAGCCAGGTCGGCGAGCTGCGGCATGGACTCGGCGCGTTCGTCATTTTCGCCGGCCACCAGCAGCATCGGCATGTGCGGCACGGCCTCGGCGGGGTCGTAGGGTTCCAGCTTGATGGCCTCTACGAGGGACAGCAGCGCGAAGATGTTATTGCTCGGCAGTGCCTGCGCCATGCTTAGGAGCCCGGCCGTGGACGAGTCCTCAATGGGCGTGCCGTCGGCCAGGTACCGCTGGGCGGCCACGAGGTCGAAGGCCGCCAGCGGGTCGGCCATGTTCGCGCCGCCCAGCACCATCCGGTGGACCAGCTCCGGCTGGGTGGCGCCAAACTCCCAGGCGAGCCGGGAACCGAGGGAATAGCCCACCACGTCCAGCCCGCTGGCAGGGTCACCGTCGCGCAAAGGCCGGGCGCCGGCGTCGAACGCTATCTGCAAAAGGTCCGCCCTGATCCTGCTGGGGGAGTAGGAGTCCATGTCCTCCGGTGCCCCGCTCCGGCCGTGGCCGGGAAGGTCGACGGCGATGACCCGGCGGCCGGCTTCCAGAAGCGCCGGGATCCAGCCCGTGTCCTCCCAGTTCAGCTTGCTGGACGCGGAGAAGCCGTGAATGAGGAGGACCGGGCGGAGGCCGGCGTCGTTCTTGGGGTCATGCACCTCGACGTAAAGCTGCGGGTCGGTGCCCTCGACCGTGTGGGAGTGCTGTTCGCCGGTGTGTCTGCCGCTCATCGCCTCAGTCCTCGTCAAGTCTCATCCTTGTCAGGTGCAGGGCTCGCCGGGACTGCTTCGTCGCCGGTCCGCCGTGGATGGGCACCACTCTACCCGTCTGCGGACCGGGCAAATCCGCGGCTAGGAGAGCCGGGCGCGCCGGGACGCCGCGAACCGGGCCCCCGCCCAGCAGGCGGCGGCGATGCCGGCGATGAGCAGCAGTGTGCTGATCAGCTGGATGCGGCTGCTCTCGGCGCTGAAGCCCACCACAAACACCAGTCCGAGCAGCACGAGGCCGAACACGGTGAGCCCGGGGAAGCCCTTCATTCGCAGCGGCAGGGGCGTGCCGTCCCGGTCCGCCCGCCGGCGCAGGATGAGCTGGGAGACCAGCGCCGAGCCCCAGACCACGAGGCAGGTGGATCCGACGAGCTGGAACAGGGCGGGCAGGATACGTCCGGGGAACAGCAGTTCCAGGACCGTGGCGATGAAGCCGAACGCGACGGAAACGCCGACGGCGGTCATCGGCACTCCGGCCCCGCTGAGCCGGGACAGGAAACCGGGAGCCTCGCCGCGCTCTGCGAGCGAGAACACCATGCGGGACGCCCCGTAGAGGTTGGCGTTCAGGGCGGACAGCAGGGCGACGACGGCCACCAGGGTAATGGCGGTGGCGGCACCGGGGATGCGAGCGGCATCCAAAACGCCGGCGAACGGCGAGGACAGGGCCTCCGACGTGGCGGGAAGGACGGCGGCGATCACGAAGACGGAGCCGATGTAAAAGACGAGGATCCGCCATACCACTGTGCGGATGGCCCTGGTAACGCTGTGCTCGGGGTCTTCGGTCTCGGCGGCCGCGACGCTCACGATCTCCGTGCCGCCAAACGCGAAGATCACCACGAACAGTGCCGTGGCAATGCCGCCAAGGCCCGAGGGCGCGAAGTCTCCGGTGATGTTGGCCAGCCCGGGGGACGCCACCCCCGGCAGGAGCCCGAGGAGCAGCGCGGCGCCGACGCCCAGGAACAGGACGATGGCGGCCACCTTGAGAATGGCAAACCAGAACTCGAACTCGCCGAAGTTCTTCACCCCGGCCAGGTTGATGCCCGTGAACACCACCATGAACACCAGCGCGAGTGCCCACACCGGAACCACCGGCCAGACCGAAAACAGCAACCCCGCCGCACCGAGTGCCTCCGCAGCGATGACCACCACCAGCTGCAGCCACCAGAGCCAGCCCACGGTGGCTCCGGCGGTCTTGCCCATGGCGCGTTCGGCGTACACGGAGAAGGCGCCGCTGTTGGGGTTGGCTGCCGCCATCTCGCCGAGCGCCCACATGACCAGGATGATGAGCGTGCCGGCCACAAGGTAGGAAACCAGGACGGCGGGGCCGGCCGCCTGGATCCCGGCACCCGAGCCCAGGAACAGCCCGGCGCCTATGGCGCTGCCGAGGCCCATCATGGTGAGTTGGCGGGGCTTCATGCTGTGGCGGAGCTGGACTGCGGGCCGCTCTGCCGTGGACTTCGTCGTCATGCTGCGTACCTTCTTGGGGTTGGGGACTGGTCCTTTTGGGACCTTTCGAATTTACACCCAACTTTCGCGAAACATTTTGCATCCCGGGCGCCCGGCCGTAGAATCAGTTTTAGTCAACTTGACTATAACTAGTCCAGGGCGGAGCCGAAGGCGCCCGGCCGATCGCAGCGAAGCGGGTGATTACCGTGTACACCACCTCAGCCAACGTGGCCGAGCGGCAGTCCGCGCCGCCGTCGCTCGCCATTTCCACGGTGATTTTCGCGCTCCGGCCCAGCGAATCCTCCGGCCGCCCCACTCTGTGGATACCGCTGGTCCGCCGGATCCGGGAACCGTTCAAAGGCCAGTGGGCCCTGCCTGGCGGCCCGCTGACCCACGCCGAATCCCTGCAGGACGCCGCGTCGCGGAACCTGCGGGAGACCACAGGGCTGGCGCCGAGCTACCTCGAGCAGCTCTACGCCTTCGGTGGCCTGCACCGTTCACCCACCCAGCGTGTGGTGTCCATCGTCTACTGGGCGCTGGTCCAGCCCACCGAGGCTGCGCTCGCGGACGAATCCGAAAACGTCCGGTGGTTTCGGGCCGACAAGCTCGGCAGCCTGGCCTTCGACCACAACGCGATTGTGGACTACGCCCTGTGGCGCCTGCGGAACAAGCTGGCCTACGGCTCCATCGCCTACCACTTCCTGGGGGAGTACTTCACCCTCGCCCAGGTCCGCGAGGTCTACGAGGCCGTGCTGGACACGCAGCTGGACCCCGCCAACTTCCGCCGCCAGATCAAGTCGACGCCGGAAATCGAAGAAACCGGTGAATACCTCCAGGGCGGCAAGCACCGCCCGCCGCGTCTTTACCGATTTACCGGCCGCCCCGGCCTCGACCCAGATAACAGGAGCACCCCATGAGCAGCGTCAACACTGCCATCCAGCTGATCACGCGTGAACAGGCCGAGAAGGCCACGGCAGCCGGCGCCGGCGGCACCTGCAGCCCGGCGCTTGCCAAGGGGCCCTGGGAGTACGACCTTGCGGAAACCCTCGCCGGTGTTCCGGCCTACGGTCCCGGGGCTTCCAGCGCGGACGTCGCTCCGGCCTCCACGCCGCGCCAGGGCCAGCTTCCCGAGGAATACAAGCTGGCCGGCGAAGCCGAGCTCGACGCCCGGATCCGTGCTGCCAAGGCAACGCTCGGTGACCGCGCCGTCATCCTGGGCCACTTCTACCAGCGCGACGAGGTTGTCCAGTACGCCGACTTCGTTGGCGACTCCTTCCAGCTGGCCAACGCCGCGCTGACCCGGCCCGACGCCGAGGCGATCGTGTTCTGCGGCGTGCACTTCATGGCCGAGACCGCCGACACGCTCTCCACGCCGGAGCAGGCTGTCATCCTGCCGAACCTCGCAGCCGGCTGCTCGATGGCGGACATGGCTGACGCCGATTCCGTGGAGGAGTGCTGGGAACAGCTCGAGGAGATTTTCGGCACCGAGCCCGACGCCGAGGGCCGCGTTCCGGTCATCCCCGTCACCTACATGAATTCCTCCGCGGCACTGAAGGCCTTCTGTGGCCGGAACGGCGGGATCGTCTGCACCTCCTCCAACGCCAAGACGGTCCTGGAATGGGCTTTCGAGCGCGGCCAGCGCGTGCTGTTCTTCCCGGACCAGCACCTCGGCCGGAACACAGCCAAGGCACTGGGCGTCCCGCTCGAGCAGATGCCCATGTGGAACCCGCGCAAGGAACTCGGCGGCAACGACGAACAGGCCCTGCTGGACTCCCGCGTCATCCTCTGGCACGGCTTCTGCTCGGTCCACAAGCGCTTCAACGTGGCCCAGATCGAGAAGGCCCGCGCCGACTTCCCCGGGGTCAACGTCATCGTGCACCCCGAGTGCCCCATGGAAGTGGTGGACGCGGCCGACTCCGCCGGATCCACGGACTTCATCCAGAAGGCCATTGCCGCAGCCACCGAACCCACCGTCTTCGCGATCGGCACCGAGATCAACATGGTGAACAGGCTGGCGGCCCAGTACCCGCAGCACACCATCTTCTGCCTGGACCCGGTGATCTGCCCGTGCAGCACCATGTACCGGATCCACCCCGGCTACCTGGCCTGGGTCCTCGAAGAGCTCGTGGCCGGCCGCATCGTCAACCGCATCACCGTGGACGACGACGTGCAGCAGGACGCCAGGACTGCACTCGAGCGCATGCTCGCCGCCAAGCCCCAATAGTCCGAAAAGAGCCCGCAATGACCATCCCCAGCGAAAACGGAACGGACGCACGCCGGCGGCTCGCCGTCGTCGGCAGCGGCATCGCCGGCCTCTACGCCGCGCTGCTCGCGGCGGAGGCAGGCGCCGACGTGGTGCTGCTGACCAAGGGCGCGCTCGCGGACAGCAACACGTACTTCGCGCAGGGCGGCATTTCCGCGGTCCTGGACGAGCCGTCGCCCGGGGACACCGTGGCTGCCCATATCGCGGACACCCTGAAGGCCGGCGCCGGGCACTGCAACCCGGCGGCCGTCCGGGTGCTGTGCACCGAGGCGCGCCGCGACATCGCCGGGCTCGGCCGCTTCGGCGTCCGTTTTGACCTGGACGACGACGGCGACCCCGCCCTGGGTCTTGAGGCCGCCCACTCCGCGCCGCGGATCCTGCACGCCGGCGGCGACGCCACCGGCGCCGGCATCGCCAACGCCCTGATCTGCGCGGTGCTGGCGGCACAGGCCACGGGCAGGATCCGGCTGCTGGGCCACGCCAGCGCCACAGCCCTGCTGCAGCAGGGCCGGCGGGTCACGGGCGTCGAGTTCCTGCAGGACGGCCGCACGGGCAGCATCCAGGCCGACGCCGTGCTGCTGGCCACCGGCGGGGCAGGCCAGCTGTTCGCGCAGACCACCAACCCGTCCGTTGCCACCGCGGACGGCCTGGCCCTCGCCTGGCGCGCCGGTGCCGCGGTCGCGGACCTGGAGTTCTTCCAGTTCCACCCCACCTGCCTGGTCAGGTCGGGTGAGGGAGGGAAGTCCGACGGCGACCAGGACCCGCTGCTGATCTCCGAGGCGGTGCGCGGCGAAGGTGCGATCCTCGTTGACGCCCAGGGCCGCCGTTTCCTGTCCGGCTACCACCCCGACGCCGAACTCGCCCCGCGCGACGTGGTATCCCGCAGCATTGCGCTGCATCTTGCCGCGCTCGGCGACCCCAACGGCCACGTCTACCTCGACGCCCGGGGGATCGAGGCCGCCAGGGGAGCAGGCTTCCTGGCGCGCCGCTTCCCCACCATCACCCGAGGCACCCGCGAGGCCGGCATTGACTGGACCCGGGAACTCGTCCCCGTCACACCGGCCGCGCACTACTGGATGGGCGGCGTCTCCACTGACCTGCATGGCCGCACCACCGTCCCCGGACTCTTCGCGGCCGGCGAAGTCGCCTGCACCGGAGTCCAAGGGGCCAACCGGCTGGCCAGTAATTCGCTGCTCGAAGGACTGGTTTTCGGGCGGCGGGCTGTGGAGGCGTTCCTTGGTGAACAGCGTGAGCCGTCGCAAGCCAGCACTACTCCGCGTGCTAGCTCGGCCGCGAGCGGCCTCCCTTTGACGCACGCTTCCGTAGCACTGTCCCGCGACTTCGCGGCGGACGACGGAAGCGCTGCGCCCAACCCCGAGGAGGGATTGGGAGATGCTGAACCGGGGGAGTTCTCTCGTTTTGCTCTGCGGCGGTTGATGACTGCCAAGGCCGGGGTGCTTCGCAGCGGCTCGTTGCTGCGGGAGGCGGGGACTGAGATTGCCGGGTGGTTCGAAGATGTGTGTCCGGAAATCGCGCCGCTGAGTGCGGACCCGCGTGTTCACGAGGATGCCAACCTGTTGCTCGCAGCGCAGCTGCTGGTCCATGCGGCGCGGGAGCGGACCGATTCGCTGGGCGCGCACTATCGGGACGACGGCCTGCCGGAACGCGCCCTCAGCCTGGCTGGCCAGCCCGACACCCTAGACGAAGAATTCAGAATGAGCCCGAAAGCGAGCCTTGTCCATGACTAGCCTGACCCTCCCTGCAGCACCCGTCCGCGAGATCCTGGAGCGGGCCTTCGCGGAGGATGCGCCCAGCGGCGACATCACCTCGCAGCTGCTGATCCCTGCCGAGGCGCATGCCACCGCGGTACTCAACGCCCGCGTCCCCGGGGTCTTCAGCGGCGGCAGCGTGTTCCGCGACGCGATGCTGATGGTGGATCCGGATACGCAGGTTGAGCTGCTCGTGGCCGACGGCGAAGCGTTCGCCGCGGGAACGAAGCTCGCGCGGGTCACCGGCCGGGCACGCAGCGTGCTGCTGGCCGAGCGGGTCGGCCTGAACCTCGCACAGCGGATGAGCGCGATCGCCACCAGGACGGCGGAATTCGTGGCACTGGCCGCCGGTACCAAGGCGCGCATCACGGACACCCGCAAGACCACCCCCGGCCTGCGGGTGCTGGAACGGTACGCCGTCCGCTGCGGCGGCGGCGCCAACCACCGCTACAGCCTTTCCGACGCCGTCCTGGCCAAGGACAACCACCTGGCCGTCATGACCGGGGGAGACCCGGCAAGGCTGACCGCGCTGCTCGCCGACGCGAAGGCCCAGCTTGGACACACCACGCATTTCGAGGTGGAGGTGGACAGCGCCGAGCAGATCGAACCCGTCCTGGCCGCGGGCGTGGACACCATCATGCTCGACAACTTCAGCCTCGAGGAACTCCGCGCCGGAGTCCGGCAGATCGCCGGGCGGGCCGTGGTGGAAGCCAGCGGCAACGTCAACCTGCGCACCGTGGCGGACATCGCTGCGGCCGGCGTGGACGTCATCTCCGTCGGTGCCCTGACGCACAGTGTCGCGGCGCTGGACCTCGGCCTGGACGTCGAACTGACAGTGGGGTGAACACACCATGATCTTCCTGGACGCAGCAGCCACAACGCCCGTCCGCCGGGAGGTGCTGGAGGCCATGTGGCCCTACCTCACCGGCGAATTCGGCAACCCGTCAAGCCACCACTCGCTCGGCGACTCCGCCGCGCGGGCGCTCACGGATGCCCGCAGGACCGTGGCCGCGGTACTGGGCTGCCGGCCGGGAGAGATCACCTTCACGTCGGGCGGCACGGAGGCTGACAATCTCGCCGTCAAGGGGATTGCGCTGGCCCGGCAGGCCGCGGACCCGGCTCTGAACCGGGTGGTGATCAGCGCCGTCGAGCATCCCGCCGTGGAGGAGTCCGCACGGTACCTGGAGCGCTTCCACGGCTTCGCCGTGGACGTGGTGCCTGTCGACGGGAACGGGACGGTCACCCCCGAGGCGCTCGCCGCGGTGCTGCGGGAGGAAACCGCGCTGGTCAGCATCATGTACGCCAACAACGAGGTGGGGACCGTCCAGCCGGTGGCCGACCTGGCGGCACTGGCGAAGGAGCGTGGAATCCCCTTCCACACCGATGCCGTGCAGGCCGCCGGCTGGCTGCCGCTGGACGTGCGGGCGCTCGGCGTGGACGCGCTGAGTATCTCCGGGCACAAGCTCGGGGCGCCCAAGGGCAACGGGGTCCTGTTCGTGCGGGGCCGTACCCGCGTGGAGCCGCTTGTGCACGGCGGCGGCCAGGAACGCGGCCGGCGGTCCGGCACCGAGAATGTGGCGGGCGCCGTGGCCCTGGCCACTGCCCTCACCCTGGCCCACGCGGACCGGCCCGCGCTCGCGGCCCGCGTGACTGGCCTCCGCGACCGTTTTGTCGGCGCCGTACTGGGCAGCGTTCCCGGTGCACTGCTGACCGGCCATCCCTCCGAACGGCTGCCCTCGGTGGCGTCGTTCTGCTTCCCCGGCACCAGCGGGGAGTCCGTGCTCCTGGAACTCGAGCGCCAGGGCGTGGTCTGCTCCAGCGGCTCGGCGTGCGCGGCCGGATCGGACGCGCCGTCACCGGTGCTGTTGGCGCTGGGCATCGAAGCTGAGGTGGCGCAGACCGCCGTGCGGTTCAGCTTCGATTCGTCGGTGACCGCCGCCGACCTGGACGTCGCCGCCACGGCGGTGACGGCCGCCGTCGGAAGCGTCCGGAACCTGGGCCTGGTTCCAGGTTAGGGTGCCGGTCAGCCAGCGGCCGTGACGGGGTTGGAGAGTTCGCCGATCCCGCCCACCCGGCAGGTGACGGTGTCGCCCGGCCGGATGCCGGCGCTCGCCGCCGGGAAGCCGGTGAGCACCAGGTCGCCGGGATGCAGGGTCATGAACGAGGTCAGGTAGACGAGGATCTCGTCCACCTTCCAGCCGAGGTCCGCGGTGCTTGCCGCCGGCAGTTCGGTGCCGTTGTGGACGACGGCGACGGGCAGGTCCGCATGGTCCAGCCCGGTGACGATCCACGGCCCGGCCGGCGTGAACGTGTCCTGGCTCTTGGCGCTCAGCCACAGCTCATCGGACTTTTGCCGGTTGCGCGCGGTGACGTCATTGCCGATCGTGTAGCCCAGAATTGCGGTCCGCGCGTTGTCCAGGGTCAGGTTTTTCACTGTCCGGCCGACGACGACCGCCAGTTCCGCCTCCGGCTCCACCAGTCCGATTCCGGCCGGCAGCTCGATCGCCTCGCCCGGCCCGATCACGCTGGTGGCCGCCTTGTGGAAGGCCTGGGCGGGAAGGTCCCGGCCCGCCTGCCCCGTGTTGTGGGCCATCCCCAGGACGTTGGCCGGGACGCTCGGCGCCAGGAAGGTGAAGCTGTCCTCGGAGACCTCAGTCCCGGGCTCCCATCCTTGTCTGTGGCTGCTGCTGGCGTTGGCTCGCGAGCCGGGGAAGGGGGAAGCCACCACCGTCCAGGTCCGACCCGCCGCGCTCTCGAAGTCCGCGGCGTGGTTGGCCACGAAGAACTGCTCGGGCAGCCGGGCTGTGCCTGGGTCCCGGTTTGTGTCCCGGTTTGTGTCCCGCGCGGCGGACGGCTGGGCTGGGGCGAGAGGGCGGACGCGGGCGATCCGCTGGGCAGGTGGGGTCATTCAGCCATCGTATGTGCAGGGGCGGAGGGGGCCGGGAACTGGGAAGCGTCAGTACAGCTCGCCGACGGGGATCTCCACAGCCAGCCGGTTGGCGGGGCCGGCGAGCGGACAGGCCCAGGCCTCGTTGTAGGCGCAGGAGGGGTTGTAGGCGAAGTTGAAATCCAGCACGTACTGGGCCTCGGACCCGGAACCGCGGACGCCATGGAAGGCGCCCTTGATGGTGTCCAGGAGGTAGCGCCCGGCACCGTAGCTTCCCCCAGGCTTCCCGGCGGTGGCATCGCGGAACGGAACGAAGATCCCGCCGCCGTAGCCCCTCAGCTTCCACACCGCCAGGTGCCCCATCTCGGGAAGGTCGAACGTTCCCAGCCTGACGAACCTGACCAGTCCGTCCGTTCCGGTCTCGACGTTCATCTCCTGCCCGGCGCCCTCCTTGGTCAGGGGGACATAGAAGCGGTAGATGGGATCGTAGTCTGCCGTCTTGAGTCCGTAGAAGGACGCCTTGGCCTCGGCCGTAAGTGCCGAGGCGGCGTGCGTGCCGAACATCCGGTCGCGCTCCTGGCGCCAGTAGGCGTGGGCTTCCGCCGGGCTGTCCGCGGCGATCTTGCGAACCGTGTCGTAAAGGGCGAAGGTCCGCAGCCGCCAGTCGGCAATGTCGAGGGCGGACATGTTCGCCAGGGTCTGCTCTGCTGCGTCCAGCTCATGTTCGGCCATGACCTCAGCCTATTGCTAATTCACCGGCGAAACGCTGACCCGGGGCCCCGGGTTGAGCCCGGCGTCCCGGCTAGGCTGGAGCCATGACAGGGATCACGGCCTCTGGACGTACGGGCACCGCCGCCGTCGTGCTGTTGACGGCGGGACTGATGGCCGGCTGCAGCAGCGACGGCAGGGGAGGGCCCGCGTGGACGGCGGAGCCGGGCACCAGTCCGGCGAGCGGGGCTCCCTCCGGGTCCGCGAGCCCCTCCGCCACCGTGTCGGCCGGTACTTCAGCTTCACCCGGCGCCACGGCGGCGGCGTGGAAGGTCTTCACCGACCCGGCCAAGACAGTGAGCTTCGAGCTTCCGCAGGACTGGATTGCCCAGTCGGTGGAACCTGAGAAGGGAACCCTTCCCGGCGCGGTCAGGATCGAAGTCAAGGACAAGGAAGGCACGTACCTGGCCACCCTCCAGACCGGCCTGCCCAACACCACGGCAGCGGGCTGCTCCGCGTCCGCCCGCAAGCCCTACGTCGTCGTCAGCAGTGTTCCCGTGGAGCTGCCGCACAGCGGCGGCCAGGGGACCATCGACCCGCACGTGGTCTTCAGGGTGATCCAGGGCTACCGCTACTTTGGCTCCTACGGCATCACCAACCTGGTGGGCGGCGCCGATTCCAAGGCCTGCCAGCTGCAGAATGTGGTGCAGGGCCTTCCGGGCAAGGGGAACTACTCGTTCAGCGACGTGCGCTCGCTGAAGGCATTCACGCCGGATGAAAAGGTGGCCCCGGCCAAGGCCTTCGACACCCTCGACCAGGCCGCCGGCTACGTCAACAAGGGCTCCGAATTCGCCAATGTCCAGCGGATGCTAATGTCTCTGGAGATCAAGAGCTAGTCCCGCTGCGCCTCCGGCACACCCAGCCCCGCAGCCGCGACTGGCTGACGCCGCCGCCTCACACCCCGGAGACCCATGGAACGAACTGTTGCTGCCCGCCTGGTATTCAAGACTGTGGCCGACACCAAGGTGGCGATGGCCATCTCCGTGGCGCGAAACGCCGGCTATACGTCCTTTGCGGAGGACCTCAGCGTGACCGCGGGCGGGGAGCAGGTTCCGCTGACAGAGCTTTCGGACCACCACGGCGGCAGGTTCCACTACATGCAGTTTGCCGACCCCACGGAGGTCACGGTGGATTACTCGGCGACCGTCGGGGGACATGCCGAACCCGAGGAGGCCTCGCTGATGGAACTGATCCGCTACGTCCGGCCCAGCCGCTACGCGGAGTCCGACCGGCTGCTGCCCACGTCGTATGCGGAGTTCGGCGGACTCCAGGGCGAGGAGCTGCTGCACGCCGTCCGCAAGTGGGTCTTCAACGAACTGCGGTACGTCAGCGGTTCATCCCGGGGGACGGACGGCGCCGTGGAAACCCTCCTGCACCGGAGGGGAGTCTGCCGGGACTACGCACACCTGGCGATCTCGCTGCTGCGCGCCAAGAACGTGCCTGCACGGCTGGCGGCCGTGTATGCGCCGGGCCTTTCCCCGATGGACTTCCACGCCGTGGCCGAGGCGCATGTCAACGGGGCCTGGCACGTGATCGACCCCACCGGCCTGGCGCCCAGGGGCGCCATGCTGCGCATCACCGCCGGGCGCGACTCCTCGGACACCGCCTTCCTGTCCACGGTGGGCGGCAGCCTGTCCCTGCGGGAGATCCGGGTCTCCGCCACAGTGGAAGGCGAGCTGCCGGCGGAGGATCCGGACAAACTGGCGGTCATCCGCTGACGTGAGCCCCGCGGAGGTTCACTTCCGGCGTAACCGTCCTCCCGCCGTCGGCCGTCACCTGCCGTCCGCTAACGGGACGGCAGGTGATTAACGGGTCGGCAGCGACGCACGCAGCTTCTCGGTGAGGCGCAGGAGTTCCCGCTGCTCCGCCGCTGTCAGGGCCGGGGCGACAAGCTCGGCGATGTCCCGCACGTGCTCCCGGCCGATTTCCTTCTGCACCGCGGCGCCCTCCTCCGTGAGTTTGAGCAACACGCCCCGGCCGTCGTCCGGCGCCGGCATGCGTTCCACGAGGCCGCGTTTCTCCAGCCGGTCCACCAGCCTGCTCAGGCTGGACTGGCTCAGCAGCACGTTGTCGTTCAGCTCGTTCAGCCGCAGCCAGCCGGAGGGGCACCGCGACAGGGTGAACAGCACGTCGTACTCGTTCACCGCCAGGGTCCGGAAGGCGGGGCCGGACTGCAGCCGGCGCATCACGGCAACCTGTGCGCGGAACAGCGACTCCCAGGTTTCGGCGGCCAGCCGGACTGTGGACGTCGACCGTCCGGACGCCGCCGGGGCGTTCCGGGGTGTCATCGCGACTCCGTCGGCGAGGCAGCGGCAGCGTCCTCACCTGCGGTGCCCTCCGCGGCGGCGCCCTCACCTGCGATCCGTGCGACAACGCGTCCGGCGTGCGTGGGCGGGGCCGGGATGTGGGCAGGCGTGCGGTCGGCGTACTCTTTCCGCAGCACCGGGAGGACCTCCTCGCCGAACAGGTCAAGCTGCTCCAGGACGGTCTTCAGGGGCAGGCCGGCGTGGTCGATCAGGAACAGCTGGCGCTGGTAGTCGCCGAAGAACTCGCGGAACGTGAGGGTCTTCTCGATGACCTCCTGCGGGCTGCCGACGGTGAGCGGGGTCTGCGACGTGAAGTCCTCCAGCGACGGGCCGTGGCCGTAGACCGGGGCGTTGTCGAAGTACGGCCGGAATTCCCGGACGGCATCCTGGGAGTTCTTCCGCATGAAGAACTGTCCGCCCAGCCCAACGATGGCCTGGTCCGCCTTGCCGTGGCCGTAGTGCTCGTAGCGTTCGCGGTAAAGGCCGATCAGCTGCTGGTAGTGCTCCTTGGGCCAGAAGATGTTGTTCGCGAAGAACCCGTCGCCGTAGTAGGCGGCCACCTCCGCGATCTGCGGCGTGCGGATGGAGCCGTGCCAGACAAAGGGGGCCACGCCGTCGAGCGGGCGCGGAGTGGAGGTGAAGTTCTGCAGGGGCGTGCGGAACTTGCCGGACCAGTTGACGGTGTCCTCATCCCACAGCTTGCGCAGCAGGCTGTAGTTCTCGATGGCGAGTTCGATCCCGTCCTGGATGTTCTTGCCGAACCAGGGGTAGACCGGGGCTGTGTTGCCGCGGCCCAGCACCAGGTCCACGCGGCCGTCGGAGAGGTGCTGCAGCATGGCGAAGTCCTCGGCGATCTTGACCGGATCATTCGTGGTGATCAGCGTGGTGGCCGTGGACAGCGTGATGCGCTCGGTCTGGGCGGCGATGTACGCGAGCGTGGTGGTGGGGGAGGAGGAGAAGAAGGGCCGGTTGTGGTGCTCGCCGAGGGCGTAGACGTCCATGCCGATTTCTTCGACCTTCTTGGCGATCGCCACGGATGCCTTGATGCGCTCATGCTCGGTAGGGGTCCGGCCCGTGGTGGGGTCCTGGGTGATGTCGCTGACGCTGAATACGCCGATCTGCATGATGAGCCTTTCGTTCGCCGAGGTTGTTCGGGCCTGCTTTTACCAGTGTACCCCGATTTACATGCATTTGCATGTACTGCCCTCAACGTCCCCGGTGCCAGGATATTCCCGCCCCTCCCAACTAGGTAGCAGCACAGGGGGTTCCCGGCGCTGGGAACCCTCTGAACTGCTACCCACTTGGGGACCAGCCGCGCGCGAGGAGCGCCAGCCGGACCTTGCGGGCGGCCGCCCGCGCGTCGTTCTCCATGTGGGTCTTGCCGATCCGTACCAGGATCCAGCCAGCGGCCGCGAAATCCTCGTCGCGGCTGATATCCCTCAGCACCTGTGCCGGATCGGAATGCCCCTCGCCGTCGTACTCCACCGCAACGCGGAACTCCGGATATGCAAGATCCGGCTGACGCACGATGCCGCCGCCCAGGGCCACCGGCACGTTGACGTCGGCATCCGGAAAGCCACGGCGCGCCAGCGCAAGCCGGAGCCTTGTTTCAGGAGCGGAATCCGCGCCGACGCGTGCCTGTTCCACCGCCAGCCGGGCCTTGCGGATCCCGGGCGTTCCTTTGTGCCGGTCCAGCATGTCAGCGAGTTCGTCCAGGGTGGCGTGGGGCGCGGACCTCCCCTCGAATTCGGGACGCGGATGGCGCAGCAGATGGTCTGCCACCACCGTCAGCTCATCGACGCTCATCCGCCGCGCAATGTCGAGCCACGTCCGGACCCTGCTGGTCACGAACGCCCCGTGGAGCTCCACGATCTCGTCCGGAAAGAACTGCCCGCGGTGGCCCACCACGCCCCGGCGCCGGGCGATGGTAACCGCGTCCGGGCGGGAAATGTGGACGCCCGGCTGGTCGGCGCCGGGGAGAAAGCCGGGGAACTCCCGCAGCAGGAACGCCGTGGCGTGGGAGGCCGCCGAAAGGCGCGTTACCAGCGTGTGGGGCCGGGCCAGCTGCGCAAGCCGCATTAGGCACTCGGGGCCACTGCCGTCGTCGGAAGGCACCCGGATACCGCGGCTGGGAGTCACTAGACCGCCGATCTTCAGGCGGTCCCGGGAAATCCCGGCGTCGAGTGCTTCATGCACGGTGAACGGCACGGCCGAGAGGTGGTCCGGCAAAGGGCTCGGATATTTCATGGGGCCCATCGTTGCAAAAACTGGACGCGGGATTGGGGTTATCCACAGGCTCTGCGGCGGTCACGTGATCTAGGTAGCAGCAGAGGGCGTTCCCAGCGCTGGGAACGCCCTCTGCTGCTACCTAGATGGGTGTGGAGGACGGGAAGGGGAGGCGCGGGATTATTCGGGGGAGCCGGGGGCGGCGCGGCGGCCGCTGAGCTTGGGAACCATGCCGGTGGTCCAGTCGGCGAACTCGGCATCGACGTCGTCATCGGCGGGGGAGAAACCGGGCCGCTGCTTGAGCTGGCGCATGAGCTCCCTCTTCTCCTTCCGCCCCTCCACCAGCCGGTACAGCACAGGGACGAGCACCAGGGTCAGCGCCGTGGAGGAGACGAGGCCGCCGATCACCACGATGGCCAGCGGCTGCGAAATGAACCCGCCGCCGCCCGTCATGCCCAGTGCCATGGGGGTCAGCGCGAAGACCGTAGCCAGCGCCGTCATGAGGATGGGGCGGAGCCGCTGCCGGGCGCCGTGGGTGATGGCGTCGGCGACGCTCATGCCCGGCTTGGCACCGCGTGGCTTCCGGTACTGGTTGATCAGGTCGATCAGCACAATGGCGTTGGTCACCACGATGCCCACCAGCATGAGCATGCCGATGAGCGACGGCAGCCCCAGCGGCACCCGTGTGGCCAGGAGCAGGGCAACAGCTCCGGTGGCGGCGAACGGCACGGAAACGAGGAGGATCAGCGGCTGCACGAGGGACTTGAACGCCGCCACCATGATGACGTAGACAATGGCGATGGCGGCCAGCAGTGCAAGGCCCAGCTGCCGGAACGATTCCGCCTGCTGCGTGGTGGCGCCGCCGATCTCCGCGGTCACTCCGGCGGGCAGCTCCACGCCCTTGAGGCGCTGCTGGACCTCCGCGCTGACGGCGCCCAGGTTGGATCCCGACGGCGTGATGGACACCTGCGCGGTCCGCTGGCCGTTGCTGGAGGTGATGGAAACGGGGATGTCCACCTGCTCGACGGCGGCAATCCGGCCGAGCGGGACGGCGCCGGCGGCGGTGGGGAGCGGTATGTCGCGGACGGCGGCGATGCTGGTGAAGCGCTTGGCTTCGCCGATCTGGACGGGGAAGTCGTCCGTGTCGATGCGCACTGTGCCTGCGGGAACGGGGCTGATGGTGGAGGCCAGGACGCCCGCCACCTGCTCCTCGGTCAGGCCCGCGGCAACGGCCTTGGCCCGGTCAACCTTCACCTGCACCACGGGCTGGCTGGCAGCCAGGTTGGTAGTCACCTCGCTGCTTCCGGGCACTCCGGTCATGGCCTTGACCATGGCGTCACTGGCCTTCTTCAGATCTGCGGAGGTGGCCGCCTTCAGGGTGATGTCGACGGTGGAGGACGTGCCGAAGCCGCCCTGCTGGGAACCGACGGAGATCTGGCCGGCGGCACCTGCTGCGGCCAGTTCGCTGCGGACGGTGTCCTGCAGCCTGCCCTGGTTCGTTTTTTCATCCGTGACAACCGTGAAGGAGGAATTGGAGGCGCCGGAGGATGTCAGCGCGGTGAAGCCGGCCTGCGCATTCCCGGAGGTCACCTGCACATCCTTGATCCCGTCGATGCCCAGGAGCACGTCCTCGACCTTCCGGGCCGCGGCGCTGGTGTCGTCGAGGCTCGTGCCGGCCGGAAGTTCCTGCTTGACCGTCATGCTGTTCTCGCCGGAACGCCCCAGCAGGTCGGTGGCGAGCAGCGGCGTCATTGCGGCGGTCCCGCCGAGGACCAGGACCGCGGCGATCAGGGTGAGCACTGGGTGCTTCTGGGTCTTGTTCAGCACCGGAAGGTAGCCGCGCTGCAGGAGACTGCGCTGCTCGGCCTCATGCGCCTGCTCCTGGACCTCCAGGGCAGACCGGGGGGCGTCGCCTGCGCGTTCGTTGGCGGGACTCTTCAGGAACCAGTATGCGAGCACGGGAACGATGGTCAGGGACACCAGCAGCGAGGAGAGCAGCGCAATGGTGACCGTCAGCGCGAACGGACGGAACAGTTCGCCCGCGAGCTCGCCGACAAACGCGATCGGAAGGAAGACGGCCACGGTGGTCAGTGTGGAAGCGGTGATGGCGCCGGCCACTTCACGGATGGAGGTGAGGATCGCGGTGAGCTTGGCTTCGCCGTAGCTCAGGTGCCGCTTGATGTTCTCAATGACCACGATCGAGTCGTCAACCACCCGGCCGATGGCGATTGTGAGTGCGCCGAGCGTGAGGATGTTCAGCGAATATCCCGTGCCGGAGAGGCCGATGAACGTGATCAGCAGCGACAGGGGAATGGACACGGCGGTGACCAGGGTGGAGCGGACGGACATGAGGAAGAGAAGGATGACGGCTACCGCGAAACCGAGGCCCAGCAGACCCTCCGTGGTGAGGTCCTTGATGGACTTCTCGATAAAGGGTGCCTGGTCGAAGACGGGCGTGAACTTGGCCTTCGAGCCAAGCTCCGCCTCGAGCTGCGGCAGCAAATCCTTCACAGCGTGCGAGATCGCGACGGTGTCGCCCTCGGGCTTCTTCGTCACGGAAATGGCGAGCGTTTCCAGGCCGTTCGTCCGGGTGATGGACGTCCGCCGGTCATCCTTGATGCTGACGTCGGCTACTGAACCGATGGTGGTGCCGGCCGCGGCGCCGCTGAGCGGCAGGGCCTTTACCGCGGCCACCGAGTCAACCGGGCTGCCGATCTGCAGGGAGAGGCTCTGGCCCTTCTCCTCGATCGTGCCGGCCGGGACAAGGTCGCCGTTGTTGGTCAGGGCGTTGCGGACCGACTGGATGCTGGCGCCGGCGGCGGCCATTTTGGCCGTGTTCGGCTGGATGAGGATGTGCCGCGCGGCCCCGCCGGCCACGTCGGCGCCACGGACGCCGTCGAGCTTTTGCAGCCTCGGCACCGACAGGCGCTGAAGGTCCGTGTTCAGCTCACTCAGTGGCTTGTCGGAGGAGACGGCGAGGAAGACGATCGGGAAATCGCTGATGCTGCCGGCGATGGCCTGTGGCTGGACGTCGTCCGGCAGCGTGCGCTTGGCGTTGGAAATGGCCCGGTCGATCTGGTTCCGGGCCCGGTCCAGGTTGGAGCCGTAGGTAAACACCAGGCTGATCTGCGAGACGCCGTTGCGGGAGGTGGACGACGTCGACTCCAGGCCTTCGACGCCGTTCAGCGCCGTCTCCAGCGGCCGGCTGACCTGCTTGTTCACCACCTCGGGCGACGCCCCGGGCATCGACGTGATCACCGTGATCCGCGGGAACTCAATCGAGGGAATGAGTTCCTGCTTCAGCGAGGACATGGTGATCACGCCGAACACCGAGGCGAAGATGGTGATCAGCGCGATGAGCGCGCGGTTCCCGAGGGATAGGTGGGCCAGCCGGAACATCGCATGATCTCCTGGGTCGACGGACTTCTTGTCTGGGTGGAGCCCGCCGCGACCCGTGCCGGGTCAGCCCCAGGTTGGTCAGCGCCGGACGGTCACCGCTGGACTGCGGGCGATGCTTCCAGCTGAAGGCTCTTGGCGGTGGCCTTCTCGAGCTCCGCCGCCAGCTCCGGGTTTTCGTTGAGCTTGACGCCGTAGCCCGGCATCATTTCCTTGAGTTTGGACTGCCAGCCCTTGAAGTTCTTGGGGAAGGACTTCTGCAGGAGCTCGATCATGATCGGCACGGCCGTCGAGGCACCAGGTGAAGCACCGAGGAGGGCGCCGATGGAACCGTCGCGGGCGGCAATCACCTCGGTGCCGAACTGCAGTACGCCGCCCTTCTTCGGATCCTTCTTGATGATCTGCACACGCTGGCCGGCGGTGATGAGTTCCCAGTCGCCGTCCTTGGCCTCGGGGTAGTACTCGCGCAGCGCCTCCACCTTGTCGCCGTGGCGCTTGGCCACCTCCTTGACCAGGTAGGCGGTCAGGTCCATGTTGTCCTTGGCCACCGCCAGCATCGGGATGATGTTGCTCGGCCGGATGGACAGCGGGAGATCGAGGTAGCTGCCGTTCTTCAGGAAGTTCGTGGAGAAGCCTGCGTACGGCCCGAACAGCAGGGAGCGCTTGCCGTTGACGTAGCGGGTGTCCAGGTGCGGCACCGACATGGGCGGCGCGCCCACGGAAGCCTGGCCGTAGACCTTGGCGTTGTGCTGTGACGCGAGCGACGGGTCTGTGCAGCGGAAGAACTGGCCGGACACGGGGAACCCGCCGAAGCCCTTGCTTTCCGGGATGCCGGAAGCCTGCAGCAGATGCAGTGCGCCGCCGCCGGCGCCGACGAAGACGAACTTGGCGCGGATACTGCCGCGCTCACCAGAAGCAGGGTGCTTGAGCGAAAGGTCCCAGCCGCCGTCGGACGCCCTGCGGACATTGGTGACGTCGTGCCCGTAGTTGATTTCAACGCCGTTGTTGGCCAGGTATCCGGTGAGCTCGCGGGTCAGGGCACCGAAGTCCACGTCGGTGCCTTCGGCGGCCCGGGTGGCGGCGACGCGCTGCTTCGTGTCGCGGCCCTTGACGATCAGTGGCGCCCACTTGGCGATCTGCGCGAAGTCCTCGGAGTACTCCATGCTCCGGAACAGGGTGTGCTCCTTGAGCGCGTTGAACCGGGCCTTGAGGAAGTTCGCGTTGTCGTCGCCGATGACGAAACTCATGTGCGGAACGGTGTTGATGAATCCCTTGGGGGAGCCGATCAGGGAGTTGTCCACCAGGTGGGACCAGAACTGGCGGGACAGCTGAAACTGCTCGTTGATGTGCAGCGCCTTGGCAGGATTGACCGAGCCGTCTTTGGCTGCGGGGGAGTAATTAAGCTCACACAGCGCGGCGTGTCCGGTACCGGCGTTGTTCCACGGTCCCGAGCTCTCCAGGCCGGCCTCGTCAAGCCGCTCGAACAGGGAGATGGTCCAGTTGGGTTCGAGCTGCTTGATGAACGCACCCAGCGTGGCGCTCATGATGCCGCCGCCAATAAGGACGACGTCGGCATGTTGGGTCTTGGAAATGAAGGTCACAATCAGTCTCCGATAGGCGGCTCTGGCTGTCACAGAATATCCCCGCACCGCCCACTAACTGAAATTGCGCCCCGGCGTCAAGACCTCAGCTGGACCTTGGTGAAAACTTCATTTAATACCGGCGAGGCCGGATAGCTGGCCACCCGGTCGGACAGGGCCAGGGCGGAGATCGGGAAGGCGATGGGGACCGCGGGCAGGGACTCCGCGATCTGGGCGTTGATGGTCTGGTACTGCTGCGTCCGTTCCTGGCCGTCCGGTAGTCCACGGGCGCGGTCGATCTTGGCGAAAACCTGCGGGTCCTGGTACCCGAACTCGCCGTTCTTCTCGCCAAAGAGCGGGGCAAGGAAGTTGTCGGCGTCAGAATAGGAGCCGTTCCAGCCGAGCAGGTGCAGGGCGTGGTCGCCGGGGTTCTGCACCTTCTGCAGGTAGCCGTCCGTCCAGTCGACGGGGACGGGCTGGATGTTCAGCCCCACTGCCGTGAGTTGGCGGCTGATTTCCGCATAGACCTTCTCCGGGGTGGGCAGGTACGGCCGCGTGACGTTCATGGGGTAGTAGAACTTCAGGGCCTGGCCCTTGTAGCCGGCATCGGCCAGGAGTTCCTTCGCCTTGGCGGGATCGTGTCCGAGCGCGGGGGCGTTGTTGTTGAACCCGCTCAGCTTGGGCGGTACGAACTGTGAGGCCTGGGCCGTGTTGTCGATGAAGAACCGCCTGATCAGCGTGTCCTTGTCGATGGCCAGTTCGATGGCCTGCCGGATTTTGAGGTCCTTCAGGACCGGAATCTCCTGGTTCATGCCCAGGTACATCACCGAGAACGGGTCCCGCTGGATGATCTGCTTGCCGCGCTTGACCAGTTGGTCGAAGTTCCCCACCGTCACGGCGTCATAGCCGTCGATCCTGCCGTCCAGCAGTGCCTGCAGCCGCGTCTGCGGGTGGTCGTAGGTGACGAACTTGAGGGTGGCAATCTGTCCGCGGGCGCCCCAGTACCCCTTGTTGGTCACGAGGGTGACGCCCGTGCTGTCCCAGGCGGAGAAGCGGAAGGGGCCGGTGCCCACTGGCTGTGTGGCGTAGGCGGAAAGTGCCTGGCTGCCGCGCCGGAGGCTGAGCTGGTCAGCCTTCCCGGCGGCGAGTGCCTTGGGGGAGGAAATGGCAAACGCGGGAAGCGTCAGGGCCTGGAGGAAGCCGGTGAAGCGCTCCGTGAGGCTGATCCGCACCCGCAGGGCCGACAGGGCAGTGCAGGATTTGAAGACGGACAGCTCCGCATGGTCGGCGTGTTCCTTGAAGACTCCCTTGAAGGTGGTTCCCGGAGCCTGTTTCCGCAGCGCCTCTGAAAACTTGAACCAGCGCTCGAAATTGGTGCAGACGGCCTCAGCGTTGAAAGGCGAGCCATCGTGGAACTTGATGCCCGGGCGAAGGGTGAAAGTGTAGGACATGCCGTCCGACGATTCTGTCCACTCCGTGGCCAGGAGCGGCGTGGGCTCGCCCGTTGTCTGGTCGACGCCCACCAGGCCTTCCAGGATCTGCCGGGTGACCCGCTGGGATTCGACGTCGTTGGCCAGGGCGGGGTCCAAACCCAGAGGCTGCGAGGCTGTGCCGAACGTGAAGGTCTCCGAGGGCTCAGCGGCGGCTTTTGTGGTGCTGGCCGCGGCGGACGACGGCGTGGGCTGGGCTTCGCTGGTGCACGACGTGAGGGACAGGCCCAGAAGGACGGCGCCGGCCTTGAAGGCCGTACGGCGCGGGATACTGCTGCTGGGCACTCGATTACCACCTCTGGACTGCTGGGGTGCGCGTGGGCGGCTGCTTGCCCGCCACCCAGTCTAATTGACGGATCGCACGCCCTTGGCTTATGCGTGAGCCAGGACACGCCGGCGCGGATGACGGCAAAAGAACAGGCCGCGGTCCGCACCGTCGGGGTGCGGACCGCGGCCTCTGTCCAGGGCCGGAGCCCCGGGCAGGATTAACGGTTACTTGGGCATAAGCACCGAGTCCACGAGGTAAACGGTGGCGTTCGCCGTCTGGACGCCGCCGCAGATCACGTTGGCGCCGTCCACCTTGAGGGCATCCTTGGTGCCGGTCACGGTGACCGACCCGCCCTGCACCGTCTTGTGCGTGCCCACGATCTTGTCCGGCGTGATCTGGCCCGGGACCACGTGGTAGGTGAGGATCTTGCTCAGCAGGGCATCGTCCTTCTTGAGGGTTTCGATCGTTGCTGCATCGACCTTGGCAAAGGCATCGTCAACCGGTGCGAACACCGTGAACTCGCTGCCGTTCAGCGTGTCCACGAGATTGACCTTCGGGTTCAGCTTGCCGGAGACCGCGGCGGTGAGCGTCTTCAGCAGCGGGTTGTTCGAGGCGGCGACGGCGACGGGGTCCAGGGCCATGCCTGCGACGGAGCCCTTGCCGCTGGGTACCTGCTTGGCGTAGTCGGCACAGCCGGGCCCGGCGAGGTTGGCGGCCGGATCCATGGCCGCCGTCGAAGTTTCTGACGGTGACGGCGCCATGCTGGAGGCGGAGGGCGCCATGCTGGACGGTTCAGCGGCGGCCGACGAGCTGCTGGACGTGCCGGCGGAGCCGCCGCATGCGGTGAGGCTCAGCAGAGCGGCGGCTGCAATGCCTGCGACGGTGAAGGTTGAGCGCTTGAAGGACTGCATTTCGATTCTCCTTGGTTGTGCCGACGAACGGTACCGAAGGGAGTGTGGCTTCCTCCGGTCATCCTTTTCCGACTGTGGGTCACCGGCCTGTGGTTCCAGGCTGTTGGGCGGTGTCTCACTGGGTATTCGCCTGGCCGGCGGCAACGGATGGGTGAACCGGGAATAATTTTCTGCCGGGCGTTTAAACAGCAAAAATCCCGGGCCGTAGCCCGGGATTTCAACTGTCGATAACCGCAGTGCGCAAGGGGGGACTTGAACCCCCACGCCCGAAGGCACAGGAACCTAAATCCTGCGTGTCTGCCAATTTCACCACTCGCGCGCGGTCCCGCCTGGTGTGCCCTTAGCCTGCTGTCAGCAGGGAAAACGTACGACGGCGGATGCCAGCCTCCATTGTACCGTCACCTGTGCGGTCCTTGCGGCAGGCACGGACAGGTGGTCAGGCGCAGGGTTAAGCAACCTCTTCGAGCTTGAGGTCCTTGCGCAGCTTGGCGACGTGCCCGGTGGCCCGGACGTTGTACTGGGCCACGGCGACTTTGCCGTCCGGATCCACCACCACGGTGGAACGGATGAGGCCCTCGTAGGTCCGGCCGTAGTTCTTCTTCTCGCCCCACGCGGCGTACGCCTCGGCGACGGCATGGTCTTCGTCCGACAGGAGGGGAAAGGTGAGACCCTCGGCGTCGGCGAAACTGGCCAGCTTTCCCACCGGGTCAGGGGAGATTCCCAGCACCTCGTAGCCAGCAGCCTGAAGGGACGCCAGGCTGTCCCGGAAGTCGCAGGCCTGCTTGGTGCATCCGGGCGTGGCGGCGGCCGGATAGAAATACACAATGGTGTTCCGGCCGCGGTAATCGCTGAGGCTGACGTCCGCTCCCGTTGCGTCCTTCAGCGTGAAGCCGGGGGCGGTGTCGCCCGGCGTAAGTTTTTCAGCCAACGTTGTCTCCTTGTTTTGGTGCAGGACATTTCAGCTTAGTAAGGCTTCGTGTCGGGTACTAATCAGGCTTAGTTATACTTGGTGGTATGCCTGATATGGATCGCTGGCCCACAGGGCGCCTCTTGTCCACGGCGGCCCGCCTTGTTGAGCACTCATGGAACGAGAAGCTGGGCGCCATTGGCCTGACGCACGCCGGCGTTATCGCCATCGAAGTGCTCTACAACAGCGGTCCCATGACGCAGGCGCAGCTTGCCCAGCTTGTCCGGGTGCAGGCGCAAACCATGGGCAAGACGCTGAGCCGCCTCGAGTCGCACGGGCACATCGTGCGCCAGCGCAGCACCTCGGACCGGCGCAGCCATGTCGTCTCGCTCACGGAGCGCGGCACCGAAGCCGTCATGGCCGCAGCGGACATGGAACGGTCCGTCCTTGCCGCGGCGTCCATTGACCCGGATCTGCTCCGCCAGGAACTTCAGGCCGTGGTCCGGGAGCTGGCGAAGCGTTTCGCGTCGCCGGAGACCAACGCCATCGTTGCCGGCGCCGAATCCGGGCTGACCGTCGAGGCAAATTCTTAGCTCTGCCCGTAACCGGTGGCTAACCGCCTGCCCGGGGAGCAGCAGTGGTCCTGCGTGCCACCAGATGCGGGGTCCGGACTACATGCCCGGCCGGCTGCGTTCCTTCGATCCGCTCCACGGCGCGGTCCACTGCCGCGGCGGCAAGCATTGGGGCATCCTGGCTGATCGAGGACAGCTGGACATAGCTGAGCCGAGCGAACTGGCTGTCGTCGTAGCCCAGCACTGAGACATCGGCCGGAACCTGAAGCCCCTGTGCCCGGAGGCTCTCGATGACCCCGAGGGCCGACCTGTCGTTAAAGGCAATGACGGCTGTCGGCATGGCCGGGCCGAGCGAATTGCCGGCGGTCATCCCATCTTCCTCCATCGCGCCGCCGGCGATGATGGCCGGCTCCAGGCTGCGGCGTTCCATTTCGGCCCGGAAGGCGGACCGGCGCGCTTCTGCAGAAACCGCGGAACCGCCGTCGATATGGACGATCCGCCGGTGCCCCAGGGACACGAGGTGGTCCACCGCCATCCGGATGCCCTCGTGGTCGTCACTGCTCACGGAATCGGTGAGATCCCCGACGTCATTCCGGAGCAGGCTCACCACCGGCACCTGGCCGGCGTACCGCGCCAGTTCATCGCTGCTGAGGGTAGGCGAGATCAGGATCAGCGCCTCGGACCCGAAATCCAGGAGCGCTTCTATGGTCCGGGCCTCGGGCCTGCCGCTGGTAACGCCGCCCAGGGCAAGTTCGTATCCCTTGGCGCTGGCCTCGGCGTACGCGGCGTCCACAATTTCCGCGTGGAACGCGTGCGCCGTGGAGAAACTGAGGCCGAGGAGTTTGGTTCGCGTGCTCCGCAGCAGCCGGGCCCGGCTGTCGGGCCGGTAGCCAAGCCTGCGTGCGGCGTCGAGCACTTTCTGCCTCGTGGCCTCGGCCGCGCCGGGGGCGCCGCGCATCACGATGGACACCAGGGCCCGTGATACGCCGGCGGCTTCGGCGACGTCCATCAGGGTGGGGCGCCGTTGCTGTTCAGTCATGTGTCTCCTTGCTGCCAGCAGTCTATAGAACGATCTAGACAGATGGCCAAAAGCTGTGCCACCATCGTCTCACTAGAACGATCTAGAAGCCTGAGAAGGGGATTGAAACATGACCTATGTCCAGCAACCGGGCGGCGACAGCCGCCCCGTCCGCCTCGGCCTGATTGGGGCCGGCTGGATCGGCACCTTCCATGCCGAGTCCCTGGCGCACCGTATTCCCAATGCGCGGCTGGATGCCATCGCTGACCCAGTGCTTTCCGCCGCCGAGGCCTTGGCCGGGAAGCTTGGCGCTGCGAGAATCACCTCAGATCCGGCGGACGTGATCAACGACCCCGACATCGACGCGGTCCTGGTGGCATCGCCGGCAAGATTCCATTCGGGTCTTATCGCTGCTGCGGCCCGGGCAGGGAAGGGCGTGTTCTGCGAAAAGCCGGGCGGCCGCACTGTCGAAGAACTGGACGAGGCGCTGGCCGCTGCAGGCGCCGCGGGGGTCAATGTCCAGTTTGGCTTCAACCGGCGTTTCGCGGTGGACTTCGCCGCCGCCAGGAAGCTGATCGACGACGGCGTGGTGGGCACCCCGCAACTGCTGCGGTCCCTCACCCGTGACCCGGGCACCGCGGCCGGCATTGCCTCCCCGGAGCGGATTGCGCCCGGAACCATCTTCCTGGAAACGCTGATCCATGATTTCGATACGCTGAACTGGCTGAACCCGGGTGCGGTGCCGGTGAAGGTGCACGCCGTGGCTGACGCCCTGGTGGCCCCTGAAGCCAAAGCCGGAGGCCTGCTGGACACCGCGGTGGTCACAGTGACCTACAGCAACGGCGCCATCGCAGTGGCAGAGGCCAACTTCAATGCCCTGTATGGCTATGACGTGCGGGGTGAAGTCTTCGGATCGGCCGGCATGGTCTCCGCCGGCGGGCCGCAGGTGTCAAGTGCCGTGAGCTACACGGCCGCGGGCATCGCCTCGGACACCGTGCGCCTTAACATTGACCTCTTCCACGACGCCTACACCGCGGAGCTCGCCCGTTTTGTCGACGGCGTGGCCGCCCGTCGCGCAGGACGCGCTCCGGAAGGACCGGCTGCTCCCGGCGGCACCGATGCCCGCAACGCGTTGGCCGTGGCACTCGCCGCGATCCGGTCGCACGAGACCGGCCTTCCGGTGGACGTCTCGGCTGTGGCGCACCTGCAGGCGGCCGAGCCCGGGCTGCAGCTCACGGGACCGCATGTCACGGGACTGGGCGCATGAGCTTCCGGCTGGCAGCATGCGCCGAGATGGTCTATGGCGAGTTGCCCCTCATCGAGCGCGTGCAGCGCATTCATGAGCAGGGGTTCGAGGTGGAACTCTGGGACACGCGCGGCCGGGACATTTCAGCCCTGGCCGCAACGGGTGCCCGCTTTTCCTCCATGAGCGGTTACTTCGGCGGCAGCCTCATCGACCCGGACAGTGCGGACCGCGTTGTCGAATCGGCGGAGAAGCTTATCCCGACGGCGCTCGAACTGGGCGTCGAGCGCATGGTTGTGCACCCTGCGGAACTGGGCGACGGCGGGGTCGCCGTGCGGCCGCTCCACCGCTCCACCGGACAGATGTGGCTGACCGGCCTCCGCACCCTGGAACGGCTGGGCCGCCTGGGTGAGCGGCATGGCGTGGTCTTTGCGCTGGAGAACCTCAATACGGTCCTGGACCACCCGGGCATACCGCTGGCGCGGGCCAAGGACACCATGGCGCTGGTGTCCGCGGCCGACCACCCGCACGTACGGATGATGCTGGATCTCTACCATGCCCAGATCGGCGAAGGAAACCTGATTGAACTCGTCCGCGGGGCTCTGCCGTGGATCGGGGAAATCCAGGTGGCAGACGTTCCGGGCCGGTTCGAACCCGGGACGGGGGAGGTCAACTACAACGCCGTCGCCAAGGCGCTCGCCGGCGTCGGCTACACGGGCGTTGTCGGCCTCGAAGCGGCGGCTTCGGGAGGCGCGGGGCTTGCTGCGGGGGACAATGCCTTGTCTGCGTTCCAGCACGCCTTCAGCCCAGACCCCTCGTAGGCAAAAACTAATATCGTCCTAATGTTAGGACAAACGTTGACAAGCGTGATCCGAGTCACCATGATCGGATATATCAACATTCCCGGCCGGTGCGGCGTGGCACACGGGAACCCGGATCAAAGGAGATTTTCGGTGAAGAAATTTTCATGGCGCAGGGTGGCCCTCGTTGCCGCCGTCGTGCCGATGATGGCCCTCAGCGCCTGTTCGTCCAGCGGCGGCAGGGCTCCGGAAAGCGCGAACGCCGGGGCAGGTGGGCAGGCGGCGTCGACGCCGCGCATCAAGGTTGCCCTCATCACGCATGCAGCTCCCGGCGACACCTTCTGGGACATTGTCCGCAAGGGCGCCGAGGAAGCCGCAGCCAAGGACAACGTGGAGCTGCTGTACACCTCGGACCCTGAAGGCGGCCGCCAGGCGCAGCTGATCCAGCAGGCCGTGGACCAGAAGGTGGACGGCATCGCCGTGACCCTGGCCAAGCCGGACGCCCTGAAGGATGCCCTGAAGAAGGCCACGGACGCCGGCATCCCGGTGGTGAGCCTTAACGCCGGTGAATCCGTGTTCGCCCAGCTGGGTGCGTTTACGCACTTCGGGTCGAATGAGAAGCTCGCCGGCGAGGCAGTGGGCGACAAGCTCAACTCCCTCGGATTTAAGCACCCCGTCTGCGTCATCCAGGAACAGGGCCATGTGGGCCTCGAAGCCCGCTGTGCAGGTGTGAAGTCCAAGGTTCCGGCCACCGAGATCCTGTACGTGCAGGGCACGGACATGACCCAGGTGTCCTCAACAGTGACGGCCAAACTGCAGGCCACCGCCGATGCCGACGTCATCATCGGGCTGGGCGCGCCGTACACGCTGACCATCCTGAAGGCGGTGACGACGGCCGGCAGCAAAGCCAAGGTGGCTTCCTTCGATATGAACGCCGAGCTCGCCCAGAAGATCGCCGACGGCGCGGTTGAATTCACCGTTGACCAGCAGCCCTGGCTGCAGGGCTACGGCTCGGTGGACGCGCTGTGGCAGGCCAAGCGCGGCGGCTTCAAGCTTGGCGGCGGCCAGCCCGTCCTGACCGGCCCCACCATCGTAGACAAGGCCGGAGCAGCAAACGCCCTCACCTTCGCCCAGCAGGGTATCCGTTAGCAGCCCGCCAGCCCGTTCCGGCGAAAACGCCGGACCGGGCAGCAAGGAGCATTCCAATGACCATCACCCAGACCATTCCCAAACCGGCGGCGACCGACGAGCGTGTCGGCAGGCGCAATCCTTTGCAGAAGTTGTTGGGCCGTCCTGAGGTGGGCGCCCTTGTCGGTGCCATCGTCCTTTTCATATTCTTCGCCGCGGTGTCCCCGACCTTTACCCAACCGAACGCGTTCGCGACCGTGCTGTATGGGTCTTCGACGATCGGCATCATGGCGGTGGGAGTGTCGCTGCTGATGATTGGCGGCGAGTTTGACCTGTCCACCGGTGTGGCGGTGATCAGCTCCGCGCTCACGGCCTCGATGTTCAGCTGGTACTTCAGCATGAATGTCTGGGTCGGTGTGATCCTGGCCCTTGGGGTGTCGCTGAGCATCGGTTTCATCAACGGCTGGATCCTCATGAAGACCAAGCTGCCCAGCTTCATCGTCACGCTCGCCACATTCCTGATGTTGACTGGCCTGAACCTGGGTCTGACACGCATGATCGGCGGCGGCGTCTCATCGCCGTCCATCTCCACCATGGACGGCTATGAGTCCGCCCAGGCCATCTTCTCCTCGTCGGTGAACATCGGCGGCGTGGAGGTGAAGAACACCGTCTTCATCTGGATCGCCCTGGTTGCCATCGCGTCCTGGGTGCTGCTTCGCACGAAGGTGGGCAACTGGATTTTCGCCGTCGGCGGCGATGCCAACGCCGCCCGTGCCGTGGGCGTTCCTGTCAAGGCAACCAAGATCGGCCTCTTCATGGCCGTGGGTTTCTGCGGTTGGATCCTGGGCATGCACAACCTGTTCGCATTCGACGCCGTGCAGTCCGGCGAGGGCGTGGGCAACGAATTCCTGTACATCATCGCCGCCGTGATCGGGGGGTGCCTGCTGACTGGAGGCTACGGATCCGCAGTGGGCGGCGCGATCGGCGCCTTCATCTTCGGCATGGCCAACAAGGGCATCGTGTATGCGCAGTGGAACCCGGACTGGTTCAAGTTCTTCCTTGGCCTGATGCTGCTCCTGGCCACTATCGTGAACCTGATCGTCAAGCGCCGCGCAGACTCAAGTAAGGGCTGAACACCATGGACGCTAAACAAATCCACCAGCAGGAACTCCTCAGGGACGAGAAGGACCCGTTGACCCACACCCCGGTGCACCTGCTCTCGCTGGAGAGCGTGGCGAAGCACTACGGCAACATCGTCGCCCTCACGGATGTCACGATGGCCGTGGACAACGGCAGGGTGACCTGCGTGCTCGGGGACAACGGCGCGGGCAAGTCCACGCTGATTAAGATCATCGCCGGCCTGCACCAGCACGACGAGGGTGTCCTCCACATCATGGGCGAGGAGCGGAAATTCGATTCGCCCCGTGACGCCCTGGATGCCGGCATCGCCACCGTCTACCAGGACCTCGCAGTCGTTCCCCTGATGCCCATCTGGCGCAACTTCTTCCTAGGCTCCGAGCTGACCACGGGCTTCGGCCCCTTCAAGCGCCTGGACGTCCAAGCCATGAAGGACATCACAAAGCAGGAACTGGCGGACATGGGCATCGACCTGCGCGATGTCGAACAGCCCATCGGCCAGCTCTCCGGCGGCGAACGCCAGTGTGTCGCAATCGCCCGGGCCGTGTACTTCGGTGCGAAGGTCCTTATCCTGGACGAGCCAACGGCAGCCCTGGGCGTGAAGCAGTCCGGCGTCGTGCTGCGCTACATCCTGCAGGCCCGCGACCGCGGACTGGGCGTCATCTTCATCACCCACAACCCCCACCACGCCTTCCCTGTCGGGGACCGGTTCCTGCTGCTCAAGCGCGGCAGGTCGATTGGCTACTACGACAAGAAGGACATCACCCTCGACGAACTCACCGCGCAGATGGCCGGCGGCGCCGAACTCGCCGAGCTCGCCCACGAACTCGAACAACTCGGCGGCCATACCGACGCCCTCAAGGAAGTCCAGGCCGAAGTTGCCGACGTGACCGACTCCGCCAGTGAAGGCTCAGTCGCCGGCCGGGCGTCGAAGTAGGGGAGCCGCATGAAGGAAGTAACTCTTGGACTCGCCGGAGTGGGCCGGATCGGCGCCATGCACGCCCGGAACATCACCGGACTGAATGAGCTTTTGGGGCCGCAGGGCACCTCCGTGCACCTCAAGCTGACGGACGTCGCCGCGGAGCATGCCCGCTCGCTGGCCGGCGGAATCGGTGCGGCATTCCTTCCCTCCGTTGAAGCCCTGCTCGATTCCGGCGTCGACGGGCTGGTCATCGCCACCGGAACCGCCACGCATCCGGATCTGATCAGGGCAGGCGTGGACGCCGGGATACCGGTGTTCTGCGAAAAGCCGGTCGCCGTCAACGTCGCGGAATCACTGCCCGTGCTCGACCACATCCGGGCCGCGGGCGGAACTGTGCAGATCGGCCACCAGCGCCGGTTCGATCCCGGTTACCTGGAGGCCAAGCGCGCCTTTGACGCCGGTGAACTGGGATGGCTCCATACGGTCAGGGCGGTCACCTGCGACATGACGCCGCCGCCGGTGGAGTTCCTCGCCACGTCCGGCGGGCTCTTCCGGGACTGCTCCGTCCACGACTTCGACATCCTCCGGTGGCTCACCGGCAAGGAAATCGTGGAGGTTTTCGCCAAGGGATCCAACAATGGTGACCCGGCAATCGGCGCCGTCGGCGACGTCGACACCGCCCTCGCAGTGGTGACGTTCGACGACGGCAGCGTGGGAACGGTCTCGGCCACCCGTTACAACGGGGCTGGCCACGACGTCCGGCTAGAACTCCAGGGCTCCGCCGGGTCCGTCATGGTGGGGATGGACGAGCAGATGGCGATGACCTCAGCGGAACCCGGAGTGGGTTTCCCGGCGGGGCGGCCGCACAGGACGTTCGCCGAGCGGTTCCACGCGGCGTACCGGGCCGAGATGGCAGCCTTCGTAGGACTGGTGCTGGGTCAGCGGGAGAACCCGTGCACACCGGAAGACGCCGTTGCGGCGTCCATGGTGGCCGACGCTGCCCAGGCATCGTTGCAGTCCGGGGAACCCGTGCGGGTCGCACTCCAGCCGGCGGGCTGACGCGGAAAAGAGCCCGGCCCGGCACCTGCGGGGACCCGCCCCTGTCCTGTGTGCCAAAGGAAAACACAAGGGCTCGCCCGTAACCTCCCTGCATCCACTAATCGGGGCTGCGGCTGTCCCAAAGCCAGGGAGGGAACACGATGAAAACTTTGCTGCGCGGGGGCGGGCTTCTGGTGCGAATTGGGGGTGCTGCGGATGCCCGCCTTGTGCGGGTGCTGCGCCCGGCGGCGTTGCCTTCGCTGCGTATTCTGCTGGGCGTCCTTTTCATGTGGTTCGGGGGGTTGAAGTTGGCAGGCGTATCGCCGGTTGCGGCGATGGTCGCCGGAACCATGCCGTGGGCGGACCCGCACACGGTGGTCCCTGTTCTCGGTGCGGTCGAAGTGCTGCTCGGCGCGGCGCTCGTCACCGGCGTGGCACTTCGCCTGGCACTGCCGGTCCTCGCCGCGCACCTGTGCGGAACGTTCCTGACCTTCGTGATGCTGCCCGGGCTGATGTTTGCCCAGGGCGACCCGCTGCTTCTGACAGAGGATGGCGAGTTCGTCATGAAGAATCTCGTCCTCATCGGGGCGACACTGGCCTTGATCGCCCATGCTCCCGCCAGATCACGGAACCGCGGCCCGGCCGCTGCCGGCCCCCTCCGGGCGGCCGTCAAGAAATAGTGCGGCCCTTCAGGAACAGGGCAGCAGGGCACTAGCCCACTATTTCGCGGATCAGCTTCGCCGTCTGCCGGAATGAGATGCTGGGCATGTACGCCTCTGTGACGGCGCGTCCGATGCGCGGCAGCCACAGCGGATCCTGGTACATCATGTAGAGGGTCCGGTGCCGGGGCCGGAACCGTGCCTTGAACGCTGCCAGCGACCGGAACCCGTAAACGGGCTCGAGGCCGCTGCCCAGCAGATTCAGGAACCGGCCCAGGGCGTCCCCTTCCACCGCAACTGGCGCGGCCGCTGCGGCAGCCGGGCCGGACGCTCCGGAGCTGACCAGCGGCGAGCCGGAGAGCGAAATGACGTCCAGCGTCTCCTTGAAGTGAAGGACGGCCGAGGCGATCAGAAACTCCATGACGCCGGGAAAAGCGTCACGGCTCCGCCGCATGAAGTCAAGGGTCCGGCTGACGACGCGTCCGTTCTTGAACACAGGAAGCCAACTGGTCACGCCGTGCACGGTGCCCGCCGTGTCCACGGCCAGGCACAGGAGAACATCGTCGTCCTTCAGTTCTTCCAGACTGCCCAGGGTGAACCCCATTTCCGGCAGGGCTTTGTCCGCCACCCAGGCTTCGGAGATCTCGTGGACCTGCGACCGGAGGCTTCCGGGCAGTTCGCCGTAGGTTGACCAGAGCACGGCGATGCCCAGCTTCCGCGCCTTGTTAATCGCGGTGCGGACGTTCTGCCACTCCTTGCCCTTGAATTCGATTTCACGGATGTGCAGCAGTGTCTCCTCGGCAACGGCGACCCGCCGGTAGCCCAGCTTCCCCAGATTCCTCCACTGGTCGTCGGCGACGGAATACCAGCACGGTGCCAGGGAATGGGCCGCGCAAAAGCGGGTGAACTCCTCGGCTGCCGTGTACGCGTCCGCGGGGTCCCCGAAGGGGCCGCCTACCGTGACGGCAACATTGAAGTGGACCTGGTAAGCGATCCCCGCCGTCCCGGCGTCGTTGAACCAATAGCGGTTATTGGGCCACAGGGCCATCCATGACAACGAGCCGCCGCCCACCCGGACGAGGTCTCTGGCCAGGGCAAGATCGGTATCCTGGCGCGCATCCCTGAGTCTGCGGCTGAGGAAGAGTCCGAGGACGCTGATCATGGCGACCAGCCAGAAGGCGGCGCCGCCAAAGCTGAAGAGCAGGGTGGAGAAGAAGCCGTGCGGATACACGGACACGGAATAGCGGAAGGAAAACGGGTAAGGCAGGAACATCCTGGGAAGCGTGGTGACCAGCGCCAACAAACCGGCACGGCGATGGTAGTTGTCCTCCGCAAACCAGGCGATCACGTATGCGAGCACAAACACCGCGAACAGGGACGGGAGCAGGACCAGCGTCCGGTGCCGCAGCACGGGGTCCGGGTCGACAATGAAATGCCTCCGGCTGGCGAACAGCAGTGCCGCGATGACGAACGGGACCAGCACCACCGGCAGCACTTCGACGATCGCCGAGTCCACGGAAAGCACGCGGCCGCCGGTGCGCATGTAGGTTCCAAAAAGTGAGAAGAGCTGCAGGTGCAGGGCAGACAGAACGGCGATCACCAGGTGCACGCCGATGGTCAGCCAGAGTGCAAGGCGGCTTCCCCGCCGGAGGCCTTCCGCACACACCAGAAGCATCAGGAACGGCACCAGCGACAAGGAGACTCCGCCCGGCCCGTTGAGGCCGGGACTGTGGATCACCTGCGCGCAGCTGAGGTCGATTGCAGCCCGGCAATTGGCCTGGAGCTGGCCGATTGTGGGGACCGGGTTGACGATGAGGTCCCGCAGCACCGCCAGTGGACCCGAGGGCGCCTGTGCAAGGGCCGCCATGGCCGGGCCGGCCGCGAAGACAGCCACGGCCATGGACAGCAGCGTCCTGGTTTCCCTGCTGGACGACCGGGTAAAATGGGCCGAGAGGCGGGAGGCGCGTGTCATGTGGCGGTGCATGAACTGGCCCAGCGCCAGCCCGCACAGCAGCCCTAGGAAAGCATCCAGCGACTGCGGGTGCCCGACGTACAGGAGAAGCATCAGCGTCACTGCGACGGCAACGGACCGCAGGCGGCGGCGCCACAGCGCACTGAGAAGCGGACTGGCGGCCATGGCCGCAGCGAGTGCACCGGCATAGGGACCCAGGACGCCGGTGTGCTTCATGCTGGCCAGCCAGTCGCTGCCGAGCGCTGAGCCCGCCTGGACCACGGTGGCGTACAGCACCAGGGCACCAAGATGGCCGCCCAGGAAAGCCGCCCCGGCCCGCCAAGTACCCATCGTGGATTCGGCGAACCCCACGGCAGCGAGGATGACGACGCTCGCCAGCACGTAGGAAACCGGGTTCCCGGTGAAGAAAATGGTCTGGAGCGGGGCCAGGAAGTCGAACTGGCCGGCAGTGAACAAGCTCGGCGACACCGCCTGTTGGATTCCGGCCGGGGGACCGGCAGCAACTGCATGCGTCGCGACGGCGGCAGTCCACATCGTGATGGTGAGGCACGAAGCGAGGGGAATCATGAGGAGCAGACGCCCGATTGCCCGCATCCCCGGGGGCCGGCTGGGCAGGGTTGTGCTCAGGGGCTTCACGGAACCAGCCCCATGGGCCTTGCCAGGAAATCCAGTGCCTGCGGCATCGAGTCCAGGACCACTTTCCATGAGTGTCCGGCGTCCGGAATGATGGCGGTCCTGACGTGCATCCCGGCTTTTGCGGCGGCTGCGGCCAGTACGACGGCGTTGTCCCGGAACTCGCTGTCATCACCGCCTGCCGCGAAAAAACCGTAACTGTCCGGGTATTGCCGCTGGGCAAGCAGGGTCAGCGGGACCTCTGCCGAGAACGCAGCCAGGTTTCCCGCAAACGCCAGGTCTGCAGTCTCCTGCCGCGAGACGGCGAGGGCCGGCTCGCGCTCGCCGGCGAAACTCATGAAGTTCGGGTAAACCCCGGGATGACGGGTGGTCATCTGGACTGCGCAGGTGCCGCCGAAGGAGAATCCGCCCACAGCCCAGTGACGCGGGTCGGAGTCGACGTCGAGGTTGTGCTTGATCCAGTCGGGCACATCCACGCTCATGTAGGTGTCGGTTTTGGCGAGGGTGGTGTCCATGCACATGGTGTTCCCGTCCTCGGTGCCGTTCGGATCAGGGATCACCACCACCGGTGCCAGGCCACGGTGCGCTTCGGCGAACCGGTTCATCATCTGCACCACATTGCCGCTGACGGCCCATACTCCCGGCCAGCCCGGCTGGCTGCCGACAAGTACCAGGACCGGAAGCTTTGGCCGGTTTTTGACCAGATAGGCGGGCGGCAGATAGATGTGCGCGTGGCGGCCGTGAAAGCCGGAAACCGTGCCCGGGATTTCAGCGTGGCGCAAAACGCCAGACGCGGCCAGGTTCAGCGGCTGGTGCCAGCGCTCATAGACGGGGGAGGTCTCGAAGGACGCGGCGTCACCGTGCTTTTTCAGCGCAGGTTCCAGGGGCAGCAGCGTGGACGGGGACTTCCCGAGCAGGGTCCCGACTGTCGGCATAAAACCAAAGTAGGCGTTGATCTGCAGTCCGCACAGGCCCAGGACAATGAGGGCGGCAACCGGTGCAGCCACGGTGCGCAGAAGGCCGCCCCGGACCATGTTTCCGACGGCGGCTGCGGCGGCGAAGACGCCCAGACCCGTCCAGGCGACAACCTCCGGGGGAAGGTCCTCCGGCCAAACATAGAACGCGTGGACCAGCAGCCATGCCAGGCCAAAGCAGGCTGCCAATGAAACACCCAGCGTTACCCCTGCGTAGATCCACCAGCGCCGCCTGTGGAGGAGCAGGAATCCCAGCGAAAGGGTGCTGAGCACCCACAGGGTGGTGGGTAGCCAGCCTTCCAGGAGACTGATGGAATACAGCCACGTCGACAACAGAATCCTCCGGTTTGCTTGCGGGCGGGTACACCTTAGCCCCCTAATCTGGAGCTTTGCTGGGCGTCCAAGCCGACGCCCAGAGAGCATTCAGGGAGTTGTAAGGCTCCGGTCTTACGCTCACCCAAAGGGGGCGTACAAGGAGCCGCGATGCAGTTGCTGGACCTCAACATTCTTCAAAGACCCCTGCTGAACACTTTTGATGCAGCAAGCCTTCTTGCCGTGCTTTACCTCCTGGCCCGGCCGGGGCTTACGCGGCTCCGCACGGCGGGACTGGCGGTTGCCGCCGGTGCCGCTGCAGGGGTGCTCACCCTCCTGATTTGCGAAGCAGGGCTCAATATCTTCGGATTGCCCCTGGACACCGACACCCGCGCCTGGGTCGTCGCCGCCTTCGGTGGCGTTGCCCTCGCACTGGCCAACCTTTGGCGCACACGCTGGTGGCGAAAGATAGCCGCCGTGGCGGCCATTGCGCTCTTTATTTCGACGGCGGCCCTGGGCATCAATGCCGCCTACGGCCTGAACGCCACGCTGGGTGCTCTCCTTGGCCTCAACACCACGGGCCACCTCGCGCTGCCGAAGCTGGACCCAAAGCCGGTGTCCCGGCAGCCACTGTGGAAGACCTGGAAAGCGCCGGCCGGGATGCCGGCGTCGGGCCGGAGCGGCGCTGTGACCATTCCCGCCACCGCCTCCGGTTTCCGCGCCCGGGACGCCCGTCTGTACCTGCCGCCGGCCGCGCTGGTCCCAAATCCGCCGCCACTGCCCGTCCTCGTCATGATGATGGGCCAGCCCGGCGGACCGGAACAGGACAAGTCGTCGGTCAGGGAGCTCAATGCGCTGGCCCGTCAGAACCACGGCCTCGCGCCCATCACACTGACCATCGACCAGCTGGGCAACCCCTTCATCAACCCCGTCTGCGTCGATTCGGACATGGGAAAGGTCTATACGTACGTCACGAAAGACGTGGTCAACTACATCCGCAGGAACCTGAACGTTGATCCGCGCCGGGCCGAGTGGGCGGTGGGCGGCTACTCGAACGGCGGCGAATGCGCGCTGTCATTTGGCGCCAAGCGTCCGGACCTGTTCGGCACGATTCTCGACATATCCGGCGAGCTGAAGCCGCTCAACGGCACCGAGGCGCACACCGTGAGCGTCATCTTCAAGGGCAACCACGAGGCCTTCGCCGCCGAAGAGCCGGCCAACATCATGAAGGCCCGCAGGTATCCGGATGAACTCGCCATCTTTACCAGCGGATCCCTCGACCGGGTGTACGGACCGCAGGCGGCGGCGGCCGCGCAGGACGCCCAAGAGGCGGGGATGAGGACCCGCAGCTTTGTGGGCAACGGTGTGGGCCATCGCGGTGATGCCCTCGACTTCGGTGTCCGGACGGGTCTGCCGCTGCTGTATCCCCGTTTCGGGCTCACCGCCGGTCCCGCCGCGCCAGGCTGACGCAGCCCTGTCAGTACTGGATCTTCTCGGTCCTCCCCGTGCGCAGCGACAGCGTTGCCGCTTCAGCGATCGCTTGTGCCTTGAGGCCATCCTCGAGCGACGGAGCAAGGGCTGAACCGCCGTCGGCCGCTGTTCCGTTCTCCAGCCCGGCCACAAAGTGGCCCAGCGCGGCGGCGTAGGTTGGCTGCACGCGCTCGAACCAGCCGGGGTGCATGCCGTCGGTCACCACTTTCCCGGAGTGGTAGCGGGAAACGGCCCCGGTACGGTGCCGGCCGGCTTCGGCCATGCCCTCGGATCCCATGATTTCGATCCGCTCGTCATAGCCGTAGCCGGTGCGGCGGGCGCAGTCGATCTGGACCAGGGCGCCGCCGGGCAGCCGGAGGGACACGACGGACGTGTCCACGTCGCCGTACTCTGCCAGCCGCGGCTCGGCGAGGGCTGAGCCGGTGGCGAAGACCTCAACGGGGTCCGTTCCTGTCAGCCAGCGGACCAGGTCGAAGAAGTGCACGGCCTGGTCGCGCATCTGGCCGCCCGACGTGGCGATGTAGGGGAGCGGCGGCATGGCCGGACCGCGGCTGGTGAGCTGGATGAGCTCTACCGCGCCGATTTCGCCGGCATCGACGATCCGTTTGAGCTCGGCGTTATCTTGGTCGAAGCGGCGGTTGAAGTCCACCATGACCCGCACAGCATGCTTGGTGGCAAAGGCTGCGGTATCCCCCGCCTGCCCAAGGTCCAGGTCGATCGGTTTTTCGCACAGCACGGCCAGGCCCGCCTCGGCGGCGCGGCGCAGGTGAGAGGCATGGGTGTCGGTGGAGGAGGCGATGAACACGGCGTCGATGGCAGCGGAGTCGAAAACCTCCGCCAGGTCCGCGGCAGCACGTGCGCCGTGCGTGGCCGCAAGTGCCTTCGCGCGGTCGTGGTCGACATCGAAGACCAGGCTGAAGTCAACGTCCGGGTGGGCTGCGAGGTTGGCGGCGTGTACGGAACCGATGAAGCCTGCCCCGAGGAGTGCGAAGCGCTGCATGGTCAGACCCCTGCTTTCTCCGCGGCACCTGCCGGGGTCACCCAGCCGGCATCCTGTGCATTCGATGCAGCCACCGCCTCGACGAACCTGACGCCAGCGAGGCCGTCGTGTCCTGTCGGGAACGACAGGCTCCGTGTCTCCGGCAGGGTGCCGTCCCGGCGGGCGCGCAGTTCGGCGGCCAGATCGCGGTAGAAGTTGGCAAAGGCTTCGAGGAACCCTTCCGGATGGCCCAGCCCTACCCTGGTAAGCCGGGAGGCGTCCTCTGACAGTGTGCTGAGACCTTCCGTCAGCACCGTGGTGGTCCCGTCGAGGTCCTGGACTCTCAGATGATGCGGGTCCTCATGCTGCCACTCGAGGTTTCCCCTTGTGCCGAAAACCCGGATGCGCAGGCCGTGGTTGTGGCCTGCGGCGGCCATGCTGGCCCACAGCCGGCCCGGGACATCACCGGTGAGCTGCAGTTCGACGGTCGCGTGGTCGAAGACCCGCCTGCCCGGAACCACGGTCTTCAGCCGGCCGGACACCCTCTCGGCCTCGAGCCCGGTGATGTAGCGAAGAAGATGGAAGCCGTGCGTGCCGAGGTCGCCAACGACGCTGGGGAAGCCCGCGATGTCCGGATCAGTCCGCCAGCTGGCCTGCTTGTGGCCGCCTTGCTCCAAGGGAGTAGCCGCCCAGCCCGAGGCGTGCTCCACGTCGGCGAATGTCACGGTTCCCAGCTGCCCGTCCCGCACCATCCGGGCCGCGTGGCGCACCATGGCGTAGGCGGAGTAGCAGTGCGGAACCGCCAGGACCGCGCCATTGTCAGCAGCGATCCGCACCAGCTCGGCCGCGGTCATCGAATCCCGGGTCAGCGGCTTCTCGCACACCACGGAGATGCCGGCCTCGAGAAATGTCCTGGCGATCTCGAAGTGGCTGTCGTTCGGCGTGGCAACAACCACCACGTCGACGCCGTCCTGCCGCCCCGCTTCGTTTTCCGCCATCTCGCGGTAGTCGGCGTAGTGCCGGTCGGCCGGGATGCCGAGCCGGGACGCCAGGGCAGCGGAGCGGACCTGGTCGCGCCCGAAGACGCCGGCATGAAGGGCGAATTCGCCGTCCAGGCGCATTGCGCGGCGGTGCGTCTTGCCGATGTCTGCGCCTTCGCCGCCTCCCACCATTCCGGCCACCAACTGCGGTGCTTGCGGTTCACTCATGAGGATCCTCTTTGATTTTTGGAATTTTCTTGGACCGGTCCATAATCAATGGCAGGAGCCTGGTTCGTCAACCCCTTAGGCTGGTACCGGACGGGCAGCGCCAGGCTGCCATGACCTGAAGAGGAGCACCGTGAGCCCATCGTTCCCCAATAGCGGACTGCCCGTGGCCAAGCCCACGATCCGCGATGTGGCAGACCGGGCCGGGGTATCCAAGTCGCTCGTCTCGCTGGTTCTCCAAGGTTCCGGGAACGTCAGTGAAGCCCGACGGCGGGCGGTACTTGAGGCGATGGAACAACTCGGATACCGGCCCAACAAGCTTGCCCGCGGGCTCTCGATGCCGCGCACGGGGACCATTGGAGTCCTGCTCAACGATCTCCGGAACCCCTGGTTCATCGAGCTCCTGGAGGGCCTCTCCGCCTCCCTGCACGCTGCCGGCGTTTCACCAGTCCTTGCCGACTCCTACACGGACCACAGGATCGGCCGCCCGTCCGTTGAGGCACTGCTCGAGCAGCGGATCGACGGCCTGGTGGTGGTGGGAACCACCACGGAGTCCGCTGCGATCAGGACCGCCTCCGGCTCGGTTCCCGTGGTGCTGGCGGGAACCCTCGACCCGGAGTTGCCGGGCGTGGACGTGGTGGTCAACGACGACGCCGCGGGTGCGCGGAAGGCCACCGAGCATCTCATTGCGCTCGGGCACAGACGCATCGCCCATCTCCAGGGTCCCGGCGGGGTCGGGCGCCTGCGGCGGGCGGGGTATGAGGAAGCGATGCGGGCGGCCGGCCTGGAACCGCACACCGTGGCGGGCGGCATGAGCGAGGAAAGCGGCTACAGCGCGGCCCGGACCCTGCTGGCTGCGGCCGCCCCGCCGACGGCGATTTTCGCCTTCAACGACATTGCCTGCATTGGCGTGCTGTCTGCCGCGGCGGACGCCGGCGTGACGGTTCCGGGCGACCTTTCCCTGGTCGGCTATGACAACACGTACTTGGCCCGCATCCGTCACCTGTCCCTGACCTCCGTGGACAACGGCAATCTTGCTGTGGGGGTCCAGGCCGGCAAGTACATCCTGGAGCGGCTGGGCAATCCTGACCTGCCGGGGCGCAAGCACCTGGTCAGCAGCGAGCTGCACGTCAGGGGTTCCTCCGGCAGCGCGCCGGAGTAGGGTTCTTCCGCCAATGCCCCGGGGACACGACAAAGCCCCGCCTTCAGGCTTGTGGCCTGGAAGACGGGGCTTCCGTGGTGCACCCCCCGGGACTTGAACCCGGAACCCATTGATTAAGAGTCAATTGCTCTGCCAATTGAGCTAGAGGTGCATCTGCTGTTTCGTTCATCCGTGGGCTGTTTATTTCCCTCGTTGAGCTCCGCAACGACATGCAACTCTACACGAAGTTTTCGCTACGGCAACTCGGACATCGCGCGCAGCCTGCTGCGCCGACATTCCGGGGACGACAAAGCCCCGCCTTCAGGCTTGTGGCCTTGAAGACGGGGCTTCCGTAGTGCACCCCCCGGGACTTGAACCCGGAACCCATTGATTAAGAGTCAATTGCTCTGCCAATTGAGCTAGAGGTGCATCTGCTGTTTCGTTCATCCGT